>JBKJKM010000028.1:0-11731 GCA_046597375.1 Acidimicrobiales bacterium | reverse complement strand
CGGCAGATCGGCTCGACCCCGAAGCGGTCGCGGTGAGCGTCGATGTAGTCGACGATCAGCGAAGTTTGCGGTCGAGCTCCGCCGCTGCGAAAAACGCAGACGCCGTCTTCAAGATCTCGTTCGCTCGGCGCAGCTCGCCGTTCTCCCGCTCGAGTTCCCGCAGCCGGGCCTCGACGCTCGACGGCACGCCGGGCCGCTCCCCGGCGTCGATCTCGAGGCGCTCGACCCAGCCCCGCAACGTCTCGCGATTGACGTTCAACAACTCGCCGACGCGCGTACGCGCCGCCAGCAGCGACTCCTCCGGCTTTTCACGCCGACGATCGCGATACAAGCGGATCGCCCGGTCCCGGGTCTCCTGGTCGTACTTCCTCGGTGCAGGCACAGCTCAGTCTCCTTGTGAGATCAGAGCCTCCGGTGGACCCAGGGCGATTCACTGGCGCTCCCGACGCCGGGCTTGTTTGGTTCGCTGCGCCGGAACTGCTGGCTCCGCTCACGCCGGCGGCTCGCTAGCGCTCCCTACGCCGGGCGGACAGCCGGCTCGCGCGACCGCCTTGCATTGTTGTTGCCCTTCTGGTCGTGAAAAGGCGTTGGTGTTGCCTTGAGGGCGACCGCAGGGGCAACGGCAATGCGCTGGGTCAGGTGCCCCAGAGGCGGAGGCGCCTGGTGCTGCGGATGCGATCGAGGGCGTCGTCGAGCCAAGTCGGTGCGGTGGTGGGATTCGCGACCTCGGCCGGTGGAGCGAGGACGGCCATGGCCCGGGAGTCCAGGCGTTCTGCGAGCAGCAGCCCGAGCAAGTGGAGCTGGGCCTGGCGGAGACGTTCGATCTGATCGAGGAGGGCGTCGACCTCGGCCGGCGGCACGCCGGGTCCGGCCAAGCGGTACCAGGCACGGAGCTGCGGACGAGCGGTCTCGGTGGCGACCGCCGCTTCGGCAGATCGTCGTTCCCAGGCGGAAACGGCAATGCGTTGCGCCGCCAGTCCGCCCATCGTCTCGATGCCGGTCGCTTCGAGCGCGGCAGACCAAGCGGCTCGAGCTACGCCGAGTCGGCGAGCGGCGAGCGAGCAGCGCTGGGTTGCCATCCAACCGCCGATAACGGGGCCGATCGGTGCGGCGGCGACCGCCACGGCCACCGGCAGCGCCATCGGCGAAAGGCCGAGCAACACGAGGCCCCCGGCGACACCGAGACCGACGACGCCGGCTCCGTTGCCGGTCGTGAGCAATCGATGCCGCTCGCGCAAGGCCGAATTCTGGCCGGCGCGCGCCGAGCGCACTTCGACGACGGCGTCGACCACGGCAGCGTCGGCCTCCGGGTCGAGCGGTGGCCGGTCTCCGACCCGCGCCTGCCACCGCGCAACGGCGGCCTCCGCGCGCGACGCCCGCTCGGCGATCGACCGCAGCATTTCCGGTGAGGTCGCGAGGAGTGCTCGTGACAGACCGGCGCCGAGATGGTCGACCTCGCGGCGGGCATCAACCACGTCTGACGGTTCTTCATCCGCCTCGTACCGATGGTGCAGCGCGACCACGGGGCGGAGGATACGAGGCGCAAGCGTCGCCGTCGCGGATGCCGTCAGGCTTGGGTGTCGCCGCGCAGGCGAGACTCGAGCTCGTCGACCGTCATCAGTACTTCGCGCGCCTTCGATCCGGTCGACGGACCGACGACACCCTTGGTCTCGAGCTGGTCCATGATCCGCCCGGCACGAGCGAAGCCGACCTGCAACTTGCGCTGCAGCATCGATGTCGAGCCGAGTTGCGATCGAACGATGAGCTCCATCGCCTGGCCGAGCATGTCGTCGTCACCCTCGGCGGCGTCACCACCGAGCGGACCACCTGATGCACCCGGCTCCGCCCCTTCGACGCCCTCGACGAACTGTGCCTGACCCTGCCGGCGCCAGTGCGCAACGACCTTGCGGACCTCTTCCTCGGACACCCACGGCCCCTGAATGCGACGAGCGACCGACGACGAGGCCGTGAGCAGCAGCATGTCGCCCTTGCCGATCAATCGCTCGGCTCCGGGCTGGTCGAGGATCACCCGCGAGTCGGCCAAGGACGACACGGCGAAGGCCAAACGTGACGGGATGTTCGCCTTGATCACCCCGGTGATCACGTCGACCGACGGCCGCTGCGTGGCGATCACCAGGTGAATGCCGACGGCCCGGGCCATCTGGGCGATGCGGCAGATCGATTCCTCGACGTCGCGCGCCGCCACCATCATCAAGTCGTTGAGCTCGTCCACGACGAGGAGGATGAACGGCAGCCGTTGGTAGACGGTGTCGCTTCCCGGCTCGGGCGTGAGCTGGCTGCGATCGAAGGCGGCGTTGTACCCGGTGATGTCGCGGACGCCGACCTCGGCCAGCAGGTCGTAGCGACGTTCCATCTCGTGCACGGCCCACTGCAGGGCGTTGGCGGCCTTCTTCGGATTCACCACCACCGGGGTCAACAGGTGGGGAACACCGTTGTACTGGCCGAGCTCGACCCGCTTGGGGTCGATGAGGATCATGCGCACCTGATCGGGCGTGGCCCGCATCAGCACCGACGTGATGAGCGAGTTGATGCAGCTCGACTTGCCCGCGCCGGTGGCACCGGCGATTAGGAGGTGCGGCATCGCCGCCAGACTCTCGAGCACCGGCCGCCAAGCAATGTCCCGTCCGATGCCGACCTCGAGCGGGTGAGTGGCTCGACGCGCTTCCTCGCTGGCGAGGATGCCGCCGAGATCGACCAGTGTGCGCTTGACGTTGGGTACTTCGATGCCGATCGCGCTGCGACCGGGGATCGGCGCCAGGATGCGCACGTCGGCCGCCGCCATGGCGTAGGCGATGTCCTTGTGGAGGCTCGTGACCTTGGCCACCTTTACCCCGGGTCCGAGCTCGAGCTCGTAGCGGGTGACGGTCGGTCCGGTCGTCGCGCCGACGACGCGCGTGTCGACGCCGTGGGCCGAGAGCGACTCCTCGAGCGTGCGCCCGGCGGCGTCGATCGAGCGCCGGTCGATCTCGGCGGTGGCCGCCTTCTTGAGCAATTGCAACGGCGGCAGTCGCCAGGAGCTCGGCGTGGTGGCGGGACCGAGATCGATGGAGAGCTGTTGGCCGGTGGTCGCTGTGGCGTCGGGCTCACGCAGGTCGATGGCCGGCTCCGGCTCAGCGATCCCGACGGCCTCGACCTCGACCTCGACCTCGGAAGCCTCGTCGAGCGGCGTCTGCGTCGAGGCCTTGGGTCGCCGCGTCCGGGGCGCCGGCGTCGACGAGGGGTGCCGCTCGGCCGCCTCGTCGAGCTCTGCGTTCTTCCCGATGGTGCCGAGCCACGCCCACCCCTGCCCGGCGAGATGAGCGACGGAGCGACCACCGTCGACGAGGACGTCGGCGGCCGTGCGCACCGAAGTTCGCGTGAGGATCAGGCCCGACAGCACGAGCAGCGTCGTGAGTACCAGACCCGCTCCCCACACGGCGATCAGGCTGCGCAGCGGCTCGGCCACGACGAGGCCGAGGAAGCCACCCGCCTCGCGTAGCTCCTCGAATGACGACCCCCAGACCGGCGCGCCGAGCGTCAGGTGCAGCAGGCCGCAGAGCGACAGCACGAGGAACACGCAGCCGATGACGATGCGCCCGGGCTCAGTGCGCGGCGCACCTTTCACGAGGACGGCGCCGATGCCGACGAGGGTGAACGGGAACAGGAGCCGACCCCAGCCGAAGACGGTGCCGGTGCCGTCCTCGAGCACCCGCCCGAACGGGCCAGTGAGGTCGGCGTAGATCCCGAGGCCGGCCAGGACGCCGGCGAGGATGAGCAAGAGTCCCCAGACGTCATCCGACTGGCGGCCGAGGTGGGTCGCCATGGTGTCGCGCACCTGCGACCAGAGCGATGGCTTTGCGGGCGGCTTGCGACGGGCCACCGGCCGCTTGGCCGCCGCAGATGGACGCTTCTTCGGCCGGGCCTTGGTCGCAGTCACAGTGGCAACAACAGTAACAGTGGCCCCAGACGGGAACACGGGATTCGGCCTGCGGGTTCTCCCGTGGCGGCATGGCGACGAGGGTGCAACGGACGGCCGGAATCGCCCGATTGGTGCTTCATCTCCTCGGCGGCCACCGGCACCGGAATTTTTGAGATGCCAGTGGTCGGATCTGCCCCACTGACGTCTCCAAAACTGGCCTGGACAGTGCTCTCGCTTTGCGGCGCCGCCTAGACCTCCATGACGACGGGGACGATCATCGGCTTGCGGCGGGTGCGCTCGTTCACGAACGAACCGGCGGCGCGTCGCACGTGGCGGCGCAGGGTCTCGAAGTCGGTGGCGCCCTCGGCGAAGGCTTCCTTCAGCGAGTCGCGGACGGCCTCGGCCGCTTCCTCCAAGAGGTCTTCCGCCTCCGGGGCGTACACCCAGCCGCGCGTCACGATCTCCGGACCGGTGACGATGGCTCGGTTCTGCACGTCGACGGTGACGATCACGACGACGACGCCCTCCTCGGCCAGGATCCGTCGATCGCGCAGTACACCCTGCCCGACGTCGCCGACGATGCCGTCGACGTAGAGGAACCCGGCCGGCACGTTGCCGGCGAAGTCGATGCCCTTGTCGGAGAGCTCGATGACGTCACCGTCCTCGCACAGCAACACGTTCGACGACCGCACCCCCATCTCCATGGCCAGCCGCGAATGGTGGACCATGTGACGGAATTCTCCGTGCACCGGGACGAAGAACTCGGGCTTGGCGATCGAGAACAGCGTCCGCATCTCACCCCGTTGGGCGTGACCGCTCTCGTGCACGTCGGCGATGCCGGCGTGGAACACGTCGGCCCCCAGCCGGCACAGGCCGTCGATGATGCGGCCCACCGCCGACTCGTTGCCCGGGATCGCATGCGAAGAGAGGATGACCACGTCGTCGGCTCCCACCCGGAGCCAGCGGTTCTCGCCGGCGGCCATGAGAGCGAGGGCCGACATCGGCTCACCCTGCGAGCCGGTGGAGATCACGCACACCTTGGCGGGATCGAGATCCTTCACCTTCTCGATGTCGACGAGTGCAGAGTCGGCCACCTGGAGCAGACCCATCGAACGGGCCAGCGCGACGTTCTTGCCCATCGAGCGGCCCAGGGTGGCCACCGTGCGGCCGTTGGCGACGGCCGCATCGATCACCTGTTGGATGCGGTGGAGGTGGCTGGCGAAACAGGCGACGATCACCCGCTTGCCCTCCGCTCGTCGCATCAGGTCGGACAACACCTTGCCGACGGCCCGCTCGCTGACGGTGTAGCCCTCCTCTTCGGCGTTGGTGGAGTCGCCGAGGAGGAGCCGAACGCCGCTCTCCTTGGCGATGGCGCCGAGGCGGGCCAGGTCGGTGGTGCGCCCGTCGACGGGCGTGAGGTCGAGCTTCCAATCGCCCGTGTGGTACACCACGCCCTGGGGCGTATGGAAGGCCAACGCGAACGCGTGGGGCACCGAGTGGGTGACGGGGATGAACTCCACGTCGAACGGGCCGATTCTGCGACGTTCGCCGTCGACGACGGTGACGAGTTCGGTCCGGCCGAGCAGTCCGCCCTCCTCGATGCGACTCTTGGCCAGGCCGAGCGTGAGGGCCGAGCCGAAGATCGGGAAGGACAGCTCGCGCAACAGATACGACAGCGCGCCGACGTGGTCCTCGTGACCGTGGGTCAGAACGCAACCCTCGATCCGGTCGGCGTTCTCGCGCAAAAACGTGAAGTCAGGAAGCACGAGGTCGATCCCGGGCATCGTCTCCTCCGGGAACATCAGCCCGCAGTCGATGAGGAGCAGGCGACCCTCGACCTCGAGGACGGCACAGTTGCGGCCGATCTCGCCGAGGCCGCCGAGGAAGGTGATGCGGACCGGATCAGGCACGGTCGATACCGAGCTCCGAGATGATGGCCTGGGCAGCGGCCTGCAGGTCACGGCTGTTCGTCTCGACGTGGGGGAGCCGGGGGGGCCCGACCGGGAACCCCAGTTCGCGCATCATGGCCTTGGCCGGCACCGGATAGGGGTTCTCCTCGGTCGTCTCGTAGGCGAAGGAGGGCAGCAACCGCCGGTGACAGGCCAGCGCTCGCACGGGGTCACCGGCGTCGAAGGCCTTGACGAGCTCGGCGAAGATCGGCGAAGCCCAGTGCGTGGCCACACCGACCACGCCACTGCCACCGACGGCGAGCAGCGGAAGCGTGAGCGCATCGTCGCCCGCATAGAGTTCGAAGCCGGTCGGTGCGTCGGCGAGCAGCTGGGCCGACGCCGCCGGATCACCGGCCGCATCCTTCACGGCGACGATGTTGGACACGTCGACGGCAAGGCGCAACAAGGTGGCCGACGCCACCTTGCGCCCCGTCCGTCCGGGGATGTCGTAGAGCATGACCGGCAGCGACGTCGCCCCGGCGACGGCCCGGAAGTGGGCCTCGATGCCCGCTTGCGAGGGCTTCGAGTAGTAGGGGCAGACGGCGAGGATGGCGGCCACGCCCACCGACTCGGCCGCCTTGGTCAACTCGATGGAGTGGGCGGTGTCGTACGTGCCTGTGCCTGCGACGACGGGGACGTCGACCGCTTCGGCCACGGCCGCCCACAGCGAGAGCTTCTCTTCGTCGGTGAGCACGGCGCTCTCACCGGTGGTGCCTGTGATCACGAGCCCGTCGTTGCCGCGTGAGACGAGCCAACGGGCCAGTCGTACCGCCGTGTCGACGTCGACACGACCGTCGCCGTCAAAGGGGGTGACCATGGCCGTGAGGACCGATCCGAACCGTCCACTCATACGGTGCTGCCTTCCTTCGAACGCTCGATGCCAAGGGTGGCGAGCAGGTCTTCGTGCAGCTCGAACCAGATGGTGTGGTACGAGTCGATCATGGGCTTGGCGAACCAGTCGCGCTCGCCCGCCTTGACACGCTCGAGGGCGTTGGCGAAGCGGCTGCCGTAGTCGCAGAAGCGTTCGAGGGCGCTCGCCAGATCGGCGCACACCGGCTGCACCTTCGTATCGACGGCCTCGAGCCGTTCGATGACCGACCGGTCGTAGGCGGCATCGCTGTGGTCGTTGAGGCCGCTCTCGCGCAGCTGCCAATCGGTGCACACGGTGAGGAGCTCGGTGTTGACATCGACGAAGCGGTGATAGCCGGCTTCGATGACCGCTCGGGTGCCGGTCTCGCCGAGCTCGGTCTCGATCAGCGCGGCGTGACGGGCCCGACCGTCAGGAGTGAGCGCCCATCCGGAGATCCGCCCGTCACGCCGAGTCGCCTGGCCCTGGACGGACGCCCGTTCGAGGTGCGCAATGGCCTCGTGTTCGTCCAGGCGGGCGAGATCGGCCACGGCCGGGGTGTCGGCGAATCCCTTGAGTCGGAGCGCGTGGAGGACGAGGAAGCCGGGTTCGGACTCCGCAGGCACGGTTGCACGATACTGGGCACATCGGGGAAGGCTGTCCCTTTGTCGTGCCACCCTCGCCTCCCCGTCCGCCTGCACCCGACGAGCCCCCGCCCGTGGTGCGCCCACACGACGTCTACGACTGCGCCAGTTGCGGACAGCGCCTGCGCTTCGACTGGCGGGGCTTCGTGGCGCCGGAGCAGCTGGAGATGTGCCAGGGACGTTGCGATTGGACGCTCGTCGAGCGCCCGGCTGGAAAGATGACGCCATGACCGCGGAGCTCGAGGGATTCGGCCCGGCCGCTCGACGGGCGGTGACGGCGGCCGAGGCCGAAGCCCGCGCCCTCGGCACCTCCCGGCTGGGCACGGAACACCTGTTGCTCGGGGTGTTGGCAGGCGGGGCCGGCGGAGCCGCAGTGATCCTCCGCGAGGCCGGGCTCTCCTTGGCGGCAGCCCGGCGCAAGGTGGGTGAGACCAACATCGGCTCGTCCGCCGCTCCTGAGGGGCCGGGGCGCTCAGCCCGAGCCGAGCGGGCCATGAACCGGGCCTTCCGCTTCGCCCACGATCAGCGCTCAGCACTCGTTCGCAGCGAGCACCTCCTGCTCGGGGTACTCGACGTCGAAGGCACCGCCGGGCAGGTCCTGCGCGGCCTCGGAATCGACGTCGACCGGGTACGGGCGCGTCTGCTGGCAGCTGACTTGACATCGGTCGAGCCCGACGAGGTCTCGGTCGTCGTCGACGAGCCGACGCCGCCGTCGACGATCGCGCCCTCGTGCTCCACGTGTCGCGCGACCATGGCCGAGGTGCTGACGTCGTCGTCGATGCGGGCCGGCGATCGCGAGGCGGTGGTGTTCTCGTGCGGCGCCTGTGGCACCGTGCTCGGCGTCACCCCTGCCTGAGGCTGCGCGAGCGCAGGAGGCGAACGCTGACCGCCACGAGATGGTGATCCGAGAGGGGCGAACCGTCAGGGGCCAGCGCGGGGACGACAGTCGGCCGACGGGCTTCGAGCCCCCGGACGAGCAGCCAGTCGAGGTGCAAGGGCTGGTGGTGGGGGGAGCCGTCGGGTGCGTGATTGGTGGTGGGCGCGGCGAGGTTGGCATCGAGCCAGTCGAAGCCCCGTCGCGCCGCTTCGTGGAACAGGGGTTCATGGTCGACCGGCCACGAGAAGCGGGAGGGATCGACCGTCCGGAGCTCGTGCAACCTCCTGCGGTCGGCCAGCTCGGCGAAGGGGGCGCCGAACGTGTTGAGGTCGCCGCCGACGATCGCCGGTCCATCACCGAGGGCATCGAGCACCAACGCGAGTTGCTCGGCGCGATCGTCGGCGTCGGAACCGCTCTCGAGGTGCACGGACGCCACCGTCACCACCACGCCGTCGATCTCCACCTCGCCGACCACCGCCATGCGGCCACCGACGCGGGGCTGGCCGCGCTCCTCGCCGAACCAGTCGCCCCGGAGCTCGATGCGCACGGGTCGTGCCCGACGCAGGGGCGCCACGCAGAGCACGGCGTTGCCGTGCAATCCGCGGTCATTCGATCTCGGCCCGTCCCCGGAGAGGACTGACGCCGTCTCGCCCGCATCACCGAGCCCGAGCTCGACGAACTCGACGCCGAACGCCGCCCCCATGCCGAGCGACGAAGCCAGTGCGGCCGGCACGTCGACGTTGGCCGACCGCGCCATCCCGACGTCGGTCTCGGTCAGCAGCGCTATGTGGGCGCCGGTGCGGCGAATGACCTCGGCCAGGTCGTCGACCCGACGTCCGCGCTCCACGTTCCAGGCCGCCACCCGCACCCAGCCCGAGAGTGCCTCGGGCCGTGGTGACGGCCGGAGTTCCAACTCGTGCAGGCTGGCGAGCTGGCCGGCGATCTCGGCATGGGCGGTCCGATCGCCGAGTCGCGCCGACCAGCTGGCGCGCCCGTCGTCCACTCAGGCGCTCTTGTCGACGCAGATGTAAGCGGCCGGCGCCGGCCCGTCCGCCACCACGCTCCTAGACGCTGCTGGCCGGCACGGCCGAGCGGGCCACCCGCTGGGCGACGCCGGCGCGCCAGGTCCCGTCGACGTTGCGGATGGTGATCTGGTCGTAACCGCCCTCGGACTCCGCCATCGACCAAGTGGTGATCTCGCCCTTGGAGAGACGGACCGCCCCACCGGCGAGGTCGCGATGGACGACGACGACGGGCGAGGCGTCGACGACGTCGACGGCCAGGGTCTTGGCGGCATCGTTGCGGTGAAAGCCGAAGACGAGCTCGGGCTGGCCGTCGCCGGAGACATCCTCGCCCCGCACCCCGATCCGGGCGAACGCACGGCCGTCGACGTCGGCGGCCGAGAGCACCACGAGCCAGGTTCCCGCAGTCTGCTCCTTGAGGACGAGGGCTCGTGAGCCCTTTCCCTTGGTCTCCACCAGCCAGAGCAACACGGTGCCGCTCGTGCGAAGGGCGCCGCACTCCTCGATCTCCCAGCCGTCGGCCCGGGCCGAGTTGCACCCCTCGGCCTTGTCGACCTTCCTGGTGGCGCCGCTGGTCGAGCGGGTGAGGACGGCACCCGCTCCGGTGACGGCGGTGCCGGTGCCGGCGG
The DNA here is from genome assembly GCA_046597375.1 of Acidimicrobiales bacterium. Lineage (GTDB taxonomy): Bacteria > Actinomycetota > Acidimicrobiia > Acidimicrobiales > CADCTF01 > DATLED01. The sequence continues at coordinate 1,844 of JBKJKM010000028.1, read as the reverse complement.
CGGGTGCCGCACCAGAAGCGGGCGTCGCCGTGCCCGCGCGGGGCGCCGCCGGCGTCGCCGACGGTGGAAGGGTGGGCGGCGGCGCCTCGACGGCGTTCGGCACCGGCACCCCGGTGGTGACCGGCCGGAGGGCGAGCGTCGTGGTTGGTCCACTCTCGACGGCGGGGAGGCTCGTGGTCGTCGACGGTGCGTTTTCGGCCACGCCGCGGACAGCGAGTCGCTCGTCGTTGCCGGCGCCGGCGGCCAGCCCCGAGGCGAGGGCCAGCACCCCGACCGAAGCGCCTGCGACGGCAAGGAGACGGCGGCGCGGGACGTTCACGCGCGTCCACCGTACCGTCCGTTTCCTCCCGAGCGACGGACCACCCGCAGATGCCGCTGATACCTTCCACGGCCATGGACGCCGAGCCCATCGCCTCTCCGAAGCCGAGCCGGCGACGCCTCTACCTGTTGCTGGGGCCGGTCGTGGTGCTCACGATCCTCGCGTACATCGGCGACTTCACCTGGGCGGGCCTGGTCGAGAAGCACCCGCTCTGGCTGATCTCGCTCAACACCCGCAAGCGCTATCTCGCCCTCGTGGTTCCCCACACCGACCCGCTCCCCTATTACCTCGTAGGCACGATCCGCCAGGTCATATCCGACCCGCTGTTCTTCCTCCTCGGGCGCTGGTACGGCGACGGCGGGGTCCGGTGGCTCGAACGAAAGATGGGCGAGAGCGGAAGCATGGTGCGCTTCATGGAGCGGGGGTTCGCCAAGGCCTCCTGGCCGATGGTCGCCGTCTTCCCGAATGCCCTCATCTGCATGCTGGCCGGCGCATCGGCAATGCCGGTTTGGCTCTTCTTCGTTCTCAACGTCGGTGGCACCTTCGCCGCCATGGTGGTACTCCGGGTGTTCGGCGACGTCTTCGGCTCACCCATCTCCGCGTTCACCGGCTTCGTCAACGACTACCGGCTCCCCATCATCGCCATCTCGTTCGTGCTCGTCGCCCTCAACATCGCCCTCTCGAAGAAGAAGGGCACCTCCGACCTCTCATCGCTCCGCGAGATCGAGCGCGAGCTCGACGAGGCCGCCGCCGACGCCGCCGACGAAGACGGACCTCCCCGCTGAGGGCCGGCGTGGCCGGCTCAGTTGCGGGGGACGTCCTTCCATGGAAGGCCCTTCGAGGCGTCCGGCTCCCTCGGAAGGCCCAGGACGCGGTCTCCGAGGATGTTGCGCTGGATCTCGGACGTGCCACCCTCGATGGAGTTGCCCCGCGAGCGGAGGAAGGTGCGCACACGCAGCCCGGCGCCTGCGTCGTCGTCGGCCCACGCCGTCGTGTCCATGCCCATGATGTCGACGGACGCGACCTGCAGCTTCATGTTGTAGGTCGTCGAGTAGAGCTTGCCGACGGATCCTTCCGGGCCGGGCTGTCCGCCGGAGCGACGGACGGCGAGAGCTCGCTGCATGTTCAGCACCGAGATCTTTCCCTCGCCCCACAGCTTCACCAGACGATCGCGGACGGCGGCGTCGTCCCAACGGCCATTGGCCTTCGACCGCGCCACGAGGTCATCGGCTCCGATGCGGGGACGGCTCCGCTCCTGGCGTCGGGGCGCCCCTCCTGCCGCGCCACCGCCGAAGGCGCCGGACAGCGCGACCCGCTCGTTCATGAGGGTGGTCTGGGCAACGGCCCAGCCGCCGCCCGCCGGACCGAGTCGCGCCGCGTCGGGGATGCGCACGTCGCTCAGGAACACCTCGTTGAACTCGGCGTCGCCGGTGATCTGGAACAGCGGCCGGATCTCGACGCCGGGCGACGTCATGTCGAGGATGAAGTACGACAGGCCTTTGTGCTTGGGCACGTCGGGATTGGT
>JBKJKM010000003.1:0-8682 GCA_046597375.1 Acidimicrobiales bacterium | reverse complement strand
CGCCTCGTCCGATCGCTCGGCAATGCCGGAGCGGTGCGCAACGCCTATCGGGCCTGCGAGGAGCGCAAGCTCGTCGAAGCCCGCATCGATGCCCTGGCCTCCCGCCTGACCCCTCCGGCGGAGCGACGGGGACGCAGCACCGCTTCCGCCTGACCCCCGTCCCCCCGGGGAGCTCAGGCGGGAGCCGGTGCCGCACCCGGCGACTGGCAGGACGGGCACCAATAGACCATCCGGGCCTGGGCCCCGAGGTGCCCGAGCTTGATCGGCGTGCGGCACCGGTAACAGGGTCGACGCGACCGCCCATAGACCCAGGGCCGGTCGGGGCCACCGCCGAAGTCGCGACCTCCGGCCGCCGAAGGCGACGCCGCCCGCATCATCATCTCGGCCGCCACCGTGACCACCTCGTCGAGGCGCTCGTCGCTGAGCTGGCTTCGGTGCAGCCAGGGGTCGAGTCGTTGCACGAACAGCGACTCGCAGCGCCAGATGTTGCCGATGCCCGAGACGAGTTGTTGGTCGAGCAGCAACTCCCCGACCGGCAGCGTCAACGGCCGGCGCGCCACCCGCCGGCGCACTTCGGCCAGGTCGACCGGCGGCTTCAAGACGTCGGGCCCGAGGCCGGACAATGACGGGTGCAGTTGTTCGCCGCCCGCTGCCAACAGCTCGACCACCGGGGCGTTGAAGCACACAGCGACCCGATCACCGGCCTCGAGCACGAAACGGGCCTGCGCCGGCGACTTCTGCCAACGCTCACCGGCCGAGTACACGTGCCACGACCCGGTCATCTTCATGTGGGTGTGCAGGACGCTGCCGCCGCTGAAGCGGATCAGCAGGTGCTTGGCCTGCGCCTCGACGGCATCGACGGTCTGGCCGACCAGCTTCCCGGCCGGCAATCGGTCGACGGTGGTGCGGGCCGCCGTCACCTCCCGGCCCCGCAACCAGCGGTCGAGCGTCGCCGCCGCCCGGAAGATCGTGTCACCCTCGGGCACACTCTCATCATGGCCAGTCTCGATGCCGTTCATGTCCGTTCCGTCAGCCGCCGTCTGTGGGACGTGATCGAACCGCTGGCGTCGAGCGTGTACTTCGTCCCCGAGGTGCATGCGAACTACGAGAAGCTCGGGCTCCCCGGGTTCGGCGCCGGCTACTTCTGCTCCCGAGCCGCCTGCATGGGCGAAGTGCCGGGTGAAGTGGTGGCCGCAACCTTCGCCGTCTTCAACCCGGCCATCGTGGTGCCGGCCGTCGAGGAGGGGTGGTCGAAGACCGACGCCCCGACCATCCTCGCCGCTCGCCTCGACGGGCAGCGAGCCGCCCTCGAACGGCTGCTCGGCGACGCCGCCAAGGACACGGCCAAGCTCGCTCGCGCCACCGAGTTGCTGGTGCGAGCGGCCGACGCCGCGCCGGTGGCCGGACGACCACTGTTCGCCGGCCTCCGATCACTCGGGCTTCCCGGCGACCCCCTCGGCGACCTCTGGCGAGCCGCCGACGTGGTGCGCGAGCACCGTGGTGACTCCCACGTGCTGGCGTGGACGGCGATGCACCTGACGCCCGTCGAGATCACGCTGCTCACCGAGCTGTGGTGGCACCAGTCCGTGGGCGGCTACATCCGCACCCGCGGCTGGAGCGCCGAAGAGATCGAGGCCGGCATCGTCTCGCTGCGCGAGCGGGGGTTCATCGACGGCGACCCCGCCACGTTCACGCCGGCCGGAGAGCAGCTCCGCGCCGTCGTCGAGGAGATGACCGACGGCGGCGAGGCCGAGCTCGTCGCCGCCCTGGGCGGCGAGGCCGAGGAGCTCCTCGATCTGCTCGCTCCCGTGACCGACGCCATCCTCGCCGGCAAGGGCTACCCCCGCGACCCCGCCGCCATCGGCCGCACCTGACCGCACTCTCGGTCTCGCTCTGCCGCGCCCGGGCGGGGGTTTCGGCGACTTTTGAGACGTGGGTGGGGCAGATCCGCCCACTGACGTCTCCAAAATCCCCTGCGAGGACCATCCCCTACGCGGGGCGGGGCCGTCACCGATACCGGGCCCAGCCTTTGGGGGTGGGAATGAAGCCGGCTTCCTTGAGGTAGCGCTGCAGCTCGACGTCGACCTTCTCGACCACGACGCGGGAGTAGCGGCCGGGAACGAGGAGGTCGCGCTCCACGGCGGCGATGGCGTCGGCCTCCCACGTGCCGTCGAAGGGACGCAACGCCACCAGCCCCCGGACGCGTCGCTCGATGAACAGCGAGCCGCAGCCGTCGAGCATCACGACGTACGAACCGGCCGTGCGTGCCGGGCGGCCACCGACGTCGCCCACCACCTCGGGCCACGGCAGAGCGACCCCGAACGGGTTGGCTGGGTCGGTGGCGGCCAGCACGACGGCAGACGGGCCGGTGCCGAGCCGTTCGGCGGCGAGATCGCGATATTGGCGGAGGCGGTCGACGGCACCGGGCAGGGCGAACTGGGCACCGCCGAGGCCGGTGACGAAGTAGCCGCGGCGGATGCGACCGGCGTCTTCCATGGCCCGCAACACGGGGTAGACGGACGCGTAGCCGCCGGCGATGCCCTCGCCCCGCACCGCCTCACGCGTCAACACGCCATGGCGCTCGAGGAGCGACGCCGCCAGCGCGTGCGCGGTCAGGGTCTTCTCGAGGTCGGGGCTGCGGTCGACCAGGGACCACCGACCCTGGGCGGTCGGAGGGCCGAGGGCCGTCAGCGTGCCGAGTCGCGGCCGACCCCGAGCGCCGGCGCCGCCGCGACGACCGGTGCCGGACGTGCGCTTCTTGGCCGACAGCGCCCGCACGGGGGCGAAGGCATCGTTGGTCACCTCGCCCGCCCACACCAGGTCCCAGAGCGCGTCGAGCGTGGTGCGGTCGTCGCCGGGCACGCCGAGGTCGCGGAAGAACCGGGCGCCGCCTCCGGCGAGCACGCCTCGCAGCCGCTCGTGCTCTTGACCGGCGGGCCGATCGTCCATCGGCACGATCGGCGCCGAGCGGGCCAGCAGCGAACCCCGTACGTAGAGCAGCACGCGGCCGTCGTCGCGGCCGATCGGCCCCCCGCCGACCCAGACGACCTCGCCGGCGGCGCAGAGCTCGTCGAGCAGGCGCGGTGAGTAGTCGCGCACGCGAGCCGACAGGACGTCGCGTTCGAGCACGCTCGCCGGCACGGGCACTCCCTGCAGCTGGGTGATCACCTCATAGAGCCGGTCGATGCCACGAGCGTCGACGCCGACGCCGTGCCAGGCCGGAAGGAAGCGGCCGAGCACCTCGGTCTCGACGGGCTCGACCTCTCGGCGCAGGGCGGCGAGAGAGCGCTGGCGCAACATGCGCAGCACTTCGTTGTCGCACCACTCGCGTTCGGTCCCCTCGGGCCGGAACGCGCCCCGAACAACCGTCTCCCGACCCTCCAGGACGACCAGCACCTCGACCACCCGCTCCTCGGCCACGCCAAGGCGAACCGCCGGCTGCGAGGTGACGAACGGGCCGTGGGTGCGGGCCCACCGCCGCACCAGTTGCTCGAGCGCATCCGGCACGGGCTCGAGGAAGACCTCGGGTACGCCGCCGGGGATCGACACGCCGAGGCCGTCGCGATAGCGGCCCGCATCCTCAGCGGCGATGAGCCGTTCCTCGCCGGCGATCCGCACCACCAGGGCCCGCCGCTCGCGCACGAGCGGGCCGCTGAAGTCGTCGACGCAACGGGCCCGCAGTTCCTCGACCGACAGATCGCCGAGGCGGCGCAGGAGATCGGAGGCGGCGTCGACGGTGCGGGCCCACCGCCGTTCGTCGACGGCCTGCAGCTCACCTTCGAGCTGGTCGAGGACGGACGCGTCGAGCAGCTCGCGCAGTTCGTCGGCCCCCAACAACTCGGCCAGCATGTGGCGATCGAGGGTGAGGGCCTGCGCACGGCGTTCGGCGACCGGCGCATCGCCCTCGTACATGAAGTTGCTGACGTAGCGAAAGGCCAGCGACGAGGCGAACGGCGACGGCGATGTCGTCTCCACCGACACCACCCGCACCTTGCGCGACGCGATGTCGCTCATGAGCTGGTGCAGGGCCGGGAGGTCGAAGACGTCGCGGAGGCATTCGCGATAGGTCTCGAGCAGGATCGGGAACGAGCCGTAGCGCGACGCCACCGCCAACAGGTCGGCCGCCTTCTGGCGCATGACCCACAGCGGCGTGCGCGACCCCGGACGGCGGCGTGGCAACAACAGGGCGCGCGCCGCGTTCTCGCGGAAGCGCGACGCGAACAGCGCCGACTGGCCGACGGCCTCCACGACCAGATCCTCGACCTCGTCGGGGTCGAGGATGACGGCCTCGGCCGGCGGCGACTCGTCGGCCTCGGGCAGGCGCACCACGATGCCGTCGTCGTCCCAGATGGCCTGCACCTCGAGGCCGAGCCGATCCTTCACCCGCATCTCGAGGGCCAGCGCCCACGGCGCGTGCACCCGGGCGCCAAAGGGCGAGAGCACGCAGATACGCCAGTCGCCGAGCTCGTCGCGGAAGCGCTCGATCACGATCTGTCGGTCGGTGGGCAGCACCCCGCCCGTCGCCTCCCGCTCCTCCTCGAGGTAGGCCCGCAGGTTGACGATGGCGAGGTCGTCGAGACCGCACTCCTCCCGCAGTCGCTCGTTGGTCCAGGAATCGAACTCTCGCAGGAACTCGCCGAGGGCTCGGCCGAGCTCGTAGGGGCGGCCGATGGCGTCGCCCTTCCAGAACGGGATCTTTCCTGGCTCGCCCGGCGCCGGCGTCACGACGACCCGGTCGCGGGTGATGTCCTGGATGCGCCAAGTGGTGGCCCCGAGGAGGATGTTCTCCCCCACCCGACTCTCGTAGACCATCTCCTCGTCGAACTCGCCGACCCGCGACCCCTCCGGGGTGAAGACGCCGTAGAGCCCTCGGTCGGGAATGGTGCCGCCGCTGGTGACGGCCAGCATGCGCGAACCCGGCCGGGCCGTGAGGGTGCCGGCCAGACGGTCCCACACCACGCGGGGCCGCAGTTCGGCGAATTCGTCGGACGGGTAACGCCCCGACAACATGTCGAGCACGCCCTCGAGGGCGTCACGCGACAGGTCGGTGAAGTTGGCCGCCGTGGTGACGCAGGCGTAGACGTCGTCGACGGCCCAGTCGTCCATGGCCACCATGGCGACGATCTGCTGGGCCAGGATGTCGAGGGGGTTGCGCGGCATGCGGGTCTCCTCGATGAGCCCATGCTGCATGCGTTGGGCGGCGACGGCCGCCACCACCAGGTCGCCGCGGAACTTCGGGAAGATCTTGCCCTTCGATGGCTCGCCGACTTGGTGGCCGGCTCGACCGATGCGTTGCAGACCCGACGCGATCGACGTCGGCGCCTCCACCTGCACCACGAGGTCGATGGCCCCCATGTCGATGCCGAGCTCGAGCGACGAGGTCGCCACCAGCGCCGGCAACTTCCCGGCCTTCAGCGCGTCCTCGATCTCCAGGCGTTGCTCACGGGCGATCGAGCCGTGATGGGAGCGGACGAGGTCGGGCGTGTCTTCTCGTCCGCTCTCCTCCCGGTTGAGCTCGTTGAGTCGCAGGGCCAGCCGCTCGGCCAGGCGGCGGGAGTTCACGAAGATCAAGGTCGACGTGTGCTCTCGGATCAGCGACAACAGCACCGGGTGGATCGACGGCCAGATCGACGAGCGCACCTCGGGGTCGCCGGCGGCCGGGCCGCTCAGCACGAAATCCTCCGTGCCCGGCTCGGCCCGCTTGCCGAGCTGGCCCATGTCTTCGACGGGCACGATGACCTCGAGGTCGAGCTCCTTGCGGATGCCGGTGTCGACGATCGTCACCGTCTTGTCGCGACCGCCGAGGTAGCGGGCCACCTCTTCGAGCGGACGTTGCGTCGCCGACAGGCCGATGCGTTGTGGCGCGTCGTTGCCCGCCTCGGCGCAGAGCCGGTCGAGGCGTTCGAGGGACAGGGCGAGGTGCGCACCCCGCTTGGTGGCCGCCATCACGTGGATCTCGTCGAGGATCACGTGCTCCACCGACGCCAGCACTTCGCGCGCCTGTGACGTGAGCATGAGGTACAACGACTCGGGGGTGGTGACGAGAATGTCGGGCGGATGGCGGGCGATGTCGCGCCGCTCCTTCTCCGTCGTGTCGCCGGTACGGGTGCCGACGCGAACGCCGAAGGCGCCCATGCCCGTCAACGGGGCCCGCAGGTTGCGCTCGACGTCGTAGGTGAGCGCCTTGAGAGGCGAGACGTAGAGCACCTTGCAGCGCTGCTTCTCCTCGGTCGGCGTCGGTTGCACCGAGAGCCGGTCGAGGGCCCAGAAGAAGGCGGCGAGGGTCTTGCCCGACCCGGTTGGCGCCAGGATCAGCGTGTGCTCGCCGCGGCTGATCGCCTCCCAGCCCTGCTCCTGGGCGGGGGTGGGCGCGGCGAACGACGAGGAGAACCAGTGGCGCGCTGCCTCGGAGAAACGATCGAGCACCGCCACACTCGGAGCGTACGTCGGGGGTGGGACAATGCGGACGTGCGCCGCTCCCGATCGTCGCCCCGCATCGCCCTACCGGTCGTGGTGCTCGCGGGCGGCATGATCGGCCTCGCCGTCTGGACGGCCATCCAGGGTGGCGACGACGGCGGGAAACCGCCCGGGAGCGCCGCAACCCGCCTCGAGCGCCGCGGCAGCGAGGAGGTCGCGGGAGACCCTCTGGCGATCGGCGACGGGGGTGACGCCTACACGGTGACCTATGCCCTGCGCTTGCCGGGCCTGGCCGACACCACCGAGACGATCGCCGTTGTGCGGCCCTACCGCAGTCGACGTTCGGCGCCGACGGAGGTAACGGTCACCGACTTCACCCGCCTCCAGGTGAAGCCGTCGAAGGGTGCGGTCAGCGTGCTCAGCCCTCCGCCGGCCGCCGTCGACCCCCGGCCGGCCCTGGTTGTCGGCCGGGCCGTAGAGGAGGGGCTGCTGGAGCGGCGCGAGCAGCGGCGGGTGCTCGATCGGCTGTGCCAGGTGCACCGGGGCCTCTCGTCGGTGAGCGCCAGCACCATCTCGGCCGCGCTCCCCCAGGAGTACACCGACGTCTGCATCAGCGACGATGGCCTGGTCCTCGAGGAATGGCAGGTCGTCGGCGGCAAGCCGGCGCGCCAGCGGATCGCCACCGCCGTGGAGGAACGCGCCGAGGTGGCCGCCATCACGGCGGAGCCGACGCTGACGGCGACCCAGGGTGGCGGGTCGGTCCTGGCCGTCGATCCGGCCAGCGAACCGCCCGGACGGTTCTTCGTGCTCGACGCCGTCCCGCCCGGGTTCGCCCTGCGGGGCCGGTACTCGGTCGTGCCTCCGCAACCCGGTCTCGAGGACGAGAGCGCCCGGCGCCAGGCCATCGCCAGTACGGCCGACGTCTTCGAGCGGGGCGCCGACGTCCTCATCGTCGATCGGGGCGCCACACTCAGTCAGGACACCGCCTTCCAGGCGCTTCCCGAGGGTCGCGAGGTCGATTTGGGGACGGTGCTGGGAACGGGCGAGTTGTTGGTGAGCTGGACGGGGCCCGAGGTGCGGGTGGCCCTGGCCGACGGCAAATTCGTCCGGGTCTACGGCACCGTCGGCATCGACGAGGTCGTGGCGACGGCCAGGGCACTCCGGGAGACGCCGGGCGGCACCGGGCTGGTGTTCCTCGGCCGCTGATCAGGCGGTGGCGCCGGCCGGCCGCAACCGGGCGTGGCCGAGGCCCACCCCGACCCCGATCACCGTGGCCACGACCACGAAGAACAGCGCCTGCACCGTTCGCGATCCCCCGTCGGACGAGATCGGCGTCGCCACCCGACGGATCGGCGCGGGACCAGCGGCGGTGTCGTCGACGGCGGGAACGCCGGTGGCCTCGGCCGGCGCCGTCGCCACCTCGGCGCCATCACCGTCGATGAACGAGTTCGGCGCCCCGAACGAGGGCAGCGGGCTCGATGCCGACGTGAACGACGGCGACGACGACGAGAACGACGGCGACGACGACGAGGAAGCGTCTGACGCCACCTCGTCCGAGGACGAGGACGAGGAGGTCGAAGGCGAAGACGACGAGGCCGGCGAATCGCTCGAGCCGGCGAAGGTGGTGGTCGTCGACGACGTCGACGCACCGGCGGCGTCCACCGAGGGCGGTCGGAAGCGCACCTCGAACCCGATGGGCACCGCGCCGGAACCGGCGGGCACGATCATGAGCGCCACCGATGCGCCGTCGTCTCCGCCGGACAGCAGGCTGCGGACGTCGGCTGTCCAGGTGCCCTCGGCGCTGCGCGTCAGCGCCGCCGTGCCCCGGTCGCACTCCGGCCGAGGCGCCTTGGCCGCCTCACCCTTCTCGACGGGCGTCCACGAGTTCGGCGTGGGGCAGACCTGGAGGGCGGCCCCCGACGCCTGCACGCCACCGTCCTCCGTCAGCACGAGGGACGCCCGTTCGAGCGACGTCGTCGAGACCGAGAAGCGGATGGCACCTTGGCTGATGACCGAGCCGTTGGGGCCGGCCGACACGGCCAGACCGCCGGCGGGCGCCGAGGACGCCGGGTTGGCCGTCCACCAACCGACGGCGCTGATCGACACGGGATTCTCCTGGGCGCCGGCCGCCGCCGGCACCACGGCGAGGCCCAGCGCGAACGCAAGCGCACCCAACCACGATCGCTTCATCGGACGTCTCCTCCGGTCGACGTGCCCGCCAGCGCGGCCCGACGCGCCCGACGCGCCGATCGTCGGTCGCCGTTG
>JBKJKM010000126.1:0-22111 GCA_046597375.1 Acidimicrobiales bacterium | reverse complement strand
TCGGGCGTGCCGCTCGCCTCAGGCTGGTAGCCGTCGACGACGATCGGCATGCCGCCGTGCTGCAGCACCTCCATGCGGGCGCCGTACGTGCGCTCGAGGACGTCGGCTACCAGCCTGAGGCGAGCGGCACGCCCGACACCGCGGACAACGTCGTCGAGCTCCGGCGGGATTCGCGCTGATGGAGAGCTTCCTCGCTCCATTCGAGTTCGCCTTCTTTCGCAACGGTCTCATCGTGGCGACGCTGGCCGGCGCCCTCTGCGGCCTCGTCGGTACCTACGTCGTGCTCAAGGGCATGAGCTACATCGGGCACGGTCTCAGCCACGCCATCTTCGGCGGGTTCGCGGCCAGCGCCCTGTTGGGAGTGAACCTGTTCCTCGGCGCCGGCGTCTGGGGTTTCGCGTCGGCGCTCATGATCGGCGGCGTAACCCGCCGGCGGGCCATCGGATCGGATGCCGCCATCGGCGTGATCACCACGGCCTCGTTCGCTCTCGGCCTGGCGCTGATCAAGGTGTTCGGCTCGGCCGGCAAGAACGCCGACTCCTACCTCTTCGGCAACGTCCTCGGCGTCGACACGGCGCAGGTGGTCCTGGTTGCGGCGGTGACGATCTTCGCCGCCGTGGTCGTCTTCTTCGGCTACCGCCCGCTGTTGTTCTCCACCTTCGATCCCGAGGTGGCCGACGTTTCCGGTGTGCGCACGGCCCGGGTCGATGCGCTCCTCATGTTGGTGCTGGCGGCAACGATCCTGGCCACCATGAACGTGCTCGGCGTGACGCTGGTCGCCGCCACGCTCGTGATCCCGCCGGTCGTGGCTCGCATGTTGACCAACAGCTTCAGCCGGATGCTCGTGCTGTCGACGGCGATCGGCACCGTGTCGGGCTTCACCGGCATGCTGGCCAGCTACCACCTCGACATCGCGCCGGGCCCCATGATCGTGCTCACCGGTTCGTCGTTCTTCGCCCTCACGTTCCTGGCCACGGGCGTCAAAGGGCTGCGCCGAACGGGCGGCCTCGACGCCGACCTGGCCTGACCGGCCGGCGTCGAGGACCACCTCCGCCGTTCGTTACCGCAGGGGTGCGGTCTGCAGGGTGAGCGAGGTGCCGAGAACGGTCGCAGCCCGGGCGACCTGCGGCTGCAGCCGGGTGATGCCCACGGTGCCGGCGTCGATGCCAGCGGTGCCGATGCCTCCGGAGTGCAGCCCGGTGGTGACGATGACACCCACGGCGTTGCCGGCGGCGTCGATGATGCCGCTCCCCGAGTCGCCGGGAACGACGCCGCCGATGGCGAAGACGTGGTCGGGATCCGGCGTGCCCTGGGCTACTGCGCTACGGGCCGGCAGGGCGAGGCTGACGCCGACACCCTGGCCGTAATGGTGGAGCACGGTCGTGGCTGAGCCGGTGCTTGTGTTGACGCCGGTCGGCCCGCCGAAGTGGCACATCTCGGGGCTGGCTGGCACGCCGGCGTCGAGGCGAATAAGTGCGAAGTCCTTCGGGTCCTTCAGCACGGCGTACGCGAACTCGCCGACGCGTTTGCCGGCGCCGTCGCGAGCTTCGGGCCCGGTGCCAGGAGCCCAGGTCTGCTCACCGACGTCGCTGCCGATCGGGCTGTCGCCGAGGATGCAGTGCCCCGCGGTGCCCATATACCGGGTGCCGTTGGACGCCGTGAACAAGAAGTTGAACGAGCAAAGGCCGGTGTCGCTCTCGACCGGGGCACCGGGACGGACGCCGCCGCAGCTCGTCGGCGTGCCGACGGGTGTTGCTGCGGGAACGGCGATGAGGTCGCACGGAACTCCCCCGAGGGTGAAGCGTTCGGGCGGCGGCGGTGACCCCAGGATCCCCTGCGCAGGGGCGGCAGCAGTGAGGCTCAGGGCCAGGACGGCGGGAACGAGGAGCTTCTTCATGTCTGGGGAACGGTCGTCCGACCAGTTCATGACGCTCAACGGACACGGTTCTTCGTAAAGTTTGCTTCTTCGGCGGGTTCTGGTGGGAATGCCGTACTCCGGTTCCCGGTTTCTAGTTGCAGACGCAACAAGAGAGAGTTTCCCGTGAGCACGACTGCCCCCGCCATCGACGTCCGCCGAGCCGACCGACGCCCCGCCACCCGCATCGGATGGCTCGACTCGAAGCACAGCTTCAGCTTCGGGCCCCACCGTGATCCGGAGAACACGCACTTCGGCCTCCTGCTGGTGAGCAACGACGACATCGTGCGCGCCGGATCGGGATTCGACACCCATCCCCACCGTGACATGGAGATCATCACCTGGGTGCTCGACGGCGAGCTCGAGCACAAGGACTCCGAGGGCAACACGGGGCTGATCTATCCGGGCCTCGCGCAGCGAATGAGCGCCGGCACCGGGATTTGGCACTCGGAGATGAACCCCCGGGCCGACGCCGATGCCCACTTCGTGCAGATGTGGGTGGTGCCCGACACCGAGCGAGTCGACCCGGGGTACGAGCAGCTCGACATCAATGCCGAGTTGGCGAAGGGAGGTCTCGTGCCAGTTGCTTCAGGCCGCGGTCACGACGCCGCCATCACCATTCGCCAGCGCAATGCCGTGCTCTGGGCCGGCCGCCTCGGTGGCGACGAGCGGATGATCCTGCCCGAGGCGCCCCTGCTCCACGTCTTCGTCGCGAAGGGTGCCGCCGACCTCGACGGCGCCGGCCACCTCGTCGCCGGCGACGCCGTCCGCCTCACCGCCACACCCGGCGCTGAGTTGCAGGCCGACGCCGAAGGCGCCGAGCTCCTGGTGTGGGAGATGCACGCAGCCGTGCGCATGCGCTGATCGAAGGGTCAGCTCTTCCCGTTGGCGTTGACCAGGCGAGCGACGGCGTCCTTGCCGGCGGTGATGGCGCCGTCGAGAACGGCGATCGGCAGGCCGAGGAGGATGTTGAAGGGAGCCACGTCGGGGATGAAGGCGTGGGGCCGGGTCGGGGCGACCGCCTTTGCCTGCTCCATCTGCTCACCCATCGTGTTCAACTCCTCGACGGAGAAGGCGTCTCGGACGAGGGGGAACATGTCGGTCTCCTCCTCCTCGACGTGATGGCGGACGTTCTCGATCAGGACCGTGAACTTGGCCCGGAACCGCTCGTGGGTCGGAGGCAGCTTCTCCAGCTCCGACAGCGTCAGCTTGGCCGCATGGTGCTCCTCGAGACCCTCCAGAACGGTGAAGGCGTGCTCGTCGCCGAGCTTGGCCCGGATGGCCGGATAGAAGACCTGCTCTTCGACGACGGCGTGGCGGGAAAGGTGCTTGATGACGAGGTCGCGGACACGTCCAAGCTCTTCGATGTCGTCGGGCTTGGCCGTCTCGAAGCGGTGGAAGAGCTCCTCGACGTTGCCGTGGTCCTGCTTCAAAAGGGTCAGCGCATTCATGGGCTCCTCCCTTCCCGAAGGCCCACTGGCGCTAACCCCGAGCTAACGCCCCGCGGCCTTGCGGAACACGCCGTCCCACTCCGTGTCCCCGAGACCGATCTCGGCCAAGCGATGGTCGGCGTCGGCCCGTGCCGCCGCCGCCCCCTCGTCGTCGATCGCGACCAGCGCCCATGCCCTGGCCAACCTGGTGAGCGCGTGGTTCAGCCGGTCACCGGTGCCGTCGGCCTCGGCGACGGCGGCATCGAGCACGGCGATTCCCTCGCCGGCCCGTCCGAGGCGCAGCAGTGCGAAGCCTCGGCCGAAGGCGGTGCCGATCCGGTCGAGGTAGGTGCCTTGGGGGAGGTCGTCCAAGCGGTCGGCGATCCGCAGGGCCTCTTCCGGGTCGCCGGCCACGACGTCGGCCAGCGCCAACGCGGCGCCCGATGCGTGGAGGGAGCCTGGGGTGCTCGCCGCCTCGTGGGCCTGGCGCAGAAGGGCCTGGGCCTGCGTTGCGCGACCGAGTTGGAGGAGGGCGATGGCGCGCGGCACCTGCAGGTCGAGGCCGCCGAACGTGGGCGCCGACGCCTCGAGGAGCTCCCCGAGGCTGAAGGACGTGGCCGATTCCCCGAGCTGCACGGCGATGCCGGCAGCGATGAGCTGGCCGACGGTGCGGCCATCCGGATCGACCTCACGCTCCGACATGGCCGACGCCGTGGACAACAGCTCTTTCGCTTGCTTGAGCTTCCCCATGGCCAGGAGCGACCGCGACAGGGTGGCCACCGACCGGAGCTCGCCCGTCGAGTCGTTGATCTCGGCGAAGCGTTCCCGGGCGCCGGCCGACAACTCCGCCGCCTCCTCCGTTCGACCGAGCCAGAGGCTGGTGGTGGCCAGCAACAGCCGCATCATTCCTTCGGCCCAGCGGTCGCCGCCTCCGTCGTACTGGTTGAGCACCCGCTGAGCGAGCTGATCGGCCTCCTCGAGATACCCCTCCTGGAGGCGCACCCACCCGAGGAGCCCGTAGGCCCAACCCAGCCCGCTCAGGTCACCGATCTCCTGGAACAGTCGGGTCGACTCGCCGATGCGTCGCTTGGCCTCTTCGGTGTCGCCACCGCTGGTCGAGATCCAGGCCATGTTCTGCTGGGCCCATGCCTCGCCCCGTCGGTCGCCGAGGTCCTTGAAGAGGGAGAGGGCCGCAGCGATGTTGGACTCCGCCGACGTCAACCGCCCGAGGAAGAGGTCGGTCATCCCCCGGAGGCGCCGGGCATCGGCTTCGCCGGGGCGATCGCCGAGGGTCCTCCAGCGGTCGATGGCCTCGTCCAGGTTGGCGGCCGACTCGTAGAGGGCACCCTCGGTCTGCTCGATGTGGCCTCGCGCCGTGTAGGCCGCTGCCGCCGCCCATCCGTCGCCGGCGCCATCGGCTTCCGCAAGTACGGCAGCCACGTCGACACGCGCCTCGTCGAGCTGGCGAAGGACGGCCCGGGCGCGCGCACGTCGGACGAGGAACCGCCGCCGCTGGTCACCGCGGTCCTCGGGAAGGAGCTCGAGGGCGCGGGTGCACAGCCCGTCGGCGACGGCCGGTGTTTCGCGCTCCTCGGCCTGGGCCAC
This sequence comes from Acidimicrobiales bacterium, assembly GCA_046597375.1. GTDB lineage: Bacteria > Actinomycetota > Acidimicrobiia > Acidimicrobiales > CADCTF01 > DATLED01. The sequence continues at coordinate 17,161 of JBKJKM010000126.1, read as the reverse complement.
CGATCGCTCGTACCAACGCAATGCCTCGTCGAGGGTGTCGCTCGGCACCCCGTCTACTCCACCCAGCTCGTGGTCGAGCTCGGCGGCCATGCCGAAGTGGTGCGCCAACGCCTCGAGTTGTTCCCCTTCACGCCCCCGCTCCTCGGCCTGTTGGCGTAGGAAGGTTCCGAGCCGAGCATGGGTGCGAGCCCGTTCGCCCTTGGTGAGCGTTTCATAGGCCACTTCGCGCACCAGTTCAGATCGGAACGACCACTCGCTGTTGTCGATGGTGAGGAAGTCTTTGGCCACCAGCTCGTCCAGGTTGCGGCGGAGCGTGGAGTCGACCGGTCCCACCAATGCGGTCAGCGCCTCGACGGTGCCGAGACGGCCGATGACGGCGGCGTGGTCGAGGACCCGACGCTCCGGCACGGGGAGGTTGTCGACGCGCGTCGCTACGAGCGCTCGGAGCGTGGCCGGGAGCTCGCCCGGGGCACCGGCCTGGTGCATGAGGCCGGCCAACTCCTCGAGGAAGAACGGGTTGCCGCCGCTGCGGGCGATCACGGCTTCGACGAGTGCTGGCGCCGGCGCCCCCTCGAGCAGTCGGGTGAGGAGCTCCTCGGCGCCCTGGCGGTCGAGCGGGTCGAGGTGGATCGACACCAGGTTGTGGCGCCCGGGCCGCGGCGCCCATCGCTCGGACACCTCCGGCCGGCCGGTCGCCACACAGGCGAACGGGAGGCCGCGCATGCGGTCGGGCAGGGCGTCGAGGAGCTCGAGGACGAGTGGGTCAGCCCAGTGGAGCTCCGAGACGCTCAACACGAGAGGCTTGCGACCGGCCATGTTCTGCAGAAGGCCGATGAAGGAGTGGGTCGCGCCCTCGCGAGCCCGTGCCGGCTCCATCTCGCGCAGCGTCGAAGGGATGCCCAGGAGGTAACTCAGGCCCTCGACGACCCGACCGACGTCGGCGTCCGTGGACGGGAGGCGCAAGCCCCACGCCACCTTCGAGACGATCTTGTCCTTTGCCTGTTCGACCGTGTCCTCGAGGTCGATGCCGAGAGCCTGGCGGATGGCCGACGCCACCGGCCACCAGACGTTGGCTTCGCCGTAGGGCACGCACCGCCCTTCGAGGATGGTGGCCGAGTGTTCACTGGCGGCATGGGCGCTGAGCTCCTCGGCCAACCGGCTCTTCCCGATGCCGGCGTCGCCGGTGAGGAGAACAAACTGCGGCCGCCGCCGTTCGAAGGCCATGGTGAGGGCCGAACACAACATGCCCATCTCCTGCTCCCGCCCGATGAGGGGAGTGCGGCTGCGCCGACGACGGTGCCCAGGAGGCACCAGGGCCTCGACGGCGATGTAGGCATCGACGGGCTCGTCGCGCCCGCGTGCATGGACGAGGCCGGCGCTCTCGTAGCGCACGACCTCGGCCGTCTGTTCATGCGTGGCCGGACCGACCAGCACCTGTCCCGGTTGGGCCATCGTCTGGAGACGGGACGCGACGTTGACGGTGTCTCCCATGGCCGTGTACTCGCCGCCGGCGCGGAGGGCGCCGACGAGCACTTCACCGCTGTTGACCCCGATGCGCATGCGCACCGGAACGCGGATTTCCTCGCCGTACTCGTCGAGGGTGGTCTGCATCTGCAGGGCCGCCCGCACGGCCCGCTCGGCATCGTCCTCGTGAGCGATGGGTGCGCCGAACAAGGCCATGATCTGGTCGCCGACGATCTTGTCGACCCGCCCGCCGTGGTTGGTGATGTCGGTCACGAGGCGCTGGAAACCGCCATCGACAAGGTTCTTCAGCTGCTCGGGGTCGGCCCCTTCGGAGAAGGTCGTGAACCCGACGAGGTCGGCGAAGAGCACCGTGACGATCCGTCGCTCCTCGGCCCGGGTCGCGACGGCGTGCCCGCACGAGGGGCAAAACCGCGACCCCTCAGGAACCGAGGCCCGACACGATGGGCACTCCACGGCGCCCAGCGTAGGCGTCGGCCCCGTCTTCTCCCCGCCCCTGTCTCCCCGAAGCCACTATTTCACGACGATCGCGTTGGGCGGGGAGGCCACGCCGGCGTGTACCCGGAGCGGAGCCGATGTGAAGAGACCCTCGTAGACGCCGTCGGCGGCGCAGTCGGCGGCCAGGGCATCGAGGTCCCACAGCTCGCCGAGGGGCAGGCCGAGCAACGGCAGGAGGGCGGTGTGCATGAAGAGCTCCGGGAGGCGATCGGGGTCAGAGCGAATCTCGTCGCGCTCGTCCTTCGTGAGATGGGTGGCCGGCGGCCAGATCTCGACGGCCGGGTTGTCGGCCCCGAGGGCGGCGATGTGGTGGTTCCAGAGCCAACGCAGCATGTCCTGGCCGGGTCGCAACCCGGGCGCCCGCAGCTGCTCCGGCAGCGCGTCGCGCTCGGCCCGGTCGAGGCTGCGGTACCACGCCGTCCAGCCAGTGCGAAGCAGGAGGATGTCGCCGGTCTGCACCGTCACGCCCTCCGCCATGAGCGTGGCGTCGAGGTCGTCGACGGTGATCGGCGTCGACGTCGACGGGTCGATGCCGCGATGGCGGGCGACGTCGACGAGCACGGCGCGTCCGACGATCCCCTTGGCCCCCCACACGTGCATCCCGTGCTCGCCGTCGGCGATCCCGTTGTAGTGGCCGTGCACCGGGTGTTGCACGTGCCGGAAGCCGTCCCACTGGCTCGAGCTCTGGGTGTTGAAGTGCAAGACGTCGTCGTGGCCAGCCTCGCCGAGCACCTCGTGGCGTGGTGCTTGCCGGCCGAACAGCGGCGGGTCGGGAAGCTCGTACTCGAGGTTCAGCGCAAAGGATCGACCCGAGCGGACGAGGGCGGCGGCGGCGCGTGCCCGTTCGTCGGTCAACAGATTCAGACACCCGAAGCGGTCGTCGTCGCCCCAGACGCCCCACGACGATCCGACGGGTGCCCCGGGCCGGATCGGGAGCTCGTCGTAGGACGGGAGCGGAGTGTCGTTCACGTCGCGGAAGCTAGCTTCCCGCCATGTCCCTCGACCCGACCGTCGCCCGCAAGACGTGGCGCACGCTGGAGCCCGTCCACGGCCTGATCTACTTCGCTCCCGAAGCTGGCGTGGCGTACGAGGCCCTCGGGCTTCCGCCGGCGATGGGTGGCTACTTCGCTTCGCGCGCCGCGCCGATGGGTCCGGTGCCGGCGGAGGTGGTGATCGCCACGTTCTTCAACTTCTTCCCGCCGTTCGTGCGCGAGACCATTCCGTCGGCCTGGTCGATCGCCACGCCGGCGGCGATCCTCGACGCTCGCTTCTCCGCCGCCTCGACGGCGCTGAAGGCCCGACTCGGTGACTTGGCCGAAGGTCGCGACCTCGAGGAGGCCGCAGTTCTGGCGCGTCGGGCGGCCGAGTCATCGGTGCAGTGGGTGGAGGGACGTCCCCTCTTCGCTGCGCACGCATCGCTGCCGTGGCCGGACGAGCCCCTTCTCGTGCTGTGGCACGCGCAGACGCTGTTGCGGGAGTTCCGCGGCGACGGGCACATCGCCGCCATGGTCGCCGAGGGAGTCGACGGCGTCGAGGCGCTGATTCTCCACGGCGCGACCGGCGACGTTCCGCCGGCGGTGTTGCGCTCGTCGAGGCGCTGGCCGGCCGACGAATGGTCGGTGGGCGAGGAGCGGCTCCGCGCACGCGGGTGGCTCGACGGCGAGGGCGGGCTGACCGACGAGGGCCGGACGCATCGCCAGTGGGTCGAGGACCGCACCGACGCCTTGGCGGCGCCGGCGTACGACGTGTTGGGCGAGGACGGGTGCGAGCGCCTCCGCACGCTCGGACGCCCGCTGTCGAAGGCGATCGTCGAGGCCGGCGGCTTCGGGTTCCAGCCGTGACCGGCTGAGCTTCTCGCCGGTCGGCGCGCCGTTCAATCCCTGGCGTCGAGAGATGCGGGTCGAGGCTTGATTCCTACCGTGGTAGGATCGGTCCATGGCGGTGACGAAGTGGTCCGTCAGCGTCGAGGAGACACTCGCCGAACGAGTCGAGTCACATGTCGGAGATCGGGGCCTCAGCGGGTTCGTGGCCCGAGCGGTGGAACACGAGCTCGAGCGAGATCTCCTCGGCGAGTATCTCGAAGAGCTCGACGTCGAGTTCGGGGCGCTCCCGGAGGGGCTGGTCGAGCAGGTCGATGAGCTGTGGCCGTCCTAGTTCTCGACTGCGAGGCAGTCTCTGCCCTTGCGCGTCCCGCTCAAGACCCGGAGCGCCACCAGCGAGTCAGGGCAGCAATGCGGAGTGCACACCGTCGGAACTTCCCGATTCGAGTTCCATCAGCAGTGCTCGTCGAGCTCTACCGGGGGCGAGGAACTGACGAGGTGATCGACGGTGTTCTGGCGCGGGGGGTTGCGCAGGTCGTCACGACAGGTGTTCGCATCGCCCGGATCGCCGGCCACCTCCTCGCAGAGGCCGACGCAGGAAGTGAGATGGCGATCGACGCCCTCGTCGTCGCGACGACGGTGAGGCTCGGCGGCGGAGTGATCGCGACGCATGACCCCGACGACATGCGTCTGTTGGCTGCGGGACACGCGAACGTCGCCATCTTCGCTGTCTGAACTGCCACAGGGTCGAACGACCTGACCCTTCCCATTCAGAATTCCCCTCTCACGACGGTCGACGGCATCTGCGAGCTCATCGAGGTCCAGGAGCCAAGCGTGACGGCCATCGCTCGGGACGATCACATCTGCGAACAGGTCCCGCACGACGCAGCCCTCTTCCGACTCTTCCACAGGGACGAGATCCACGTACCGGGTGTGTTCGTCACCGTGAGCGCTGCCGCCTCCCGGCGTCAGGCGGCCGTCGGGAAGGATCACCTCCGTCCATGGCCGGATGGCTTCTGGCGAAGCCCATTCATAGACGAGCTGATTCTCGTGTCGGCGCCCGTACAGAGGCCCGAACAGTGGAATCGGGTCGCCGTACTTGCCTCGCCACACCTGGACTGTCTCCACAGCAGTAGCCAACTCCCCCGGGGAACGGCTTCGGACCTTGAATCGCTGTGCTCACCCTCGGTTCGGAGCGCCGGCCAGCGCGGTGAGCGACTGCGACACCGCGGTCCTGTCGAGGCCGTTGTCGATGACCTCCCGCACCGACATCGCGCGTGCAGGCGCAGCCACGCGAATGGCGGCCTCGCCTCGTACTCGCTTCTTGACCTCACGATCACCACTCTGGTTGCGAGAGATGGGACGATCCACCAGCTGCTCGCGCTCGAGGCGATTGTCCTCGCTGCTAGCTCGCGAAGTCGATCGAAGTCACACTTTCGGCCTGGCTGCGGAGGTAGGCCGCGACCTCCTCGTGGGCCGGGTGTACCTGGTAGGCGGCGAGCCCGTCGAGGTCGTCGAAAGTGGCGATGAGGCCGAGGTCGGACGCGCGCGCGGAGTCGACGACGTTGATGCCGACGACCATGGTGCGCAGCGACGGAACCGTGCCGACCAGACCGTCGAGTCGTTCCTTGCACCGAACGAGGTGCTCGGGCGTCCGGTCCGAGAATTTGAACGTGACGATGTGGGTGATCACGCGGGGGAGTCTTGTGCGATCCAATCGTCGACGAGGCGCCGGGAGATCGACAATGCCGGGGGCAGGCCGATGGCCCCGTGGGCCAACTCATCCCGGGTGTACCAACAGGCGTCGACCAGTTCGCTGGGATCTGGGTGGAGCTCGTCGCTCACCGCTTCGGCGGTGAAGCCGAGCATCACCGACGCCGGGAAAGGCCAGGGTTGCGACGAATGGTAGGCGATGCCGTCCGGCTCGACGTCGACGCCGGCCTCCTCCTTCACTTCTCGGGCCACGGCGTCCTCGAGCGACTCGCCCGGCTCGACGAAGCCGGCCAGCACCGACGCGAATCCGGCCGGCCAGTTCGGGTTGCGGCCGAGCAACGCCCGATCGTCATGGGTGACGAGGACGATGATGGCCGGGTCGGTGCGCGGGAAGTGCTCCCGCTCACATCCGTCGCAACGCCGCCTGTGGCCGGCCCAGTCGACCTGGGTCTCGGCGCCGCACCGCCCGCAGAACCGGTGGGTACCGTGCCAGATCGACAGCCCCGTGGCCATGGTGAGCAGGTTGCCCTCCAGAGGAGGAAGGAGCGAGGCCACCTCGCGCAATCCCGCGAGCCGAGCGGCGTCACCCAGATCGGCCGGACCGTCGACGGGGTCGAGCTCGACGGCCACGTAGGTGACATCCCCCGCAGTGCCGAGCAGCCACACGTCGTCGAGGTCGCGGCCGAGGTCGGCGAGTCGAGGGTGGTGGACCGTCGTGGGATCGCCGGCCGCCACGCAGACCTTGCCACCGCAGATCGCAACCACCCGCACTTCGGTCCCCTCGAGTTGGGCGGCGACCTGGTCCGGATGGCGTCGGAGCAGGCCGAGGCGGTCGAGGCCGGCCGTGCTGAGCGGGTTGGTCATACGAGGCATCCCCGCATCTTGGCTGAGCGCCACCTCGTCCGGGTCGGGCTTGGTGCTAGAAGCCAGCCATGACGAAGACCGCCCCGTACGGATCCTGGCGCTCACCGATCACGGCCGAGCTCTTGGTCGAGAAGGCCGTACGTCTCGGCCAGGTCGTGGTGGTGGGCGGCGACGTCTACTGGAACGAAGGGCGACCCGACGACGGTGGCCGCCAGGTGGTCGTTCGCCGGCGCCCCGACGGATCGGCCACCGACGTCGTGCCGCCGGGGTTCGGGGCCCGCACGCTGGTGCACGAGTACGGAGGCCAGTCGTATGCCGTCGCGCCCGATGGCTCGTGGTTGGTCTTCGCCAACCTGGCCGACCAGCGCCTGTACCGCGTCGAGCTGACGGGCGACGAGGTCGGCGCGCCGGTGGCGTTGACGGCCGAGCCGCCGACGCCGATGGGCGTGCGGTTCGCCGACCCGGTCGTGTCACCTGACGGGATGTGGGTCGTGTGCATCCGCGAACAGCACCTCGGCCCGACGGCCGTCGAGGTGGTCAACGACGTGGTGACCGTGCCGGTGGCCGGCGGCGAGGTGCAGGTGTTGGCCGATGGCCGCGACTTCTTCGCCGCGCCCCGGCTCTCCCCGGATGGGGCGTCGCTGTGTTGGCTGACGTGGGACCACCCCAACATGCCGTGGGACGGCACCGAGCTGTGGGTCGCCCCGTTCGCCGACGGCGCCGTGGGCCCCGCTCGTCGGGTGGCCGGAGGGGTGGCGGAGTCGATCTCCCAGCCACGGTGGTCACCCGAGGGCGTGCTTCACCACGTCTCCGACCGCACCGGTTGGTGGAACCTCTACCGCGGCGATGACGCAGAGCCGGTCGCCGCCCGGGACGCCGAGTTCAGCGGTCCCGACTGGTCGTTCGGCCAGTCGACCTATGACTTCCTCGCCTCGGGAGAACTCGTCGCGGTCTGGACCGAAGGCAACGTTGGGCACCTTGGCATCGTCGGCCACGACGGCGCGCTACGTCAGGTCGAGACGCCCCTCTCGTCCATCGTGTCGGTGCGGGCGAGCACCGACGGGATTGCCTGCATCGCGGCGTCGCCGGCGACCTCTGGGGCCGTGGTGCGGATCGCGTTGCCGTCGGGCGACGTCACGGTTCTTCGGCGCAGTCGGGAGGTGGGCGTCGATCCGGCCTACCTCTCGGTGCCCGAGCCGATCGAGTTCCCCGCCGAGGAAGGTGTCGCCCACGCGTTCTTCTACCCACCGGCCAACGCCGATCACGTCGCGCCCGAGGGCGAGCTTCCGCCGCTGATCGTGCTGAGTCACGGCGGCCCAACCGGCGCATCGGATCCGGTGCTCGATCTTGGCCTGCAGTTCTGGACCAGTCGCGGCTTCGCCGTCGTCGATGTCAACTACGGCGGCTCGACGGGCTACGGGAGGGCGTACCGCGATCGTTTGCAGGGACAGTGGGGCATCGTCGACGTCGACGACTGCGTGGCGGCGGCAGAGTGGCTGGCGGCACAAGGCCGCGTGGATGCCGATCGCTTGGTGATCCGTGGCGGCTCGGCCGGCGGGTACACGACACTGGCCGCGCTCACGTTTCGCGACATCTTCGCCGCTGGCGCGTCGCACTACGGCGTGGCCGACGTCGAAGCGCTGGCCCGTGACACGCACAAGTTCGAGAGCCGTTACCTCGACGGGCTGGTCGGCCCGTACCCGGCTGCTCGAGACGTGTACGTCGAGCGCTCGCCGATCCACCACACCGAACGACTCGATCGACCGATGATCCTCTTTCAGGGTCTCGAAGACAAGGTCGTCCCTCCGGCCCAGGCGGAGATGATGGCCGCCGCGCTCCGGGAGAAAGGGATCCCGTTCGCTCATCTCGCATTCGCCGGCGAGCAACACGGTTTTCGGCAATCGGCGACGATCGTGCGAGTGGCCGAAGCCGAGCTGTGGTTCTACGGCCGGGTACTCGGGTTCGTGCCGGCGGACGAGATCGAACCGGTGGCCATGGAGCATGAGGATGCCTTGGCCACCGTTGCCGGAGGAGGTGCACGATGAAGCTCGGCATCGGCATCTTCCCGACCGACCGCTCGATCTCGCCGGTCGAACTGGCCGTCGCCGCCGAGGCCGCCGGCTTCGAGTCGTTCTGGGTGCCCGAGCACACCCACATCCCGTTGGGGGAAACGTCGTTCCCCGGCGGGGCCGAGGTGGCCGAGATGTACAAGCGCTCGCTCGATCCGTTCGTTGCCTTGGGCGCGGTGGCTGCGGCGACGACGAGCATCCGCATCGGCACGGGCATCTGCCTCGTGATCGAGCGTGACCCGATCGTCACGGCCAAGGAAGTGGCGACGCTCGATCTGCTCTCGCAGGGTCGGGTGCTGTTCGGGATCGGCGCCGGCTGGAACCGGATGGAGATGGCCAACCACGGCACCGATCCGTCGACTCGGTTCGCCCTTCTGGAGGAGCGGGTCGCCGTGCTCCGCACCATCTGGCGGGAGGAGGAGCCGGCGTTCCACGGCCGCTTCCACGACTTCGACCCGATCTTCTGTTGGCCCAAGCCCGTGCAGGCCGGCGGACCACCGGTCCTGATCGGCGGCAACGGCGCCCGTGTGTTGCAGCGCGTCGTCGCCTACGGCGATGAATGGATGCCCAATGCCACATCACCGGCGAGGTTGGCGGTGCGCATCGCCGAATTGCAGAACCTGGCGGCGGAGGCGGGACGCCCATCGATCCCGGTGACGGTATTCGGATCGCGCCCCGAGGCGGCGGCGCTCGCCGCCTTCGCCGAGGCCGGGGCGCATCGGGTGACGTTGTGGGTGCCGAGCGAGGGGCGTGAGGTCGTGCTGCCGCTCGTCGAGCACTACGCCGGGCTGCTCAGCGGCTGACGATCAAGAGCCGTTCCGGCTGGCGATAGTCGACGCGCCAGCCCTGCCAGTCGAAGGCCGCGGCGCTCGCCTCGCTCAGCCCCTGGTCGAGGAGGTGCCGCGCCACCTTGCCTTTCACCGCCTTGGCGTCGTGGCCGGTGGTGCCCGTGAAGGTGGTGCGCACGAGGGTGTGCTTGCGCGATCGGGCCAGGGCGTCGAGGTCGATTGCGGCGCGGTGTTCGAGCGGAAGCAGCTCGACGAACGTCGCGCTCGCACGGTGGCGGAGCGCATCGGTGATGGTGGCCCGCCAGTACCGGTCGAGGCGGCCGACGCCGGGCAGCGAGACGTCGAACTTCAGCCGATGGTCGGGTACGGGATCGGCGGCGGTGACGAGACCGAGGAGAGCCGACGGTACGAGGATCCGGCGGCGCTGGTCGTCGTCGAGATCGTGGTGCGGGTCGAGGTGCTCCCACACGACGCCGGTGTAGCGGCGGTCGGCGGGTCGTGCCTTGGCCCGTCCGTCGACGATCTGTTGGGTCGCCCCGTTCGCCCGTTCGAGGAGCGACCCGGTGACACCGAGGTGGCGGCTCGTCAGCTCGGTGCGGCCGAGGGCATCGATGACGGCCTGTCGGTGCCCACCAAGTCGACGCCCGAAGGCGCCGCTCGAGGGCCGCCATCTCGTCGTTCCTCCAACGGCCTTTCCCTCCGACGGCGGGAGCAGCACGACGAGCTCGCCGGGGCCAGGCACTGGGTCACCGTAGTGGGAACAGACGTTCGTATTTCGTGCTAGGCTGGCCGAGTCACGCCTCGCGGGTTGCCCGCCTCAGTTCTGCCATCGTCCCCACGAGGAGCCCTCCCCATGGACGACCCGCTGCCCCTCGAGGGCTTCGTGCCGCAGAAGCGGTGCTCGATGTGCAAGAAACTGCTTCCGCTCGAGCAGTTCCATCGCAATCGCACCCGAGGTGACGGTCGCCAGAGCATGTGCAAACCGTGCAATATCGAGCGCAACCAGCGTTGGTACCGGGAACACCCTGAGGTGCGGGCGTCTCGTATGGACGAGCAGGACCGCCGCTCGAGGGCGAGGCTTCGGGGACTGTTGATCGCCTACCTCGTGGAGCATCCCTGCGTCGATTGCGGCGAGGCGGATCCGGTGGTGCTCGACTTCGACCATCTCCGGGACAAGGTCATGAATGTGAGCGCGATGGTCTTGCGAAAGATGAACTGGGCTCGGATCCTCGACGAAATCGCGAAGTGCGAGGTCGTCTGCTCGAACTGTCATCGTCGCAGGACAGCTCGTCGCGCCAACTCCTATCGGTATCGGTACTCACTCGAAGTCAAAAAGGATTGGTGAGGGCGGCGGGGCTCGAACCCGCGACGCCGGGGTTAAAAGCCCCGCGCTCTGGCCAGCTGAGCTACGCCCCCGTCTGGTGCAAGGCTACTCAGGCCTCGCCGGCCGCTCCTCAGTCGAGGGTGAGGATGAGGACGTCGAGCTTGTTGCCGAAGGTCGACTGGAGGCGCTCGCTGTCGGCGAGGAGGGCAGCACCTTCGGTCGAACCGAGGCCGGAGCCCAAGGTGTCGCCGGACTCGAAGGTCAGCTCGGCGGTGCGGTGGTAGGGCCCGCTCACAGCCACACCCGGCGTGAACGACACGAGCCCGGGGACGGCGGCGGCCAACACGGCGTGGGTGGCGAGGTAATCGGCGTCGAACCCCTCCTTGTCGTCGGGAGCGGTCCAGAGGGCGAGGAGCTTCATCATGGGCGGCGACCCTAGGGGGCGGCGGCCGCCATTACCTTGGGGGCATGGACGACGATCAGGCCCGCCAACTCCTGGCCCAGGAGCACGATCGCCTCCAGGGCATCAAGGACGATCTCCACGAGACCCGGGGTGGGGAGGGCGACGGGCTCACCCAGGAGCTGAGCTCGGCCGATCAGCACCCGGCCGACGTCGGCACGGAGACGTTCGAGCGAGAGAAGGATCGGTCGATCCTCGACAGCGTGGAGGGCGAGCTGGCCGACGTCGAGCACGCCCTGCACCGCCTCGACGACGGTACCTACGGCACCTGCGAGGCCTGCGGGAAGCCGATCAGCGACGATCGGCTGGCGGCGCTGCCGGCGACGCGGTTCTGCGTTGACGACCAGGTGCAGGCCGAGCGCGAGCTGCGCACGTCGGCCCCGCACGAGCTCGCACCCGACGACGAAGACGCCGCCGCCGGCAGATGAGGGGCCGCGGCGGCACCCTCGTCGCCGCCACGGCATTGACGGCGACCGCCGGCGCAGCCACGGCCGCGGCCGTCGCCTGGTCCGACCGTGACACCCGCCATCGGATCGAACGGCGGGTGCGAATCCTGCGCCTGACGACGCGTCGCGGCGTCCACTTCACCGTCAATCGGGTGCGTGGCCGGCGAGCCACCGAAGCCGAGCGGGCCGCCCTCGACGAGCAGTTCGCCATCAAGACGGCGCAGGACGTGGCGGCGGTGCTCGGCGGCATGAAGGGCGCCATCATGAAGGCCGGGCAGATGCTCAGCTTCATCGCCGACGGGCTTCCTCCCGAAGCCCAGGCGGCACTGGCGACGCTGCAACAAGACGTGCCCCCGATGGCCCCGAGCCTCGCCGCCGAGGTCATCCGCAACGAGTTGGGCGACGAGCCTGAGCGCGTCTTCCTCGAGTGGAACCCCGTGCCGCTCGGCGCCGCCAGCATCGGCCAGGTGCATCGTGCCGTCACCAAGGACGGACGCGTTGTCGCCGTGAAGGTGCAGTATCCCGGCGTCGACAAGGCCATCAAGAGCGACCTCGACAACGCCGAGATGCTCTACGGCCTGTTCGCCAGTTTCGCCCTCAAGAACCTCGACGTGAAGTCGCTCGTCGACGAGCTGCGCGACCGGATGGCCGACGAGCTCGACTATCGCCTCGAGGCCAAGCTGCAGACCGAGTTTGCCGATCGTTACGACGGTCATCCGTTCATCAAGGTGCCGAAGATCGTGCCCGAGTTGAGCACGCAGCGGGTGCTTGTCAGCGAGTGGGTAGACGGCCTGCGCTTCGACGACTTCATCGCTCAGGCTGACGACGCCACCCGCCAGAAGGCGGCCGAGGTGATGTTCCGCTTCGCCCAGGGTGCCATCCAGCACCACCACGTCTTCAACGGCGACCCCCACCCCGGCAACTACATCCTCCACACCGATGGCACCGTGACATTCCTCGACTTCGGGTTGGTGAAGCGGTGGGGCCCCGGCGAGCTCGAGAGCCTCTCCGGCGTGCTCGACTGCATCCTCGACCAAGACGTCGACGGGGCGATCCAGGCCGCCGTCGATGCCGGCTTCCTGCCCGCCGACCACGGACTCGACCCCACCCACGTGTTCGAGTATGTGAGCGGGCCCTACGAGCCGTTCATGGTCGACGAGTTCACCTACACGCGTGACTGGACGTCCAAGACCCTGCAACGGGTGGTTGACATGCAGGGCGAGTACGGAGACGTGATCCGCCTGCTCAATATGCCGACGTCGTACGTGATCCTCGATCGCGTCGTGTGGGGCATGTCGGCCCTGCTCGGCCGCCTCGACGCCACCAACCAGTGGCGGGGCCTGCTCGCCGAGTACCGCAAGGGTGCCCCGCCGGTCACCGAGCTGGGCCGGATCGAGGAGTCGTGGCGAAGCTCTCGCGCGCCGGTGCGGTAGCCGGCTACTTCCGCAAGTACCACCTGGCGCCGCGCTACGGACGGGCGCAGCGTGTGGCGCTGACAGCGGCCGATGGCACGCGCCTGGCCGCCCACCGCCTCGCCGGGCCGCCGGATGCATGGTGCACGGTCGTGTTGGTGCACGGGTTCGTGAACTGGTCGCGCACGCCGGCCATCCACGCCTTCGCCACCACGTTGGCCGATGAGGTCGATGTCATCGTCCCCGACCTGCGCGGCCACGGGCGATCGGCCGGCACGTGCACGCTCGGGCGGAACGAACCGCTCGACGTGGCGGCAGCGGTGTCCGCCGCTGATCCCTCGAAGCCCGTGGTCACCGTCGGCGTGAGCCTCGGTGGCGCGGCGGTGCTGCTGCACGGCGGGCGGTACCCGGGCTCGGTCGCCGGCGTGGTCGCAGTCAGCGCCCCGGCGACCTGGGGTGGCCTCGGCACCGACGGCGCCAACCGCATCGAGCGCTGGATCTCGACACGAGCCGGACGACTCGTCCTCCGTGCGCTGCTCCGCACGCGGCTCACCGACGATTGCTCCGATCTCCCCGACGCGTCCGACGTGGCCGGAGCCATCGCGCCGGCGTTCCTCATCCTGGTGGCCGACCCCGACGACTGGTACTTCGGAGCCGAACATCCCGAGCGGATCTACGAGTGGGCGAAGGAACCGAAGGACCTGTGGTGGTACCCCGAGGGAGGCCACGGCACCGACCTCCTCACCACAGCGTTCGCTGCGCGCCTCCTGGCGGCGGTGGAGCAGCGACTCGCGGCTGCTCCTGCATCCGGAGCACCGGGAGGCGCGGCGTGACCTCGTCCTCGCCGTCCAGGCCCTTGGCGATCAAGAACCCGCGCGCCCGCTCGGTTCTCGGGTAGCGGTTCACCAGCGCCCAGAAGTCGGCGCCGTGTCCACCGACGGCCAGATGCGCGAGTTCGTGGACGACCACGTAGTCGATGACCCACGCCGGGAACCCGGCCAGCCGGGTCGAGATGCGGATCGTGCGATCGGACGGGGTACACGACCCCCAGCGCCACTCCTGGTTGTCGACCCACCGGATCGTCGTCGGCTGGGGCAAGCCGTACCGGGCCGCCAGTTGCTCGGCCCGCGCCGCCAGGTCGATCGGGGCCGTCGCCGCCTTTCTCTGGAAGCGGCCGACCATCTCGGCCACCCATCGCTCCTCCTCGGCACGCGTCATCCGCGCGGGGATGGAGACCTGCACCACGCCGTCCACCAGCCGGGCCTGCACCGTCTTGCGCCGCTTCGGGCTCCGGATCACTTCGTGCTGCATGCGTCGAACGTACCGCCCCACTGCGACAAGCCCAGCCATGCCCGGCCCGCCCCCGTTCATGTTGCCCTTACGGTCGCCAGAAGGCGTTGGAGTTGCCCTGGTGGCCGCCGAAAGGGCAACAACAACGCCGTGGGGACGACCGACGCGTCGCTCAGTGGAGGGAGGCGAGGGCCCGGTTGAACCAGGCGGCGAGGCGACTCTCGACGTCAGCCGCCGTGATCGAGAGGCCGATCTCGACGTAGACGCCGGTCCAGTCGGCGACGCTGCCAACGACGCGAGTGCCGACGACGAGGTCCCACGTGGGGTCGTCCGGCGGAATGCCGAGGGCGGTCGACGCCATCTCGACTTCGTCGCCGGCGCCGAGGCCGAGGGCGAGGGAGAGGTCGAAGCGGAGGTAGGCCCGGTCGTAGGCGGGGAAGCCACGACCGGCGAGCGTCCAGTCGACGATGCCACTCAGCTTGCTCCGTGACCACAGGCTGTTGCCGGGGTGAAGGTCGTGGTGCACCAGAGCGTCGCCGCCGGATGCTTCGAGGGCCGACCGGCCGGCGAGGATCACCGGCCACACCCGATCGAGCCAGGGATTGCCGGTCAGCGCGGACGGGGGTTCGTCCCCTCGCCAGCCAGTCAGCCACGGCTCGGCGTCGACGGCCGGCGCGATCTGGTGCACGAGGGCCATGGCCTCGACCAACTGCGCGGACCAGTCGGCCCAACGATGCGGAGGTGCCGGCCCACCGGGCAGACAGGTCTGCACCATGCACGGGGTGCCGAGCCAGCGGCCGTCGACATCGAGCTCAAGCATTTCGGGAGCGACGACCGACGTCGAGACCAGAGACGCCAGTGTCTCTGCCTCGCGCGGCAGGCGCTCGACGTCGAACCAGCTGAACGTGTCGTTGAACCGACGCACCACGAGCGGCCGACGGACGCCGCTTCGGGTGATGATGTCGACGCGATGGGTCGAGGCATCGAGCCCGCCCTTGAGGCGACGGACGCCGGCGATCGCCCCGCCAGGTTCGAGGTGCTCGACGAGTGCCCGAAGCCCCGCCTTCGAGGGCCGGCTCCGGAGGAACCGGTGGTGGTCCTCGCTCGTCACTCGGTCGCGGGGGCCGTGACGAGCTCGGTCTCGTCGGGGCGGTACGCCTCGCCGCCAACGAGGCCGCCATCGACGACGTCGAGCCAGCGGCCACCGAGGTTGGGGACGGCGCCACTGCGCTCGATGCCGAGGTGTCGCTCCACCGAAGCGATGAGCCCGCCGTGACTGACGACGACCAGTCGATCGTCCGGATGCCGTTCCGCCATTCCGACCAACGACGAACGCGCCCGCTCCCAGAGGTGATCGTCGGGCTCGGCGTCGGGGATCGAGATCGCCCGCCGTGTGACGGGATCGAAACACTCGGCGTAGTCGTCGAAGAGCTCGTCGGTCGTCCTGCCGGAGAACACCCCCACATTGCGTTCGCGGAGATCGGCGTCGATCAACGGGTCGGCCCGTACGCCGATGGCCATGGCCAAGAGCTCGGCCGTCCGTCTCGCTCGCCCGAGATCCGACGCGCCGACCCGCGTGAACCCGAACCCGACGAGGTGGGCGCCGGCGTCGATCGCCTGCTGCTCTCCGAGCGCCGACAGCGGGGCGTCGGCCCAGCCCTGCCAGCGCCGCTCGGCGTTCCACGTCGTCTGCCCGTGGCGGAGCAGCAGGACGCGGGACGGGATGGGCACGACGGGGGAGTCTCGCGTAGCGTTCCCGGGTGGCGACCCTCCGGCTCTTTGCCGCTGCGCGCGAGGCGGCGGGTACCGGACACACCACCATCGACGAGTCCACCGTCGGCGCCATCCTCGACGCCGCGACCGTACGCTTCGGGGCGTCGTTCGGCGCCGTGCTCGGCACCTGTCGCGTGTGGGTCAACGGTGACCCGGCGGGACGGGATGACGCCGTCGGGCCAACGGACGAGGTGGCCGTGCTGCCGCCCGTCTCCGGCGGTTGACCTCGTCGCGGCCCGGGGTCGACACGATCCGGGCGCTGGTTCCTCCCGTCGATGTCGACGGTCCGCGCGTTCGACTCGGCCTGGCGTGGGCGGGTGTGACGGCAGTGGCCCTCCTCCTCGGGCCCGTCACCACGGCGATCGCCTTCGCCGCCGTTGCCCTCGCCGCTGCAGGCCAGTCCGCCCGCTCGTGGCGTGGCACCGACCGCCGCCCCTACCGGCCCGTTGCCATCGTCGGTGCGACCGTGTGCGCGCTGGCCGGCGGTGCGGGTCCGATCGCCGTCGTGGCTGCAGCCGTCGCGACCACGGTCGCCGCCTGTGCCGCCAGCCAGCTCCGGGTGGGCGGCCGCCCCTGGGACGCCCGGGCCACGATCGCCATCGCCGTGCTCATCGGCGTCGGCGCCGCGTCGCCCGCCATCGTGGTCGGCGAGCTCGGCCTGCTACCGGCTCTGGTGCTCGTGGCCTCGGTGCACGCCGTGGACGCCAGCACGTACATCGTCGGTTCCGGGGCGTCGTCTCGCTGGGAAGGGCCCGTTGCCGGGGTCGCCGCCGTTGGGGCCTTGTCGTTGGCCGTGGCGGCCGTGCTCGCCCCGCCCTTTCGGGGCGGAAGCCCCTGGGTCCTGGGCGCGGTGGTTGCGCTACTCGCCCCGCTCGGCCCGCTCGTCGCCACGGCGCTGCTCGGACGGGCCGAAGCGCCGGTGCCCGCGCTGCGACGACTCGACGCCTACCTGGTGTCCGGCCCGGTGTGGGCCGTGGCCGGAAAGGTACTGCTCGACCTGGCGGGTTGAGCCAGGTCGAAAGGCGCTGGAACTTGGCGAGGGCGCCGTTAGGCCGTGACCTCGACCGTGCCCTTCATCGTGGTCGGGTGGACCTCGCAGTTGTAGGCGAAGGTGCCGGCCTCGTCGAAGGTGTGGGAGAACTCGCCCTTCGACATGATCTCCGACCCGAAGTCCTCGAACTTGACGTTGTGTTGCACTCCACCGCCCCACTTCCACGTCACC
>JBKJKM010000060.1:0-2896 GCA_046597375.1 Acidimicrobiales bacterium | reverse complement strand
AGCAGCGATGCGACCTCCAGGGCCCAACTCGTCGAACCGAGGAGGCGGTACACGGGTGCGAGGAGGTAGAAGCTCAGCGGCCCGGGGTGGCTGCCCAGCCGTTCCGCCGTGCCGATGCGGCCCACCAGCCCGAGCAACGGCCAGCGCCCGGTGGCGGCGTCGCGCACCCGGAGCTCGATCATGGCCAGGTCGAACACGGGAGTCCACCGCATGGCCCGCTGACCAATGGCAGTGATGGCCAAAGGGGCGAGCAGGCCGACGAGGACCACCGCCGGGACGGCGTTGCGTCGCAAACGTGCCCCGGCCACGGGCGCCGAACCTACCGCTGCTTGCGAACGGCGCCCGACGATGGGAGACTCTGGGCCGATGCACACCTCGCGCACCACCGGCCTCCTCGTAGTAGTCACCTGACGCACGTCCGGGTCACAACTCGCGCGTGTGTTCACGACCTCCCTGATGGGGGGTCGTTTTGTTTTCCCGGTTTCCTCCACGTCTTCCCACCACCCTTCCCCCGCAGCACCGAGTGAGCTTCAGGAGCAGTCCATGACGAACATGTCCGGCGGTCAGGCCCTCATCAAGAGCCTCGAGATGATGGGGGTCGAGGTGATGTTCGGCCTCCCCGGGGGCGCCATCCTCCCGGTCTACGACCCGATCATCGACTCGCCGATCCGCCACATCCTCGTTCGTCATGAGCAGGGCGCCGGCCACATGGCCAGCGGCTACGCCCACGCCACCGGCCGACCCGGCGTCGCCATGGTCACCTCGGGGCCGGCGGCGACCAACGTCGTCACGCCACTGATGGACGCCTTCATGGACAGCGTGCCGATGATTTGCATCACCGGTCAGGTGCCCTTGGCCAACATCGGCAGCGACGCCTTCCAGGAGTGCGACACGACGGGCATCACGTTGAGCTGCACTAAGCACAACTACCTCGTGACCGATGCCCGCGACATTCCCCACATCGTGAAGGAAGCGTTCCACATCGCAACGACCGGACGGCCAGGCCCGGTGCTCATCGACGTGCCCAAGGACATCGTCGACCCCAAGAACCCCCGCAGCGCCATGGACTGGTATTGGCCGACCGACCAGGACATCGACCGGGGCCTGCCCGGCTACAAGCCCAACACCAAGGGCCACCCGAAGATGATCAAGGAGGCGGCCCGGCTCATCCTCGACGCCAAGCGTCCGGTCATCTACGCCGGCGGCGGCATTCTCAAGGCCCGTGCGGCCGAGACCCTCAAGGAACTGGCCGAGCTCACCGGCATCCACGTCGTGACGACGTTGATGGCCCGAGGCGCCTTCCCGGACCGGCACCCCCAGTGCCTCGGCATGCCGGGCATGCACGGCAACTACACCGCCATCACGGCGATCCAGGGAGCCGATCTGCTCATCGCCCTCGGCAGCCGCTTCGACGACCGGGTGACGGGCAAGCTCGACGGGTTCGCCCCTGACGCCAAGATCATCCACGTCGACATCGATCCGGCCGAGCTCGGCAAGGTGCGCCGACCCGACGTGCCCATCGTGGGCGACTGCCGGCTGGTGATCGAGGAGATCGTGAAGGCGGTTCGCGAACTCGGCGGGGCCGAGGCGCAGCCCAATCGAGACGAGTGGAAGAGCACGATCTCGGGGTGGCAGGAGAAGTTTCCCCTCACCTATACCCAGGGTTGGGACGAGGGCGATGCCCTCAAGCCGCAGTTCGTGCTGGAAACCCTTCGCGACTCGACGCCCGACGACACGATCGTGGCCTCGGGCGTCGGCCAGCACCAGATGTGGACAAGCCAGTTCTGGAAGTTCGACCACCCCTACACCTGGGTGAACTCGGGCGGCCTCGGCACGATGGGCTACTCCATCCCGGCGGCCATCGGCGGCAAGGTCGGACGCCCCGACCGTATGGTCTGGGCCGTCGACGGCGACGGCTGTTTTCAGATGACAGCCCAGGAGCTCGTCACCGCCAGCAGCGAGCGGATCCCGGTGAAGGTCGCCATCCTCAACAACGCCTACCTCGGCATGGTGCGCCAGTGGCAGGAGATGTTCTACGAGGAGCGCTACTCCGAGGTCTACCTGTCGCCCGACCTCCCCGACTACGTGAAGTGGGCCGAGGCCATGGGCTGCGCCGCCTTCCGTGTCGAGCACCCCGAGGAGGTGCAGCCGACCATCGACAAGGCCAACGAGATCGACGACCGGCCGGTCGTCATCGACTTCCGCACCGACTCGAGCGAGAAGGTGTACCCGATGGTGCCCGCCGGCATGACCAACTCCCAGGTCGTCGTCGACCCCTCCCAGGGCGACGGGGGGCACTGACGTCATGACGACGCCGCCCATCAACGCACATCACGTGCTCTCGGTCCTCGTCGAGAACAAAGCCGGCGTACTCACGCGCGTCGCCAGCTTGTTCGCCCGACGCGGCTTCAACATCTACTCCCTGGCCGTTGCGCCCACCGACGACGAACGCTTTTCCCGCATCACCATCGTCGTCGACGTCGAGTCGTCGCCGTTGGAGCAGATCACCAAGCAGTTGTTCAAGTTGATCAACGTCGTGAAGATCAGCGAGCTCGACCCCAACCACTCGGTCGAGCGCGAGCTCATGCTCATGACGATCAAGGCTGAGCCCTCGACTCGTGGCCAGGTCATCGAGCTCGTGCAGGTCTTCGGCGGCAAGATCGTCGACGTCGGCCACGACGAGCTCACGGTGGAGCTGGCCGGCAACCCGACCAAACTCGACGACCTCGAAGAGCTCATGCGGCCCTTCGGCATCACCGAACTGCAGCGCACCGGACGGGTCGCGCTGCCCAAGCTCGAGCGCCAGGCACCCCGCCTCCGCCCACTGAAAGGCATGACGAACTGATGGCCAACGTCTATTACGAGAAGGACGCCGACGCGTCGCTCATCGCCGGTC
>JBKJKM010000108.1:0-3232 GCA_046597375.1 Acidimicrobiales bacterium | reverse complement strand
CGTCCTCCTTGTCGTCGTCGCCACCACGACCCGGGAGGATCACCGCCAGCAAGGCCACGACGATGGCGATGGCATAGAAGGCGCCATACCGCCGCAGGTGCCGCGCCGCTCCGGATGGCTGCGTCGTCGGACCGTCTTCGTTCGCCACGTGCGATTCCCCCGGTTCTGCCGTGATTTCCGAAGTGTGGTGATCCGTTGACCCCAAGGTCAACTGAACGGCTGACTATTTCCCCTGGTCAGAACGGGCTGGTCACCAGCCGTTGGCGTCCTTCACGTCCTTGCACTCCGGGCACACGGGGTACTTCTCGGGATCACGCGACGGGACCCAGACCTTGCCACACAGGGCGGTTACCGGGTCACCGGTCACCATGCTGCGCAGGATGGCCTCGCTCCCGCCGATGACGTAGTGGGCGAAGCGGTCGTGGTCGCCGTCGTCGAGTTTGGGGGCCGGAGTGCTGGTCTGGACGTCGACATCGACGCCGCCAGCACTGGTGTCCGTGTCCGTCATGACCACTGTCATACCGCACTCGGCGCCTCACGGGCGCAAGAGGTCTCCTGGCCCGCCTAGCTTGGCGGCATGGCTGGAGTGGGGCGGCGCGGGAGCGTCGAGTCGCGACGGCGATCTCCGCGACGCTCCCCGAGGATCCTGCTCCTGGCCCTCCTGGCCGTGGTCGTCGTGCTGGCCGTCAACTCGATCGTCACGAGCAGCGCCGAGGGCCCGGATGCAGGCGTCGTGTTCGCCGACCGGGTGCGCCCGAGCGTCGACCGCTCGACCCGCGCCGGCATCGCCCTCGAAGACCTCCGAGCCACGGCCGGCACACTCGGACGCGACGGGCTCAAGCGCGGGGTCGACCGCCTGCTGCGCGACAGCCGCGCCCTTTTGCGACGGGTCGAGGACACGCCCGTCGACGGCAACCTCCGGGCCACCCATGGTCTGCTGGTCACCTGCCTCACGACCCGCACCGAAGCGTTGGCTGCTCTGGCCGACACCCTGGCCGGCCGCTTCGAGAGTGGCCCGCCGGAGCTCGCCATCGATGCGCTCGTGGCCGTGGGGCGCGACCTCGCCGTCGCCGATCGGGCCTATCAGCTTTTCCTGCGCGACCTGCCGGAGGCCGTCCGCCCGTCGATGCCCGAGTCGATCTGGCTGCCCGACCCGACTCGCTACGAGCGACCCGAGATTGCGGCCTTCGTGGGCACATTGCGGTCCAGCGCCAGCTTGGCGCCGGTGCGCGACGTGAGCATCCTGACCGTCTCGACAGATCCGGACCCGGTCGGCATGGACGGCACCACCCGCGTGCTTCCCATCGTCAAGACCCTTCGCTTGCAGGTGGTGGTGGCCAACGCCGGCAACGTCGAGGAGAAACGTCTCCCGATCGAGGCGGTGGTCACGTCGCAGGGAGGCCTCGACACCGCCCGCCAGTTCGTCGACCTGGCCCCTGGGCAACGGGCCACCGTCACCCTCGCCCTCAAGCCATCGCCCGTCGGCATCCTCGAGCTCAAGGTTCGAGTCGGCCCGGTGGAAGGCGAAGGCTCCGTGGCCGACAACGAACAGGTGACGTACTACCTGATGCGCTAGCGGGTACGGCCGGACGCTAGGCCGGCTCGTCGTCGGGGGAGGCGGTGTCGCGCCAGGCCCGTTCGGCCCGGAAGCGGACCTCGCGGAGCGGCAGGCCCCGGAGGCGGGCGATGCGGGCGACGTCATCGTGCTCGGCCTTGGCCCGGCCGGGCGAGACCTTGATGCGCACGGCGAGGCCGTCGACATCGACCGTCGCCGACGACCGTGGGGCCGGCCACCGCTCGAGTCGGATCCCGCGCACGCCGAGGGACCCGGTTTCCGACGTGAGGCGAGCCGCCACCTGGGCGGCCAGCGCGGGGTCAGCCAGCGCGCTGACGGTGTAGGCCGGGCGGCCCTTCTTCATGACGATCGGCGTCAGCCAGGCATCGTGGGCCCCCGATTCGAGCAGTGCGGCCACGCAGTGGGCGAGGGTCTCGCCCGTCGCATCGTCGACGTTGGCCTCGAGCAGCACGACGGGCTGGCCGCCATCGAGGCCGGCGGCGGCGTCGAGCTCCCCTAGCACCACCTGGGTGAGGTTGGGGAGGTCGGGAAGCTCACGCGAACCGGCGCCGAAGCCCATCGACGAGATCGTCATGGCAGGCATCGGGCCCCACGTCGTGACGAGGGCGGACAGCAGCGCCGCACCTGTGGGCGTGGTGAGCTCGAGGCTGATCTCGCGGCCGTAGGTCGGCGCGCCCCGGAGCAGCTCGACGACGGCCGGCGCCGGGTTGGGCAGCGCACCGTGCGCCGAGCGCACCATCCCTGTGCCGGTGGCCACGGCCGAGGCGTGCACGGTGTCGACCTCGAGCACCTCGAGCGCCGCGCACGTGCCGACGATGTCGACGATGGCGTCGATGCCCCCGACTTCGTGGAAATGCACGTGCGCCGGGGGTCTCCGGTGGATGCGACCTTCGGCTTCGGCCAGCGCACCGAACACGGCGAGGGCTCGGTCGCGCACCCGGTCGGGCAGGCGTCCCTCCTCGATCAGGCCGACGATGTGGGAGTGGGTGCGGACGATGCCGGACTCCTCGGCATGGACGGTCAGCGCCGTTGCGGCGATGCCGTTGCGCATCGTGGGCTGGGTCTCGAGCTTCCATCCGCCCACGGGCAACCGCTCGAGGATGGCCACGACCTCGCCCTCGTCGGCTCCCGCATCCAGCAGCGAACCGAGGGCCATGTCGCCGGCGATGCCGGCGAAGCAGTGGAACCAGGCGCCGTTCACGGCATCAGCCGGGCCACTGCGCACGCCGCGCCGAACCCGTTGTCGATGCCGACGACGACGATGCCGGCGGCACACGAGGCATGCATGGCCAGCAAGGCAGTGACGCCTTCGAGGGCGGCGCCGTAGCCGGTAGAGGTCGGGACGGCGATCACCGGTGCCGGCGTGATCCCACCGACGATGCTCGCCAGCGCGCCTTCCATCCCGGCGACTACGACGACGGCGTCCGCGTCTTGGAGCACGTCGGCGGTGGCCAGGAGTCGATGCACGCCGGCGACGCCGCAGTCGACGAGGAGTGACGGACGGAAGCCGTAAGCCTCGAGGGTCGTCGTGCACTCCTCGGCCACGGGCAGGTCGCCCGTGCCGGCGGTGATCACCACGACGCGAGCGTCGCGGATCGCCGCCGGCCTCCAGACGATGGTGCGCCCGGTCCGCACCCCATCGGCGTTGCGGGCGAG
>JBKJKM010000310.1:0-22316 GCA_046597375.1 Acidimicrobiales bacterium | reverse complement strand
CGCTGCAGTTGAGGCACTCGGGCGCCAGCGGGTTCTTCCCGAGCTCGTTGGCGATGTAGGCGTAGTCGAGGTTGGACAGGCCCTCGCCCGTCTCGGCGTTGGGCAGGAAGAAGTTCCACAAGCCGTTGGCCTTGGCTTTGGCTTTCACCCCGTCGAGGAGCTCGAGTTGGCCCGGCGCATGCGACCACCGGTCGGCCCGGTCGGCGCCCAACGCGAAGTACTCCGCCGTGATCGGCTCGACCTCCTCCGCGATGAACGCCTTCACCTTGTCGAGGAGCGGACGGGCACCCTCGGACATCCCGAGGTTGTAGAGCTCGCCGCCGTAATCGTCGACGTTCAGGGGGTTCGCAGGCATCCGCCGACCCTATCGTCGCCCTCGCTGTACGGCGCCGCCCTTCGGGACGAGGCGTTGGTGTTGCCCTTCCGGTCCCACAACCGCGTTGCGGTTGCCCTTCGGGCGGCCGCAAGGGCAACAGCAACGCGATTTCACCGCCGCAAGGGCAACGCAAACGCGGCCCGAAGGAGCGGGCCGCAGGGGGTGCAAGGCCCGATTAGTCCGCGTCGTCGGGTTGAGTGGCGAGGAGGCCGGCGGCGGCGGCGAGGGCGGTGGCCAGGCCGGCGGCCCGTTCGACGACGGCGCCCAGGTAGTGCTGGGCCACGGCCGACTGGCCCTGCAGGGGCGGATCGCCGAGCGACCGAAGCAGCGCGGTGGGATCGCCGAGGGGGACGATCGGCTCGGGGTCGGGCAGGGTCGGAGCCGCTCGCCAGAGATCGAAGCCCTTGGCCTTCTTCGAACGTCGCCGCTTGGCTTGCTGAGGCTTCTTGGACGGGGGCGGTGGCGTCACACGAGCTCCTCGGTCAGCAACGAATCGGGGCGCAGGCCCAACGCGATGCGCAGCTGGTCGGCGTCGAGGTCGGAGAGCGAGGAGGACTTCGGCAGGATCAGGTCGGCGATGTGACGCTTGCCGGCCACGACCTCCTCGACCCGTTCGTCGACGGTGCCGGGGCACACCAACCGATGCGACACGACGGTGCGTGTCTGACCGATGCGCCACGCGCGGTCACGGGCCTGGTCCTCGACGGCCGGGTTCCACCATCGGTCGTAGAGCACGACGTGGGACGCGGCGGTGAGGTTGAGCCCCGTCCCACCCGCCTTCAACGACAACACCAGCGCGCCGGCACCGCCGGCTGCCTGGAAATCGGCGACGAGCTTGTCGCGAGCGCCGCGGGCAAGTCCTCCGTGGTAGCAGTGGATGGGCACACCTGTCACCGAGGTGAGGTGGTTGGCCAGCCGTTTCCCCCACTCGGCGAAGTGGGTGAAGACGAGGATCTTCTCGCCGTTGGCGAAGACCGTGTCGACGATCTCCTCGAGGCGACTGAGCTTCCCCGACCGACCGGCCAAGGGACGGTCGTCGCTCTGGTACGCCGACGGGTGGTTGCAGATCTGCTTCAACGCCGTGATGGCGGCCAGGATCGCCCCCTGCTTGGGCTCGCCCCCGGCGCCATCTCCTCCGGCCACCAGGGAGTCGAGCACCGCCTGGTACAACCCGATCTGTTCGGGCGTCATCGTGCAGTGGTCGAGCTCGTCGATGCGATCGGGGAGCTCGGCCGCCACCTCGGGCTCGGATTTGGTGCGGCGGAATACGAGGATGCCGTTCAAGGTGCGCAGCGCCGCTTCGGAGTCGCCGGAGAGCTGGGCGATGAACGCCGTCCGCGATCCCACGAGACCGGGATTGGTGTAGTCGAGGATGGCCCAGAGGTCGCTGAGCCCGTTCTCGATCGGCGTGCCCGTCAGTGCGATCCGGTTGCGGCTCGGGATGCGGCGAAGCTGCTGCGACGTCTCGTTGGTGTGGTTCTTGATGGCCTGGGCCTCGTCGAGAACGACCCGGTCCCACTCGATGAGCTCCAAGGCGTCGACGTCTCGCACGGCCGTGCCGTAGGTCGTGATGACGACGTCGGCGTTGGCCACCTCGCGCGCCAGCCCGGCCGCAGAGGCACGGGAGGCGCCATGGTGCACGACCGTGCGGAGCCCGGCGGTGAACTTGCCCGCCTCGGCCGCCCAGTTGCCGACCACGGCCGGTGGAGCGATGACGAGCGTCTTGCCGGTACCGCCGCGCACGCGCTCGCGGGCCAGATGGGCGAGCACCGTCGGCGTCTTTCCGAGGCCCATGTCGAGAGCCAGGCACCCGCCGAGCCCGACGGCGTCGAGGAACCCGAGCCACGCCACGGCCTCGGCTTGATAGCTGCGCAGCGTGCCGGCGAAGCCCTCGGGCTCGGTGGCGGGCTCGCTCGAGTAGGTCGAGGCCTTGGCCAGCAGGTCGGTGGCCCACCCCGAGCCCTCGACGACCAGGCCACCGGCCAGGCCGCCGGCACCTTCGAGGCCGACGGCGTGGCGCAGGATCTCGGCGCCGGTGAGCTTGGTCTGGCCGGCCCGCTCGGCCAGCGCCGCCGCCGCCTCCTTGAGGTCGGCCCGGTCGAGCTCGACCCACTTGCCGTGGGAGCGGACGAGGGGCCGCGCTTCGGAGGCCAGGCGCTTCACGTCGGCGGCGGTCAGCTCGATGTCACCAACGACGACCGACCACCGAACGTTCGACAGCTGGTGCGCGCCGACGACCGAGTCGCCGGTCGGCTCGATGAAGAGGCGGAGGCCGGGAGACGGCTTGCGGCGAGAGAGCTCGGGCACCCGCACCTCGAAGCCGGCGGCCTCGAGCGATGCGCCCGTCGAGGTCATCAGCTCCCAGGCTTCTTCCTGGCTCAGGTACACCTGGCCGCGACGTTGACCACCAGGACGCAGCAGCGGCGGGTAGATGCGCTCGAGGCGAACGAGGTCGTCGGCCACCCGCTTGGTCGAGCGGCTGTCGGCGATGGCCAGCTCCACCGGCAAGAGCCCGCCTTCGGCTCCCGGGCCGAGGACCGTGAGGAACCAGGCGTTGTCCCGGTCGGGCGGTTCGAGCTGCACGACGAGACGGCTGCGGGCCGGTCCGGCGACCGGCTTGGCCCACCGCTCGAGTCGGGTCGTGACCTCCGACCCGGGAGCGACCGGGGCGACGAACGAGGAGCCGTCGAGGCGGGTGATGAAGGCCTCGGCCACGGCCGGCGTGGTGTTGGTCGATGGCGGAGGAGCCGGCAGCTCGAGGCGGCTGGCCGCTTCGGTGACCACGGCATGCACGACGGCGCCGACGACGCTGAGCACAACCGATCGCCCGTCGGCTGGTGCCAGGGCAACGATCGGCCCGGGCATGGCCGTCGCCAGGCGGGTGACCTCGGACTCGTCGACGAGCGCCGGGAGCCACTTGACCGAGAGGTCGACCGTGCGACCCTCGCCGCGCTTGGCGCTCCGCAACGTGGGCACGACTCCGCCCCTGGCCACCACGCGGACGGCGGTGAGCGCAACCCGTCCGAGCCAGGTGACGCTGGGCCCGACACCGTCGGCCACCAAGCCGCCGCCGACGGCCGCCAGCCAGCCGAGGGCCTCGCGCACCGAGATGGAGAGGGCGGCAGCCCGCTCGCCGTTGGGCAGGCTGACCGCGGCGTGGACGCTCCACCCGAGAGCGGGGCCCCCGATGGCTTCGAGGCGGTCGGCCAGCTCGTCGTTGTCGGCGGCGGCGGTACCACGGCCAGCGGCCCAGACCACGACCTGCCCGTTGGCCCACGAAGCTTGGAGCCGCACCTCTTCTGGTTCCAGTACGACGGGTGGCGCCATGGACGCGGATGCGGAGGGTGGCGGGCGAAGGAACCGCTCGGGTTCGAGCACGCGCAGCAAGCGGTCGTAGGAGTCCTCGAGTCGGTCGAGCGTCCCCTCGAAGTCGGCGAGCACCTGATCGCGCTCGGGCCCTCGGAGGTCGGCCACGACGTCGAGGGAATCCTCGGTCTCGTCGAGGAGGCGTTCGAGGACGCGTCGCCACGTCGGCCGGTCGCCCTCCAGCAGCGCCACCTGGGTTTCGGTGGCGATGCCATCGGCGATCGCCAGCGCTGCCGTTTCGAATGCTTCGTCGTCGTCCATGTTCGGCCGGCGCTCCTTGCGCCGACTCCCCCGTGTCCACCACGTGAGAGCCGTCCGCTGTCGGCATCTTGCAAGAGCAGACTCGGACGGATCTGCTCGACCACCCCGAAGGGCAGGACGCCGATGACGCACACGCTACACGCGAAGTCGCACTACCCCGGCCGAGCTCCTATGGGTGATCGGCGTGATCGCCCAGCGCCACCGGTACGTGCCGGGGCCGACGAGGTAGTGCTCGAGGGTGTCGGGCCCGCAGCTGGCCGTGCCCAGGCCTCGATGGGCGGCGTCGACGTGGACGAAGGTCTCGGCGCGGGCCACGAGCTCGTTGTCGTGGCTCGCCTCGGCCAGGTCGGAGGCCGTGAAGTGCCCGGCCGACACGTGGAGCGGATCGTCGAATCGGAGTTCGAGGCCCATTCCGTCGTGGTCGAGCAAACGGAGCCAGCGCACGTCCTCGTGGCCGCCGTGTTCCTGGGGTCGGATATAGGGCACGTACTCCCCGGCGACCGTCGACGACCACCGCTGCACGGGGGATCCGAGCTTGCGATCGGGGTAGGTCTCCACCGGGCCCCGCCCATACCACTCGAGTACTTCAAGACCGGCGTCGATGGTCAACACCGTGCCGACCCGCGCCAGATCGTGAAATCCGTCGGGCACGATCACTTCCTCGCTGATGACCACGCCCCCGTCAGCGGTCGTCGACCGTTCCTGGCGGTGCACGATGTTCCCGGCGTAGGTGCGGACGATCGATGCGCTGCCCTCGCCCTCCTCCTCGGTGACCACGTCGAGGATGTCGACTCCCCACTGGTGCCAGAGGTGGGCCGGTGTCGAGTCGGCCGGCAGGCCGGCCCGCACGCGGTCGTTGTCGACCGGCGCGCGCCACAACGACAACGTGGGGCCGGAGGCGACGCCGACCGGCCACCCCGCAAAGGGGGTGGTGGGGGCGATCGGATCGCTCGTCGCGGTGCGCAGGTCGAGCTGTTGGAAGGCGAGCTCGAACGCCGCCGGCGCCCAAGCCTCGTCGTCTCGTACGAGCACGTGGAAGACCAATGAGTCGGCGTCGGCCGGCATGTCGAACGCAAGATCGATCGTCCCTTCGCTCTGTGGGTCGACCTCCGGGATGGGCACCTCGTGCGTCCTCGCTACGCCGCCGTCGACGAGCACGTCGCAGGTGACGCGCAACCAGCTCGAGCTCCGGAAGTACTGGCGATTGGCGACGACGACCGCCGACGTCGACCGACCGGCCCAGGCCAATCGCAGCGGCGTTGCCAGTTGGCGGTGCTCCCACAGCGCCGGTTTGGGACGGCCGTCGGGCCAGACGACGCCATCAAGGCAGAAGTTGCCATCGTGGCGTTCCTCGCCGAAGTCGCCTCCGTAGGCGTAGCGCCACCCGTCGCGACCGTCGTCGACCGACTGGCGCAGACCGTGGTCCCACCATTCCCAGATGAACCCGCCTTGCAGACCGTGGTGTGACTCGATGGCATCCCAGTACTCGGCCAGGCAGCCGTTGGAGTTGCCCATGGCGTGGGAGTACTCGCACATGATCAGCGGCCGCTGGTCGTCCGGTCGCTCTTCGCCCGACGTCGCCCAGGCCACGATGCGCTCGATCGGCGGATACATGGGACAGACGATGTCGGTGACCGACGACCCGCGCTCGAGCCCGAACATCACGGCGCCCTCGTAGTGCAGCGGTCGTGATGGGTCGTAGCGTCGGATCCAAGCGGCCATCGCCTCCTGGTTAGTGCCATGGCCCGATTCGTTGCCGAGCGACCAGGCCACGATGCAGGCGTGGTTCTTGTCCCGCTGCACCATGCGGGCGCCGCGGTCGACGAAGGCCGCGGTGTAGCGAGGGTCGTGGCAGAGGGTGAACATCGTGGCGTGGGTCTCGATGTCGGCTTCGTCGATCACGTAGAGGCCAAGCTCGTCGCAGAGGTCGAGCAGCCGGGGATCGTTCGGGTAGTGCGACGTACGGACGGCGTTGAAGCCGAAGCGCTTCATGGCGACGACGTCCCTCCGGAGGTCGAGTTCGCTGACGACCCGACCGGTTTCGGGATGGAAGTCGTGCCGGTTGACGCCGCGAATCAGAACCGGGGCGCCGTTGATCCGTAACTCCCGACCGCCGATCTCGACCCGGCGAAATCCGATGCGTTGACTGACGACCTCCGATGTCACGCCCGCTGGATCGAGCAGCTCGACGATCAGCCGGTAGAGGTTGGGGGCCTCGGCCGACCAGGGTGTCACGCCGTCGACCGTCACGTCCGACCGCACCACGTGGCCCGTGAACCCGAAGGGACGGGAGGCGGACGGGACGGCGCCGCCGAGCTCGTGGGTGCCACGGACGGGATCACCATCGAGCGTCTCGAGCCACCCTCGCACCATCCACCCATCCGGCACGGTGTGGTGACCGCCCCCAGCCGCCACCTCGACGCGGAGCTGGATCGTCCCGGCCGTCAGGTCGTCGGTGAGGCCGGCGATGGCCTTGACGTCGGCGACGTGCACTTCGGAGGTGGAGCGGAGGAACACCTCCCGAGAGAGACCGCCATGCCACCACTGGTCCTGGTCTTCGAGGTACGACGCATCCGACCACTTCACGACGACGCACGCCAGGAGGTTGCCGGCACCAGGGACGACGACGTCGGTCACGTCGAACTCGGCGGCGAGGTGCGAATCCTTGCTGATGCCGACGAAGTGGCCGTTCACGAGGACGGCGACAACGCTTTCGGCCGCACCGAGGTGGAGCACGACCCGACGATCCGCCCAGTCGCCCGGCACGTCGAAGGTCGTTCGGTAACAACCCGTCGGGTTGTCGTTTGCGGGCACCTCGGGTGGCGCACCGACGAACGGCATCTGCACATTCGTGTACTGCGGGAGGTCGCCGGAGTCCTGCATCGTCCAGAGGCCTGGCACGTCGACCGTCGTCCAGGTGCCGTCGTCGAAGGTGGCGTCGCCGACGTCGACCGGAATCTGGGATGGATCGGCCAACAGGCGGAATCGCCAACGGCCATCGAGGCGGCGGAACCAGGGCGACGCGTCGCGGTCACCAACGCGAGCGGCCGCCGTCGTGGGGTGGGACACCAGAGGACTCCGCATGGGTAGCCGGCCGAGCGCAGTGAGCTCGGGGGCGGCCCAGAAGCGGAGAGCGGCGAGATCGAAGGGCATGCCCTAGGAGGGTTCAGCCATGAGCCGCGCCGAGCTCGAACCACACGCACTTGCCGCCGGCGGGGAGTGGCTCGACATTCCAGGCGCGCGCCATCGCCGCCACCATCGCCAGCCCCCGGCCGGTGCCGGAGAGCTGCGAGTAGTGACGCCGGCTCGGCAGCCGAGGATCGTTGTCGCGCACCTCGACGCGCAGCACGCCCTCCTCGAGTTGCAGCACGACCTCGATCTCGGTGCCGGCGTGGAGTACGGCGTTGGTGACGAGCTCGCTCAACAACAACAGGCCCTCGTCGGCGAACTGATCGGCGCCCCACGAATGCAGGGTTGCCCTCAGGAATTGTCGGCACGCACGCGAGCTGCTCGGCTCGGGAGGCAGCGTCGTCGTGGCGGAGGGCATAGGGCCGGGGCGCAGCGTAGACGTCAGAACA
This sequence comes from Acidimicrobiales bacterium, assembly GCA_046597375.1. Taxonomy (GTDB): domain Bacteria; phylum Actinomycetota; class Acidimicrobiia; order Acidimicrobiales; family CADCTF01; genus DATLED01. The sequence continues at coordinate 14,735 of JBKJKM010000310.1, read as the reverse complement.
GCGTCAGCTCGTGGTTTCCCAGGCCGCACAGATCGTCGTAGTCGACCTCGACGCAACCGATGCCTCGAGACATCGCCAGCACCGAAGCCTGGGGTTTGATGACGCTGGCGACGAGCATGCCGCGAAGGCCGCCGAGCCTGGAGTCGTGCGCCATCCGTTCGAGGTAGCGGCTGAGCTGATCGACGGCATTGATCTCTGCGACCCGCTTGATCTCGATGGCCACGGCTGCACCGTTGGCGTCGCGACACAGGAGGTCGACGGGCCCGATGTCGGTCGGGTACTCACGGCGCACCAACCGGAGGCCCTCCTCGATGACCTCCGGGTTGGCGGCCAGGAGCTCCTGGAGGTGGGCCTCCACGCCGTCTTTGGACAGGCCCGGTTCGAAGCCGAGCTCGTGGAAGGCGTCGCTGTGCACCTCGATGAGGGTGATGACCAGCACCTCGCCTTTCGGGTTCCGCACGGTCCACGTGTCGCCATCTTCCGTCAGGGTGCACGGACACGTCATCCAATTGAGGGGCTTGTAGGCCCGGTCATCCGAGTGGATCGACACCGACCCGTCCGCCTTGACCAGCAACAAGCGCGTGGCCGCTGGCAGTTCCGCTCGCAGGCGTCCCTCGTAGCGCACCGAGCAGGTGGCAATGACGAGCCTCACGGATCGGTCAGGGCCGACACCAGCGCCGGGTCGTCCGGGAACTGGCCCGACGCCGGGAGGCGGCGCAGGAGTTCACGCCACCGCTCGTCGACGGCGTACACGGCGTCGAGGAGTCGGCGGGCGCCGACCACGTCGCCCTTGGACGCGAGTTGCAACGCCGTCCAGAACCGGAGCTCCGGGTTGGAGCCGAGCACCGGGTCGTCGGTGGCGACCCCGCGATAGGCGCGCCGCATCCCGACCAGCCGACGAAGCTCGACGAGGGGTTCGGGGCTGTCGTCGACCCGCACGTCGAAGACGCGATCCCAGGAGGGCAGCACGGCGTCGCCACCGACCACGACCAACGCCGCCGACTGTCGGCCCCGGATGTCGCCCCCTGCAGCTTCCGCGGCATCGAGCGCGGCCAGGAGTCGAGAGGCCAGGTCGCCGTTTTCGCCGGCACCGAGATAGGCCTCGGCCATGGCGGCGGGGACCGTGGGGTTGGTCATCATGTTGGCCTGCACCGACCAGCCGTCGCCGTTGCGGTGCCCAGCCTCGGCGATGCAGCGCGACCCGGTGTGGGTAGCCACGGCGCCGGTCGCATCGACGACGGCGACCTGGCGGATGGCGGCGGCCTCGTCGGCGGCCGTCAGCTCGTCGATGGCCGCTTGAGGGGTGCGGCCGGCCTCCAGCAGATCGAGGGTGCGCGGCCCGTAGGCAATCTCGACCATGGCCTGGGTGGCGACCGCCCCGACGCCGGGGCGGAGCCACGGCACCACGGGACCGACTGCGAAGTAGTGCGACTGTACGGCGACGCCGAGCTCGCCCGTCGCCGGGTCACGGGCGACGATCGAGTAGGTCATCGCCGCCGGCGGCTACGAACCGCTCGGACGGGCGTCGACCCGCTCGACGACGCAATTGCCGGCGTTTGCCAGGTTGCGACTGGGCGTGCCTGTGGCCGTGAAGTCGACCGACTTGCCAGCGTCGAGCTTGGAGACGCTGGCGTCAGAGCTGGCCGCCGACGCACCGCTCGCGTCCTTGAACACGACGCGGATCGTGAAGTCGAAGGCGGCCGTCGAGTCGTTCTTGATCGTGGCGGTGTAGGTGATCGAGTTGTTGGCGTTCTGCACGCAACTCTTGGGCTCGATGCCGTATTTGGCGACGGCTGCGGCCGCCGTGGTCGTCGTCGCTCTGGCCGTCGTCGTTGTCGTGGCCGGCGCGGTCGTGGTCGGCGCGGCGGTCGTGGTCGGCGACGGCGCCGCCGACGTTGCCGCGGCGACCGCCGTGGTTGTCGACGCTCGGGCTGCGCTGGTGGTCGTTTCCGCCTCGGCCTCGGTCGTGGTGGTTCCACCGTCCGTGGCGAGATCGGTCTCGTCGTCGTCGCCGGTCAGGACGAAGACCGCCAGGACGATGGCCACGAGGGCAGCGAGGACAATGGCCCCGAGAATGAAGCGACGGTCGCCCGGCGTGTCCTCGTAGCTGTCGTCGTGGCCACCTCCCCCGCTTCCGCGACCTCCTCCGCCTCGGCCGGTCGTTGCCTTGGTGGCGGCCTGCTTGGCCGGGACGGCGGCCTTCTTGCCCGGAACCGCACCGGTCTTCTTGGCGCCCGCCGCAGCCCCAGCGGCTACGGCACCGGCGGCGGCTGCGGGAATCAACGGCGCCTGCTTCTTGGCCGCCTGCTGGGGTCGACCCCGCTTGCCCTTCTTGTTGTTGTTCCGCTTCTGGGGCGGCGTGACCGGCGGGCCCTTCTTGGTTGTGCCTGCGGCCTTCGACGCGGTGCCCGACGTCGCCGCCACGGGTGTGGTCGTTGGTGCCGGAGTCGCATCTGGCTGGTCGATCGCCGGAACGGCTTGGGTCGGCTCGTCGGCGGTGGGGCCATCGACCGCCGAGGTAACACTGAGGGCGGCGGCCTCCATGGCGCCGCTGATTTCGTCTTGATCGTCGGCGGAGAGGGAGTCGCTGGGCACGACGCGAGGGTCGGTCCCGTCCCCCGGCACCAGCAGCGCCTCGTGGGCGCCCAAAGCGAAGCGGTCACCGCTCTCGCCGGTCGGCAACACGGTGACCTCGCCGTTGAAGACCACGACAACCTGGCGCCCGCTGGCCTCGGCCAGGGCGACAAAATCGGAACCGCGGGTCGCCTCGACGCTCAGGTCGCCGACGACCTGGAAGGTGACCTGGCGGGCGGCGGCCGGCACCGCTTCGGTGTGGGTCCCCCCACCCTCGCGTTGCGCCGTCAGGACCGGGTCGTCTCCCGCTCCGCGTAGCAGTGACACCAGCCGAGCCGGACGGGCGTCCACCCGTAGGTGCGCACCGTCGAGCTTGACCTCCACCGAACCGCCGGTTCCCTCAGCCATGGCGCACAACCTGCCACAGAAGCGACCCCCATGGCCGCCTCGCTCCGTTTCCGGTTTCGGAATCGGCCCATCGGCCCGCGAGAATGGGGCGTGCTCCAGGCCCGGTCGCTGAGCGTCGAAGTCGGTGGTCGCCTGACGTTGGTCGAGGCCACGTTCACGGTCCGCGCCGGCGACAAGGTCGGTCTCGTCGGCCGGAACGGTGCCGGCAAGACCAGCATGCTCAAGGTCATCGCCGGTGAGGCCCCCCCCTACGCCGGCGCCGTGACGCACCAGGGCGACTTCGGCTACCTCCTCCAGGAGGCCCGGCCGAGAGGCTCGGGTGTCGACAGCACCGCCCTCTCCCACATCCTGTCGGGCCGTGGGCTCGACGAGCAGGCCCAACGCATGGAGAAGTTGCGCCTCCGCCTCGAGGAGGACCCCTCGGAGCGCAACGTGGCCCGGTACTCGCGCGCGGAGGAGGAGTACCAGTCGAACGGGGGCTACGCCGCCGAGTCCGACGTCCGCAAGATCTGCGCCGGTCTCGGCCTGACGGCGGATCGAGTCGACCTCTCCGTCGACGTCCTGTCGGGAGGCGAGCGACGGCGGGTCGAGTTGGCCCGCATCCTCTTCGCCGGGAGCGACGTCCTCCTGCTGGACGAGCCCACCAACCACCTCGACACTGATGCGAAGGCTTGGCTCATGGCGTTCCTCCGCGGCTACCGCGGAGCGCTGTTGGTGGTGAGCCACGACCTCGACCTTCTCGATGAAGCCATCACCCGCGTGCTGCACCTCGACGAGGGCACTCTCGTGGAGTACAAGGGCACGTACAGCCAGTACGTCGACAGCCGGGCCAAGGACGAGGAGCGTCTGGCGCGTCTGGCCGTTCGCCAAGGCGCCGAGATCAAGCGCTTGGCCGACCTCGCCGACTCGATGCGGCACTCCACGTCGAAGCGCGCCCGCATCGCCAAGAGTCTCGACAAGCGGGTCGAGCGGCTCGAGACCGTGGCCGTCACCGGTCCGACGAAGCAGCGCACGCTCAACGTGCGCCTGCCCGATCCTCCGCACTCGGGGCGCGTCGTGCTCGAGGTCGAGCACCTGGTCAAGGGCTACGGCGGCCCGCCCATCTTCACCGACGTCGACTTCGCGCTGGAGAAGGGTGAGCGACTGTTGGTGATGGGCCTCAACGGGGCCGGCAAGACGTCACTGCTGCGCATCCTGGCCGGAGTCTCGGACGCCGATGCGGGGCAGGTGCGATTCGGGCTCAACGTGTCGGCCGGGTACTACGCCCAGGAGCACGAGGGCATAGCGCACGGCACGGCCGTCCTCGATCACATGCGGTCGATGGCGACGGTGGAGGACGAGCGCCTTCGCTCCCTCATCGGCATGTTCGGTCTGAGCGGTGAGATCGCCTTTCAGGATGCCGGCACGCTTTCCGGTGGCGAGAAGACCCGGCTCTCGCTGGCCCAACTCGTCGCCGGCCGCCACAACCTGCTGCTGCTCGACGAGCCGACCAACAACCTCGACCCCCCGTCGCGCACCGCCATCGCCCATGCGCTGGCCGGGTGGGGCGGGGCGATGATCATCGTGAGCCACGATCCCGAGTTCGTGGCCGAGCTCGAGCCGCAACGGGTGCTGCTGATGCCCGACGGCACCCTCGACTACTGGGACGACGACTTCCTCGACCTCGTTGCCATGGCGTAGTCGTCTGGTCTCGCTCTGCGGCGCCGCCCTTCGGGCCGAGTCCACTTTGGACCTTGCGGGTTACACCTGAAGGGGCTCGGGGAATCGATCGGGCATGGCAATTCTCGCTTTCATCATCATGGGCCTCATCGCTGGCTTCATCGCTCGGGCCCTCGTACCCGGCAAGGATCCGATGGGACTTCTCGGCACGTTGATCCTCGGCGTCGTCGGAGCTGTCATCGGCGGCTTCATCTTCGGAGGTCCTGACGATGCGGTCGGCTACATCGGTGCCATCGTCGGCGCCGTTGTGGTCCTGCTCGTCTACAAGCTCGCCACACGGGGTTCACGCCGCACCGCGTAAGAATCGTCGGTCGTGGAACGAAAAGTCACGACCTACGCGGTCGCCGATGGGGTCGCTCTTGTCACCCTCGATCGCCCCGACCGCCTCAACGCCTGGACGGCCAGGATGGAGCACGAATACCGGGCGGCCCTCGACGAGGCCGACGCCGACCCTGAGGTGCGTGTCGCCGTGGTCACGGGCGCCGGGCGCGGGTTCTGCGCCGGCGCCGACACCGAGGCCCTGACTGGCATCGTCGAGACCGGACGCTACGGATCCGATCGAGCCGGCGAGCCCACAGGCGCGGCGGTCTCCACCGCGACTCGACCCGACTTTGAACACGGGTTCTCGTGGACCTACGGGTTGACCAAACCGTTGATCGCCGCAGTCAATGGGCCGGCGGCCGGCGTCGGCTTCGTTGTCGCCTGTTTCGCCGACATCCGGTTCGCTGCGGCCGGAGCAAAGCTCACGACCTCGTTCGGCCGCCTCGGCCTCCCGGCCGAGCACGGCGTGTCGTGGGTGCTCTCGCGCCTCATCGGTACGGCCCGAGCCGCAGATCTGTTGCTGTCGAGTCGGGTGGTCCTCGCCGAAGAGGCCGAGCGGATGGGGCTCGTCAACGCCGTGCTCCCGCCCGACGAGCTGCTGGGCCACACGATGGACTACGCCCGTCGTATGGCGAGGGAGATCTCGCCGTGGTCGCTGCGCGCGCTGAAGGGCCAGCTCTATGCGGATCAGCTTCGTTCGCTCGACGAGGCGGCCAGCAACGCCGAGTCGCTGATGCGGGACAGCTTCGGCTCCCCCGACTTCAGGGAGGGCGTCGCCGCGTTGACCGAGAAGCGCCCCCCTTCGTTCGGGAACCTGGCGTAGTGGCGCCGCTCATCGGGGCCCACGTCAAATCCGACGATCCGCTGGCCACGGCTGCCGCTACTGACGCCGACCTCGTCCAGATCTTTCTGGGCGACCCACAGTCGTGGAAGAAGCCGGCGCCCCGCGAGGACGCCGAGCAGCTGAAGGCGTCCGGCGTGCCGGTCTACGTCCACTCGCCGTACCTGGTGAACCTGGCCTCGCCCAACCCGAAGATCCGCATCCCTTCGCGAAAGATCCTCCAGCAGTGCTGTGACGCGGCCGAGACCGTCGGCGCTCGTGCCGTGATCGTTCATGGCGGTCATGTGTCATCGCCCGACGAGCTCGAAGGCGGCTTCGACGCCTGGGTGAAGGGGTTGGCGTCCCTCAAGACCGACATCCCGATCCTTCTCGAGAACACCGCCGGCGGCGATCACGCCATGGCCCGTCACTTCGACGTGCTGGCCCGGCTCTGGGATCGCATCGGTGACCATCCCGGCCTCGGCTTCTGCCTCGACACGTGTCATGCCCACGCGGCCGGCGAGGACATCGTCACGGCGGTGGAGCGCATCCTCGCCATCACCGGACGCATCGACCTCATCCACTGCAACGACTCCAAGGATCCAGCCGGATCCGGTCGTGATCGCCACGAGAACCTCGGCAAGGGCTCGATCACCGCCGAGGCGCTGGCCGAGGTCGTCCGTCAGGCCGATGCCCCGGTGGTGTGCGAGACGCCCGCCGACGGCATTGCCGACGACATCGCCTACCTCAAGGACGCACTGGGCGCGTGAGCGCCGTCGAGCCGCCGCGCCTGCCTCCGTCGCCGATCTCGGTCACGGCGGAGGAGTTGCTCGCCGAACCCGAGGACGGCGCCTGGTCGGACTCCGTCGTGCGGGGCGTTCGGCTGCCGGGAGCCGAGCTCGAGGACAGCCGATTCATCGACTGTCGCTTCGAAGGCTGCGATCTCGCCGGCGTGCGCTTCGTGCGGCTCTCGCTGCGCCGCGTCGAGCTCGTCGACTGTCGTCTCACGGGCATCGATCTCGGCGCCGCCCGACTGGCCGACGTCCGCTTCGTTGGTTGCAAGCTCGACGACGCCAACCTCCGCCAGGTGCAGGGCGAGCGTGTCGCCTTCGACGACACGGTGCTCGCCGGGTCCGACTTCCAGCAGGCCTTCTTGCCGGGCGCCGTGTTCACCGAGTGCCGCATGGTCGGCACCGACCTGCGTCGCGCCTCGTTGGAGGGAGCGACGTTCCCTGACACCGACCTCGGCGAGATGCTGGGCGTCGACGGCCTCAAGGGCGCCATCCTCGACCGCCACCAGGCCGTCACGCTCTCGGTCCGCTTCGCCGCCGAGCTCGGCATCACCGTCCTCGACGACTGAACGTCGGCGCGTCGGCGTTCACTTCCCAGTTGTCCTCGTCAGGACAGGGACTACTGCGAAGTGGCCGGGGTTGGCCGACACCGCTGGTTGCGGACGTCATCGTTGACCTCCGCCAGCCGGGCGGCGCCGTCCTCGGGCGAGAGCCCCCGGGCCTCGGCGAGCTTCTGGCCGAGCAGATCGAGACAGGTCGGCGAGTCGAAGTAGCGCTGGCGCTGGATCGGCGCGGCGACGAGCAGGACGAGGGCGACGACCGCGCACGCGATCTGGCTGGTGTGGAGCAGGCGGAGCGTCCGGTCGGCGGGCGGCCGCTCCCGTTCGGAGGAACGCCACAGACCGGTCTGGAGGGCGATGAGCCCCACGAACAGCAAGGCCTGCCCGGCGTTGGAGATCAGCTGGGTCACGGTCGGTTCGGTGAGGGCAGCCAATGGCAGGGCCACTGCGGCCACGACACCGGCGACCGCTGTCACCTTGGCCAGCAGCGCTCGGGGTGCGCCGAAGGCTTCCGAATACCGGTCGACCGGCGAGGTGACTGGGCGGCCGGTGCGACCCTGTGCCAGCCCCGTCGTGATCGACACGACCACGACGAGCGCCATGGTGGCGAAGAGCGTCGTCATCAAGCGGCGCCGCCCATCGTCCACGACCGGATCGGCCCAGGGGGCGAACGAGATGCAGACCAGCCAGCCCGCGGTCGCGGCCAGCCAGACCCGTGTGGCCGGTGGGCCGATCCCCGTCCATGCGATCGGCGTCGTGCGGAATCGTCGGTCGAGCTCGGCGAGCGTCGGGCTCAAGCGACCCGGCCGGTGGCGTACTGGGTCTCGTAGAGCTCGCGATAGAGGCCCCCGGTGCGGAGCAGCTCCTCGTGGCGGCCGCGTTCAGCGATGCGACCGTCCTGGACGACGAGGATCTGGTCGGCCGCCCGGATCGTCGAGAGCCGGTGGGCGATCACGAGCGACGTCCGCCCGGCCAAGGCCTCGACCAGCGCCTGCTGGATGAGCACCTCGGTCTCGGAGTCGAGGTGGGCCGTGGCCTCGTCGAGGATCACGATTGGCGGGTTCTTGAGCAACACGCGAGCGATGGCCAGGCGCTGCTTCTCGCCGCCCGACATGCGGTACCCACGTTCGCCGACCATGGTGTCGAACCCGGCGGGAAGCGAGGCGATGAGCTCATCGATGCGGGCCGCTCGGCAAGCCTCGATCAACTCGGCGTCGGTGGCGTCGGGCTTGGCGTAACGCAGGTTGGAAGCGATCGTGTCGTGAAAGAGGTGGGGGTCTTGCGTGACGACGCCGATGGTGTCGACGAGGCTGGCCAACGTGACGTCCCGCACGTCGTGGCCGTCGATGCGCACGGCACCAGCGGTTGCGTCGTAAAGCCGCGGCAGCAACATCGACATCGTCGTCTTTCCGGCCCCAGACGGCCCGACCAGTGCGGTCATGGAGCCGGGAGCGGCGGCGAACGCCACGCCCCGCAGCACCCACTCCGACGGCTCGTCGGAGAGCACCACCCCTTCGCCCTCGAGCGAGGCGATCGACACCTCGGAGCCGGCCGGGTAGCGGAACCACACGTCCTCGAACTGGATCTCCCCCTTGGCGTCAGGGATGGCGTGAGCATCGGGCGCTTCGACGATCGTCAGCGGCGCGTCGAGCACCTCGAAGCACCGCTCGAAGGACACGAGTGCGGTCAGCAGCTCGACCCTGGCGCCGGCGAGATCGGTGAGGGGGGAGTAGAGCCGAGCGACGTAGGCCGAAAGGGCGACGAGGCCGCCAATGCGCAGCGAGCCGTCGATGACCGAGCGACTGCCGACCCAGTACACGCCGGCGGTGCCAAGGGCGCCCATCAGCGTCAGACTGGCGTAGTAGAGCCGCGAGGTCATCGCGAGCTTGATGCCGGCATCACGGACGGCTCCGGCCTTGCCGGAGAACTCGTTCACCTCGTGTTGGCGGCGCCCGAAGAGCTTCACGAGCAGTGCGCCGGAGACGTTGAAGCGCTCGGTCATGGTGGCGCCCATGTCGCCGTTGAGCTGCATGCGTTGGCGCGACAGCCCGACCATGCGGGGCGAGAGGATGCGGTCGACGGCCAACACGCCGGGCACGATCAACAAGGCGCACAACGTGACCTGCCAGTTGAGGAACAGCATGGCCGTGACAACGGACGTGAGCAGGAAGACGTTGGACGTGACGGTCGCCAGTGTGGAGACGGTGCCTTGGGCGCCGATGACGTCGGTGTTCAACCGGCTCATCAGCTGTCCCGTCTGGGTGCGGGTGAAGAAGGCGAGCGGCATGCGCTGCACGTGGTCGTAGAGGGCCGTGCGCATGTCGTAGATCAGTCCTTCCCCGATGCGGGCGGAGAGGAAGCGGTTGGCCAGTCGCAGAACGGTCTCACCGAGAGCCAGACCGACCGCAGCAACGACGAGCAGGTTGATGAGACCGAAGTCCTGGTTCGGGATGGCGGTGTCGATCAACCGCTTGAACACCAGCGGAGGACCGATGGCCACGAGCGAGGTCCCCGCCATCGTGGCCAGGAACACGACGATCATTCGCTGGTAGGGCTTGGCGAATCGCCACGCCCGCGCCAGGGTCTTGCGGTCAATGCGGGCGTTGCGGGCCTCCTCGGCCGTCAACTTCGTGCCGCGCCCTCGTCCCTGCATGAGCCCGGCCATCAGCCGGCCGTCCCGATGACGCCGCCAAGCAGCCGGATGAGGTCGGCCCGTTGCCGGGCGTCGAGCCCGTCGAAGGCACTCGGCAGGGTGGCCAGCTCGGCCTGGATCCGGCGGGCGAGACGCTGTCCGGTCGCCGTCACGGCCACCGTCTTGGCCCGACGATCGTGGTCGGCCGGCCGGCGCTCGACCAAACCTTTGGATTCGAGTCGGTCGACGATGCCGGTGACGTTGGAAGCGTCGCAGGCGAGCACGTCGGCGAGCTCGCCCATGGCTCGGGGGCGGTCGGCGTCGAGTCGACCGAGGGCACGGGCCAGCGGTGGCGTCAGGCCGTGCCGGGCGCAGACGGCGTGGCGATGCTGGTGTACGAGCCTGGCGACCCGTTCGAGCTGGTCGGCCAGCGCAGCGATATCAGGATCGTGGCGGACGGAGGTGGTGGTCATCGTTGACCACGACAACCGTTGAGGTGGTCAACCGATTCCCAATTCGAGCAACAAGGCGAGGACACGACGATCGATGTCATCGACGATGGGGCGCACTTCTTCGATCGGCCGGCCCGCCGGATCGTCGAGGTCCCAGTCGAGGTACCGCTTGCCAGGAAAGAACGGGCACGCGTCGCCACAGCCCATGGTCACGATCACGTCGGCACCACGAGCGGCCTCGTCGGTCAACAACGTGGGCACCTCGGCGCTGATGTCGAGCCCGCGCTCGGCCAGTACCGCCCGCACGGACGGATTGATCGAGTGTCCCGGCGCCGACCCCGCCGATCGGACGGCCACACGGCCTCCGCCGTGGGCCGCCAGGAGCGCAGCCGCGGCTTGGGACCGTCCGGCGTTGTGCACGCACACGAACAGCACGACGGGGATCTCCGGCAACTCAGGCATCGGACTCCATCGGGATCCCGACGTCATCGGCCGACTCGGCGATGTGGGGGTAGAGGGCTCGCACCGTCACGAGGGCCACGGCCAGGCCGACCACCTGCGCGGCCAGGAAACCTGGGGCCGACGATGGCCGAATGCCGGCGAAGGTGTCGCTCAGGGTGCGGGCGGCCGTCACCGCCGGGTTGGCGAAGCTGGTGGAAGAGGTGAAGAAGTAGGCGGCGCCGATGTAGCCGCCGACGGCAAATGGAGCGGCTGACGACCGACCCGAGCGGGCGACACCGAAAATGACGACGAGCAATCCGACGGTGGCCACGACCTCGGCCAACCAGAGGTCGCCGCCATCGCGCGCCTTGGTCGACAGTTCCACGGCCGGGAGTGCGTACATCAGGTTGGCGAGCACGGCGCCGAAGGCTCCGCCGACGAACTGACTGGCGACGTAGGCACCGGCTTCACCCGTGCCGATCCCACCGAAGATGCGATCGGCCAGCGTGACGACGGGGTTGAAGTGGGCGCCGGAGACGGGTCCGAGGGCGAGGATGAGGGCGACGAGCCCGCCAACCGTGGCGGCGGTGTTCTCCAAGAGTTGCAGCCCCACGTCGGCGGATAGTCGCTCGGCGGCGATGCCCGACCCGACGACGATGGCGACCAGCAGGGCGGTGCCGATCGCCTCGGCCAGGGCCCGGCGCCAGAGGTCGGGCCGTGAATCGTCGGACATCTAGCAGCAGGGTCGACGGTCGGGGGCCGGCGTCGCGTCGGCCAGTTCGAGCAATGGACCGGAAGCGTGCCGAAGCGCATCGGGCCGCAGCCGGTAGTACGTCCAGTACCGCCAGCGCTCCGACTCGACGAGGCCAGCGGCCCGAAGGATCCCGAGATGGTGGCTGACAAGGGGTTGGGCCACGCCGAGTTCGTCCACGAGGTGACAGACGCAGAGCTCCTCGGCGGCGAGCAGGCGAAGGATCGCCCATCGCAGCGGGTCGCCAATCGCCTTCCATGCCGCGACCCGCGGTGCGGAATCCAAATCAACATGCATTGATGCAGACGGTAGCCCAGCCGAAAGGCCGGGCCGGCGGGCATGTGCCCAGACCCCGGAGCTTTCGCCGGTCATTCGCCGGGTCGGGCGGCGCCGAGGAGGGCGATGAGCTTCTTCGGGGCGAGAAGGCAGTAGCTCTCGGTGAGAAGTTCCCTGACCTCATCCGTGTCGATCGTCCCGTCGTCGCGCAGCACCATCGCCACAAGACCGGGGCCCCACCCACGGAAGAACGGATCGCCGGCGGCAATGAGGGCATCGTGCTCCTCGCCGGCGGCGTGGAACGTCATCAGCGTGACCAGGCCTTGCTCCTGGACGACCGTGACCACGTGGACCAGTGTTCGCGTCCGGATCCGCCACCGGACGCCAGTAAATGCGGCTTCCTCGTACGCCTCTGGCAGGTGCGCGCAAGCGACACGCACGAGGCGAACGATGTTGCCGGGCACCTCCGCGTACTCGGTCATGGTCCGACGACGATAAGACGACCGTGAAGCGCTGCGCCGGTTGGACCGCTCCTCGGGCGCGTCGTGTGCGATCGTGAGTTGCGTGCACGTCCTCGCGGTGAGCTGCAGCCCCGGCCACACGATGGCCAAGACCAACGTCGACGCCATCACGCTGCTCGAGGGCCTCGGTGTCGAAGGCGACGCCCACTGCGGCACGACGGTGAAGCACCGGTCGCGGGTGGCCCGTGACCCGACGCAACCCAACCTTCGCCAGGTCCATCTCGTCCACGCCGAGTTGCACGACGACCTTCGGGAGCGTGGCTACGACCTCGCCGCTGGACGGATGGGTGAGAACGTCACCACTCGTGGCATCGACCTCCTCGGGCTTCCGGTCGGTGCCCGCCTCCAGCTCGGTCCGACGGCGGTCGTGGAGATCACGGGTTTACGCAATCCGTGTGGCCAACTCGACGGTATCCAGCCGGGACTGCGGTCGGCGACGATCGACCGCGAGGGGGACGAAATCGTCTGCCGAAAGGCGGGGATCATGGGAATCGTGGTCGTTGGTGGGAGCGTCCGCGCCGGCGACGCCATCGGCGTCGAGCTGCCTCCGATCCCGCACCGCGCCCTCGAGGTGGTCTGAACCCACGTTCGCCGGTCTGCTCAAGGCTCTGACCGGGGCTCCAAGTTTGAGAGCGGACCCAGCCCACAACCGCCGAGCGCCGCATCGGGGACGAACGGAGTGGAGCGGGAGCAGGAAGGTTCGTGCATCCCGTCATGGGTTGGTGGCGAACTCGTGTGAAACCCGCAGCAGCGTCCACACGGCCTCCGCCTCGTCGGCGTCGCGGGGCGCGTAGATCATCACGACAGAACCTGGGAGCTCTTCGGTCCTTGCGATCAAGTGGAGTTCGGCCCATCCGAAGTGGATGGCGACGTCGGCCGCGGCGTCGGGCAGCGCCAGGTGGAGGCTCCAGTCCGGGTCCGGGTGGAAGTGAGCGAACTCGCGCCCGCGGATGAATGCGGCATCGGGTCCAGCCGAGCAGTGGTCGGCGAGCACCAGCGCCCGCGCGCCTGGCACCGAGATGACGCTTTCGCGCTCGACGACGGCCTCGAGCGAGAATGCCCGCCGCGCCAGTTCGTCGCGTACCGTCGGGTCGTCGGGCTGCTGGTCGAGTTGGCTGTGCGGAAAGGCCGTCGTCGTCGTCGGACGGGCGCCTTGTCGGCGCGGAAGCTTGGTGATCACATCCACATGAGCTCCAGGGCGATGTTGTCGGGGTCGCGGAAACAGAGCGTTGCCGCCGGGAACGGCTCCGTGATGTCGCTGATCCCGCTGTGCTCCACGCCGAGCGCCCCGAGGTGCTCGACCCACCGGTCCAGGTCCGCTCGGGCGGTCACCCCGATGGCGAGGTGGTCGAGCCCGGTTCGGTGTTCCTCGAACTGCTCACCTTGGTGGGCGTCGTGCTTGTCGAGTCCGATGAACACCGGCGTGCCGGGGATGTTCATGATCACCGCGTATCCGGTGCCTTTGTTGTGTGGCTCCACGAACGCCCGGTGGAAGCCGAACACCTTCCCGTACCACTCCTCGCTGCGGTCGACGTCGCACACGGTGAGGCCGAGGTGGTGGTAGCCCGTCACCGCCGGTATTGCCGTCATGTGTTCGCTCATTCTGCGCTCCTTCGGTAGAATAGAAATGTATAATCACATTCCAGGAATGATATTCCAGCAATCCCAGCCGGATGTCAAGGAGCAATGTGCGCGATGGCGCGAAAACGCAACACCGAGACCGCGGCGAAGATCGCCGAGGCGGCGACCACCCTGTTCTGCACCCAGGGCTACGTCGACACGACCATGGCTGCGATCGCCGCCGAGGCCGGTGTCGCGGTGCAGACGCTGTACCTCCGCCATGGCTCGAAGGCCGCAGTTCTGTCGGCCGCCCTCGACGTGGCGATCGCCGGTGATGCCAAGCCCGTCGAGCTGGGGGCGCGGACGGACGACTTCTTCGTACGCACGCTCGAAGAACCCGATGCCGGACGAGCACTCGCCCTCTGGGCCCGCGGCGCGCGCTGCATCTGCGACCGGACGCACCGACTCTACGAGGTCATCCGCTCGGCGTCCGCCGACCCGGACGTCGCCGAGGTGCTCGACAAGAATCGCACCGATCGCGCCACCGGACATCGTGCGCTCGCCGACGCACTCACGGCCAAGCAGGGCTACGACCCCGCGGTCCCCGTACAGCGGGCGGTGGACCTGCTGTACGCACTGGGCACCGAGGACGCCTACCTGCTGTTCGTGGTCGACCGCGGGTGGGACGTCGACGAGTGGGAACGCTGGGTGGTCGACACGGTCAGCGCGCAGGTCCTCCTGCCCGGCTGAGCCCAGGGTGAGGCGACGGACGGTCCACCCGGAGGTCGCGCCTCAGAGTCGCGTTGGCGGACGGAGAAACCCCCGAGTCAACTCCTGTCATTCGCACCTCAGCCTCCCTGCGACACCGGCAGAGCGAGCTGGCATAAGAGCGCTACTGGCTGCGGGCGT
>JBKJKM010000091.1:0-5285 GCA_046597375.1 Acidimicrobiales bacterium | reverse complement strand
TCTGCGACGTCGTCAACCATGACGGGACCCCGTTCGCCGGCGATCCCCGGCAGGTGCTGCGTCGACAGCTGGAGAAGGCCCGTGGGATGGGCTTCACGTTCTACGCCGCCCCGGAGCTCGAATACTTCTACTTCGGGGGCGGCGACCCGGCACAGCCGTTGCAGCCCCTCGATCACGGCTCCTACTTCGAGATGACGGTCAACGACGTCGGGAGTGGGCTGCGCCGCAAGACCGTCCTGATGCTCGAGGACATGGGGATCCCCGTCGAGTACTCCCAGCACGAGGACGCGCCGAGCCAACACGAGATCGACCTGCGCCACACCGACGCCCTCTCGATGGCCGACACGGTGATGACGGCGCGGCTCATCGTCAAGGAGATCGCCATGGAGAAAGGGGTGCACGCCACCTTCATGCCGAAGCCCTTAGCCGGCGTGCAGGGGTCGGGGATGCACACGCACTTCTCCCTCTTCGAGGGCGACGAGAACGCGTTCTCCGACGACACCGATGAGACGGGGCTGTCAAAAGTGGCCAAGGGCTTCATCGCCGGCGTGCTGACGCATGCCCGCGAGATGACGGCCGTGACCAACCAATGGGTCAACTCCTACAAGCGCCTCGTCACTGGCTACGAAGCCCCTGTCCACGTCGGCTGGGCCCGCAACAACAGCTCGGCCATCGTCAACATCCCCCACCCCAAGAAAGGTCGAGTCGAGGCGACCCGCATCGAATATCGGGCGCCCGATCCCTCGTGCAACCCCTACCTCGCCTTCGCCGTGGTGCTGGCCGCCGGTCTGCGCGGCATCGAGCAGGGTTACGAGCTCCCACCCGAGTCGTCCGGAAACCTCCACGAGCTGTCGTCCGAGGAACGCAAGCAGCGTGGCCTGGAATCGCTGCCCGGAAGCTTGGCCGAAGCGGTCGACCTCATGGAAGGCTCGGAGCTCATGGCCGATGCCCTGGGGGAGCACGTCTTCGAGTGGTTCCTCCGCAACAAGCGCGATGAGTGGGCGGCCTACAAGACCCAGGTCTCGCAGTTCGAGCTCGACCGCTACCTGCCGACGCTCTGATGACGGTCTGAGCGGTCAGCGTGGAACCCCTCCTCCTCTATCCGGACCCGGCGCCACCGGAGCTGGTCCAGGCTCTCGACCTCGGCGGCTACCCGTGGAAGTGCGCGGGCACGGTCGAGGCTGCGGCGGTCATCGAGCCAGCCGACGGCTGGGCGGGTGCCATCGTCGTGGCCGACGCCGATCCCGACAGCGCGTTCACGTTCTGCCGCACGTTGCGACGCCGCGACATGCCGCTCGAGCCGGTGTTGCTTCTGGTCTCGGGCACGCAGCTGGCCGACCTCGAGCTGCGCGACGACCTCTTCGACGACTTCTGCCTCACGCCCTTCCATCCGCGGGAGCTCGAGGCCCGGCTCAAGCACCTGTTCTGGCGCACGGGCTCCGGCACCCGCCCCGAACTCGTCGAGTACGGGCCGCTCGTCCTCAACCTCGAGACCTACCAGGCCGCCATCGACACCAAGCCGCTCGACCTCACCTACATGGAGTACGAGCTCTTGAAATTCCTGGCGACCAACCCCGGCAAGGTCTTCACCCGCGAGATCCTGTTGTCGCGTGTCTGGGGCTACGAGTACTACGGCGGCGCCCGCACGGTCGACGTCCACATCCGGCGTCTGCGGGCCAAGCTCGGCGAGGAACACGCCAACCTGATCTCGACGGTCCGCTCGGTGGGCTACAAGTTCGGCCAGCCACGCTGGAGCCTCTAGCTGACGGACGGTTGCCGCACGTCGTCCGGTTGACGGCCCGCCACTAGTCCACGTGGCATGACGAAATGGTCCGCAGTGGCCATGGACCGTCAACCCCTTGTCACGCACCATGACCGAAGGGTCACTCAGGGGGTTGTCATGCGGATGCGTCGGGGAGTTTTCGGAGGGGTGGTCGGTCTGGCCATGTCGGTCACATTGCTGGCCGGGACGGCGACGGCGGAGGACCCGCTGTTCCTCAACTGGTCGACGGCGCTGCCGTCGTCGGCCACGGCGTACGACCCGACCCACGCCGATGACTGCACGAGCGGCAAGATCCAATGCGTCGACAAGGTCATCCGGGAGATGACCCGGCGCTTCGACGGCCTCGCCGCCGCCTGCGACCACGACCTGATGTTCGCCATGGCCTATCTCCGCACCACGGAGGAGTACAAGCGGGCCGCCGTCACGCCCGGCTTCTTCAACGACACCTCGTTCGTCAACTTCGAGGATGCCGTCTTCGCCCGCTACTACTTCCAGGCCTACGACGCCTGGCACAGCGGCAACGTGACGGCTGTCCCGCCGGCGTGGCGACTGGCGCTGCAAACGGCCGATCAGCGGTCGGTGAACGGCGGCACCAACGTGCTGCTCGGCATCAGCGCCCACATCAATCGCGACCTCCCATTCGTCCTGTGGGACATCGGCCTCGTGAAGCCGGACGGCTCGAGTCGCAAGGCCGACCACGACAAGGTCAACGAGTTCCTGAACCGGGTGCTCTTCTACTCCGAGGCCAAGCGCCGCTTCGATCCCTCGCTGTCGGAGGACGGTGCCTCCCCCGGCGCCGTCAACCTCGTCATCGGCTGGCGGGAGCAGGCGTGGCGCAACGCCGAACGGCTGGCCGCGGCCGAGCACGACCCGGCCCAGCTGGCTGTCGTGAAGGCGTCGATCGAGAATTTCGCCCTGGGCGAAGGCAATGCCCTCAAGGCCAGCGGCACGTACGGCTTGGGCGAGTCGAGCGCCTCTCGCGATATGTACTGCGCCATCCACCACAACGACGCCTGAGCCCGCTCGCCGTCACCGGCGATCCCCGGCTGCGACATGATGAGCGGCGACATCCGACCGGGTGTCGCCGTTTCGTCGTCTGCGGAGGTACACCAACGTGATCTATTCGAGCCCGCTTCCCGAGGTCCAGATCCCGGACTCGACGATCACCGAGTTCGTCCTGCAGCGGGCCGTCGAGTTGGCCGACAAGCCGGCGATGATCGATGGCGCGACCGGTCGCACGCTCACCTTCGCCGAGCTGTCGGACGCCATCCACCGCTTCGCCGGCGGACTGCAGGGCCGGGGCTTCGGGCCTGGCGACACGCTGGCCCTGATGGCGCCGAACATCCCCGAGTACGCCGTCGTCTTCCACGGCGTGGCCGTGGCCGGCGGCACCGTCACCACCCTCAACCCGACCTACACGGCCGACGAGATCCGCCACCAGCTCAACGATTCCAAGGCCTCGCTCCTGGTGACCGTCTCCGCCGTCGCACCGGTCGCACTGGCCGCCGCCGAAGGCACCGGCGTCACCGAGGTCTTCTCGATCGACCCGGCCGACGGTACGTCGCCCATCACGGACCTCTTCGGTGAGCCCATCGAGCAGGTCGCCGTCGACACCGCCACCAAGACCGTCGTGATGCCCTACTCCTCGGGCACGACCGGGCTGTCGAAGGGCGTCATGCTCAGCCACCGCAACCTGGTGGCGAACCTGGCCCAGATGGAGCACGTCCTGAAGTACGGCGAAGGGGAAGTTGCGCTGGCGGCGTTGCCGTTCTTCCACATCTACGGCATGCAAGTGCTGATGAACGGGCTTCTGGCCAACGGCGTCACGATCATCACGATGGCCCGATTCGACCTGCCGGCGGCACTCGGCTTGATCCAGGACCGAAAGGTGACGCAGTTCTTCGCGGTGCCCCCGATGGTTCTGGCGTTGGCCAAGCATCCGATCATCGACAACTACGACCTGTCCTCGCTGGAGCTCGTCTTCTCCGGAGCGGCGCCGCTCGGCGCCGAGTTGGCCAAGGAGGCGGCAACCCGGGTCGGCTGCGAGATCACCCAGGGCTACGGCATGACCGAGCTGTCACCGGTCTCTCACGCCACGCCTCCCGGCCAAGGCAAGCCGGGCTCGGTCGGGATCACCGTGTCGAACACCGAGTGCCGCATCGTCGATGCCGACGGCGTCGATCAGGGCGTCGGCGGCGAGGGCGAACTCTGGGTACGCGGGCCCCAAGTGATGCAGGGATACTTCGGCAACTCGAGCGCCACGGACGCCACCATCGACCCCGAGGGTTGGCTCCACACCGGTGACATCGGCCGTTTCGACGAGGACGACCACCTCTACATCGTCGACCGCCTCAAGGAGCTCATCAAGTTCAAGGGCTTTCAGGTGCCGCCGGCCGAGCTCGAGTCGCTGCTCCTCACCCACCCCGGCGTGGCCGACGTCGCCGTCATCGGCGTACCCGACGACGAGGCCGGCGAGCTGCCCAAGGCGTTCATCGTCCTCAAGCCGGGCGTCGAGGCGTCAGCCGCGGACATCCAGGAATTCGTCAAGGGGAAGGTGGCGTCCTACAAGCAGGTCCGCCAGGTCGCCTTCGTGAGCGAGATCCCGAAATCCGCCTCCGGCAAGATCCTCCGCCGCATGCTGCGTGATGGGAGCTCCGCTCAATAGTTGAGGTCGGTGAGCTCGCTATCGGGGTGGGTGTCCTCGGCGTTGGACTTGAGGGCCCACCCCACGATGGCCGACAGGACGCCTCCCGTCATGAGAAAGGTGATGGGGAGGATCGCAACGATCACGACCACGATGATGACGGCGCCGAGCACGACGTCATCCTTCCCCAGCGCCGGATCCACCGACAAATGCCCACGCTTCGATCTCGACGAGTGCGTTGCGGGGCAAGGCGCCGACGGCGAAGGCGGAACGGGCCGGACGGTGATCGCCGAGCGCCTCGAGGTACGGACCGTTCATGGTTGACCAATCGGCGATGTCGGCCAGGAAGATCGTCGTCTTCACGATCGACGCCATACCAGCTCCCTTCGACTCGAGCAGCGTGCGGATGTTGGCCATGCACTGGGCCGTCTGGGCTTCGATGCCCTCGGCCATCCGGCCCTCGGCGTCGACGCCGAGCTGGCCGGCGGTCACGAGCCAGTCGCCGGCGGCAACGATCGGCGAATAGGGCGGGGCGGGGGTGGTCATGTAAAGGATCCTCTCTCGGTGGGCCACTCGGGAGGCAGCCCTCGGTGCAACCAGGCCGCCGCCGCAACGGCTGCGAAGACGGCGTCCGAACCGTTGACCGGCGGGCCATCATCGTCGTGGTCGAGGTCGACGGTCACGACCGGCATGTCGCGAGCCCGCAAGATCCCGAACGACCGGATGGTCAGGTCGTGGATTTCGCCGGTCTCGTCGACGGCCAACCCCTCGGAGGTGACCCAGCCGAGCCCCTGGTGGACTGCCCCGATGACGTACGAACGCAGGACCGTCGGATCGAGGACCTCGCCGGCCGAGAGC
>JBKJKM010000210.1:0-4081 GCA_046597375.1 Acidimicrobiales bacterium | reverse complement strand
GGTACGGCCGAAGTGACCGTAGGCGGCGGTCTTCTGGTAGATCGGACGGCGCAGGTCGAGCTCCGCGATGATCGCCGCCGGGCGCAGATCGAAGACGTCTTGCACGGCATCGCTGATCTTGGCTGGATCGACGGTCTCGGTGCCGAACGTCTCGACCATGACGGAGACGGGGCGGGCGACGCCGATCGCGTAGGCAACCTGGATCTCGCAGCGCTTGGCGGCGCCGGACGCGACGACGTGCTTGGCCACCCAGCGAGCGGCGTAGGCGGCCGAGCGGTCGACCTTCGACGGGTCCTTGCCGGAGAAGGCGCCGCCACCGTGGCGGGCCGCGCCGCCGTAGGTGTCGACGATGATCTTGCGGCCCGTGAGTCCCGTGTCGGCGTGGGGACCACCGAGAACGAACGTGCCCGTGGGGTTCACCAACACGTCGTAGTCGTCGTCGGCGAACTCCTTCGGTATGAGCGGCTCGATGACGTGCTCGCGCAGGTCGGGCGCCAGCAGTGTCTCGATGTCGATACCGGGCGCATGCTGCGTCGAGATCAGCACCGTGCGCAGGCGGACGGGGCGCCCACCCTCGTAGTCGAAGGTGACCTGGGTCTTCCCGTCGGGTCGGAGGTACGGCACGACGTCGGCCTTGCGGACCTCGGACAGCCGGTGGGCCAGGCGATGGGCCAGCCAGATCGGCAACGGCATGAGGTCGGGCGTCTCGTCGCTGGCGTACCCGAACATCATCCCCTGGTCGCCGGCGCCCTGGGAGTTGATGAGGTCCTCACCGCTCTTGCCGGTACGCACCTCCATCGCCGTGTCGACGCCCTGTGCGATGTCGGGCGACTGCTCGTCGATCGACACGATGACGCCGCACGTATGGCCGTCGAACCCGAACGACTCGCGGTCGTATCCGATCCCGTTGACCGTGGACCGAACCACCTTCGGAATATCGACGTAGGCCTCGGTGGTGATCTCGCCGGCCACGACGACGAGTCCGGTCGTCAGCAGCGTCTCGCAGGCGACCCGCGCCTTGTTGTCCTGCGCCAGGATCGCATCGAGGATGGCGTCGGACACCTGGTCGGCCATCTTGTCCGGATGGCCTTCGGTGACGGACTCGGACGTGAAGGTGAAGCGGTCATTCACGGTTGCGGGGTTCCTTGCTTTGGTCGGATCGGATGGCGAGGACGGCGTCGAGCACGGCTCGGGCGACCTCGCGCTTGTCGGAGAGCGGGACATCCTGCACCGAGCCGTCGGCCCGCAGGAGGATCACCTCGTTGGTGTCGTGTTCGAAGCCGGCGCCCGGGGCCGACACGTCGTTACCGACGATGAGGTCGAGGCGCTTGCGCGCCAGTTTGCCCCGGGCGTTGGCGAGCAGGTCGTCGGTCTCGGCGGCGAACCCGACGAGCACCTGGCCCGCCGGCTTGGCCCGGCCCAGATCGACCAGGAAATCGTGGGTCGGCTCGAGGACGATCTCCGGCGGTCCGTCTTCCTTCTTGGACTTGCGGTCGGACGGCGCCTTCGGCCGAAAGTCGGCCACGGCGGCCGCCATAACGATCACGTCGAACTCGTTCTGGCGGGGCACGACGGCCTGCTCCATCTCGGCGGCCGTGGATACGTGCACGACCTCGACGCCGAAAGGTGCCGGGCGGTCGACGGTGGTGACCAAGGTGACGACGGCGCCGCGGGCGTCGGCTTCGGCGGCGATGGCGTAGCCCTGCTTGCCGGACGACCGATTGGTGATGACGCGGACGGCATCGATCGGTTCCCGTGTGCCGCCGGCCGTCACCAGCACGCGAAGGGCGGCGAGGTCTCTCGGTCCGAGGATCCGTTCGATCGCACCGACGATGTCCGCCGGGTCGGCGAGACGACCGGCACCCACGTCCCCGCCAGCGAGGCGGCCGATGGCGGGTTCGAGGATGTGCACCCCGCGCCGACGCAGCGTCGCCAGGTTCTCTTGCACCGACGGGTGTTCCCACATCTCGGTGTGCATGGCCGGGCAGACCAACACCGGCGCTCGCGTCGCTAGCAGCGTCGCCGTGAGGAGGTCGTCAGAGATCCCGGCGGTGTACTTGGCGAGCACGCGAGCCGTCGCCGGGGCGATGACGATCAGGTCGGCGGACTGCCCGAGCCGGGTATGCGGGATGGGCTCGGGCTCGTCCCACAGCGAGGTCCGAACCGGCTCGCTTGCCAAGGCCGAGAAGGTGACCGCTCCGATGAAGCGGGTCGCATTCTCGGTGAGGACGGGCGAGACGAAGGCGCCGGCGTCGACAAGGCGGCGACAGACGTCGACCGCCTTGTAGGCGGCGATGCCGCCGGAGACGCCGAGGACGATCCGCTTGTCGGTGAGGACAGACATGCGGCCGCCCTGGACTTGACGTCGGCTACTCGGCCGACGAGCCCTCGGCGCCGTCTTCCTCGACCGGCGGAACGATGCGCGAGTAGGTGATCTTGTCGGCGCAGATCTCCTCGAGGGAGATCGACATCGGCTTGCGCGACAGGGTTGCCACTTGGGGCGGCACGATGGCGCCGAGGCCCTCACCGAGCTGATTGAAGTAGCTGTTGATCTGGCGGGCCCGGCGGGCGGAGAGCGTCACGAGCGTGAACTTGGAGTCCACCCGCTCGAGCAGGTCCTCGATCTGGGGATCCATCATCGTGGCGCGCTGCTGCTGGGCCATGTTCTCTCCGGGGTGGTCGGGCCGCTAGGTACCGCTGCGGTAGCCGTCGAGTATACCGGCGAGCTCCTCCACGGCTCGACTCAGGTCGTCGTTCACCACGACGGCGTCGGCGATCGCCCGGCCCTCGGTCACCTCGACATCGGCCAGCTCGAGCCGCCTTCCGATGTGCTCCTCGGTGTCGCCGCGACCCCGCAACCGTCGCTCGAGCTCGGCCCGGTTGGGTGGCACCACGAGCACCAGCCGGGCGTCGGGGACGCGCGCACGAGCCTGGCGGGCGCCATTGAGGTCGATCTCGAGGAGGACGTCCTGTCCCGTCGGGGCCTCGGGCCACGGCGTCCCGTAGCAGTGCCCGTTGGCGGAGAAGCGATTGGTCTCCAGGAACCCGTTCGATCGCTCCCGGGCCTCGAAGTCCTCCGGGGCGACGAAGATGTAGGCGTCCGCCGGCTCCGTGGGTCGGCGTGATCGCGTGGTCCATGACCGGCTGAGCCAGAGGCGGGCATCGCGAGCGACGAGTTGGCGGACGAGGGTCCCCTTCCCGACGCCGCCCGGGCCGAAGATGACGAAGAGCAGGGCCTCGACCGCCTAGTTGGCGGCGAGCTTCTCGAACAGCGTCTTGCGCTGCTTGTCGCCCAGGCCCTGCACTCGCCGGGTCTCACTGATACCGACGTCGGCCATGAGCCGGCGGGCCTTGACCTTGCCGACGCCGGGAAGGGACTCGAGGACGGCGACGACCTTCATCTTGGCGACGACTTCGTCGCGCTCCGCCTGGTCGAGCAGCTCGCGCAACGTCAGCGAGCCCATCTTGAGCTTGTCCTTGAGCTCCGCCCGCTGCCGTCGAGCGGCGGCCGCCTTCTGCAGTGCGGCGGCCCGCTGCTCGGGCGAAAGTGCGGGAGGCAAGGGCATGGCGTCGACCCTAGCCGCAGGGATATCTGGTGCGCTTCGCCCCTTGTTCAGGCGAGTGAAGCGGCGATCTCGGCCGCCGCTTTCGCCCGATCGGGCGCACCCGTAACGGCCCGTCCGACGACGAGCAGGTCGGCCCCTGCGGCCAGCGCAGCCTGGGGTGTCGATGCCCGAGCCTGATCGTGGGCGGCCGAGCCGGCCGGTCGAATGCCGGGCACGACCTTCACCAGCCGGGGCGCCAACTCGCGAGCGTCTTGGATGTCGGAGGCGGCACAGACGAGCCCGCTGCATCCACTCTCGAGGGCGGCCTGCACCCGCTTGCCGAGGATGTGGGGCGGGGCGCCGTCGTCGCTCGTGAGAATGGTGACGGCGAGCGAGACGGGCTCGGGGAGGCCGGCGCGGCTGGCGCCTTCGGAGAGGCCCTCGACACCGGCCCGCAGCATGGCGACACCGCCCACGGCGTGAATGGTCAGGTAGCTCACCCCCAGCGATCCGACGACGCGAGCCGCCTTGCCGAC
>JBKJKM010000165.1:0-30498 GCA_046597375.1 Acidimicrobiales bacterium | reverse complement strand
GTTGAAGAACACCTCGCCGTTGCTCATGATGTGGGCCGTCGGCTCGCCGTCGGTGATCATGATGATCTGCTTGGTGCCGGTCTGGCGGCCGAGCAGATCATCATGATCACCGACGGCGAGCCGACGGCCCACATCATGCGAAACGGCGAGGTGTTCTTCAATTATCCGCCGGTGCGCGAAACCGTCGATGCCACCCTCGCCGAGGTCAACAAGCTCACGCGCGACGGCATCAAGATCAACACGTTCATGCTCGACGCCACGTCCTACCTCCGTGACTTCGTCGAGAAGCTCACCCGGATGAACGGTGGGCGGGCCTTCTTCACCACTCCCGAGAACCTGGGCGACTACGTCCTCGTCGACTTCATCGAGCACAAGCGCACCCTGCGCTCCAACGGGGGCCGTGGCGGCCGCCGGGCCGGCTAGAACAGCAACGATCAGGTGTCCTCGGCCAACGGCAGGAGGGCGCGCCGGTTGCGCCGGATCATCGCCGTTCCCGAGGCCATGCCCAGCTTCTCGTAGAAGGGTCGGACGTCGTCGTCGCACGACAAGTCGACCTGGTACAGGTGCGCGAGCTGATCGAACAGCGACCGCATGAGCTCGGTACCGATGCCGCGCTCGTGCCAGCCGGGGAGCACTTCGACCAAGGGGATCGATGCGGCCAGGAGACCGTCGGAGATGGCCGTCGCAAACCCGACGACGCGGTCACCGGAGGTGTCGAGGGCGACGGCGCAGCGGTAGCTCCGGGTCAGGTGATCGAGCAGGGTCGCCGCCGACGGGCGCACGGGCCAGCCCACGAAGAAGCCGTCGAGCTGCTCCCAACGCAGTCCTGCCGCCGAGGTCCGGTACTCGATGCGCACGGCGATGAACGTACTTCTTCAGGGATTTCTGCAAGTTCCACTTGCGTCGGCGCTCCAGGCGGGGGATGATCACACCGTTGTAATTACATCGGTGCTATAGCCGACTGAGGGGAGGCCCACCGATGGAGCTGTCACTGCACAAGTTCCTGCAAGAAGATCGAGGTTGGCAACTGCAGGCCAACTGCCTTGGCGTCGATCCCGACCTGTTCTTTCCGGAGCGGGGAGCGTCGACCAGAGAGGCCAAGGAAGTGTGTCGAGGTTGCGTCGTTCGCGACGACTGCCTCGAGTACGCCTTGGCCAACGGCGAGAAGTTCGGCATCTGGGGCGGCATGAGCGAGCGGGAGCGGCGGCGCATCCGCCGAGCCCGGGCGTTGGCCCGTCGCAGCACCACCGGGGCGGCGACGGCCTAGTCCGTCGATGTCCTCCCGACGACGGCGGATGGCAGATCCACGACCCTGCCATTCACGTCGCCGGAAATCTTCCCCCGTCGAGGCCCGCCCGTGAGAGGCGGGCCTCGATCGTTTTTGACGACGACAGATCGAGCGACGGCCACCGCGCCGGCTCGATGGCCGACAGGACGTCGAGCGGGAGGAGGCCCACGAGTTCAGCCCTCGCCACCGCCACCCGGGAGGCGACCGCATCGAAGGCAGCATCGGGGCCGGTCGACGCAGGGTCGATGAGGTTGCACGACACCTGCACCTCGTCGCCGACGGCGAGCCCCAATGTTCGCATCGTCGACGACCTGATCTCGGTAGCGACTCGACGGGCATCGGCGAGCGAGGCCGGGGGCGCCAACCACAGGTTGTAGGCCACCAGGAGGGGGCGGGCGCCGACGCAGCAGACGCCCGCAGTCGGGTGGGGGTCGACCTCGCGGCCCGCCAACCGTCGCACGTCGGGCAGCGTGCGTTCCTGCCCATACCGGACACAAGGGACACCGAGCTCATCGAGCACACGCGCCCCCAACCGGTCACGGGCAGCGATCGCGTCGGCCATGGTCGAGCCGGCCAACGGAACGAACGGAACGACGTCGGCCGCCCCGAGACGAGGGTGGGCGCCGACGTGGAGGCGCAGATCGATGTCGGCGACGGCTTCGGCCACGACCTCGAAGGCGGCGGCCTCGGTGTGGGGGCCGGCGAGGGTGAGCACCGAGCGGTGGTGGTCGCCGTCGGTGTGCACGTCGAGGAGGTGGTCGCCGGCGGCGGCGGCGATCGACGCCACGACGTCGAGGCGACGGCCCTCGCTGATGTTGATGACGCACTCGAGCATGAGGGCCGTACGCTCGCATAGTGCAGGTCGGAATGGCGCTCCCGCAGTACGACTACACGGGCCGCCTGCCATGGTCGGCCGTCCTCGACACCGCCCAGCGGGCCGAGGCCGCCGGCTTCGACTCGCTCTGGCTGGCCGACCACCTCTTCCTCGGCGTCGAGAAGTACGGCGCTCCGCCAGGAGAACACTTCGGCTACGACCCGGTGGTGGCACTGGCGGGGCTGGCCCGTCGCACGACGAGCGCCAAACTCGGCATCCTCGTGTTGTGCGCCCAGTTGCGCCCTCCGCAGCTGCTCGTCCGCCAGCTCCAGACCCTGCAGGACCTGGCCGGTGGCCGGCTGATCCCGGGCGCCGGCGCCGGCTGGTACGAGCCGGAATACGCCGCCGCCGGCATCGCCTTCGAACGACCGGCTGTGCGCCTCCGCCAACTGGCCGACCTGCTCGACCTGTTCGGCGAGTGGGGCCTTCCTCGCCTGGCCGGGGGCAAGGGAGACCGTTTCCTCGACGTGGTCGCCAATCACGCCGACGGGTGGAACACGGTGTGGGCGTGGACCTTCGACGCCTACGCCGAACGGGCCGCCACCCTCGATCGGGCCTGCGATCGCATCGGCCGCGATCCGTCCGAGATCGAGCGTTCACTTGGCCTGTACACGCTGGTCGGTGAGGGCCGCGTCGACCTCGAACGCCGGTTCCGCCGACTCAAGGCCGCCACCCCGCCCGGCGTGATCGACGGGATGTCTCTCGAGGAGTGGAAAGCCGGACGGCTGGTCGGCACCGTAGAAGAGGTGCGCGAGCAGTTGGCGCAGTGGCGCTCTCTCGGAGTCTCGGTGCTCATCGCCGGGGTGGGAGCGCTACCGTTTGCAACCACCGACCCCGACGACCTCGACCTCTTGGCGTCGGCCCTTCTCTAGGAGTCCCATGTTCGGTCTCGGAGCCCCAGAGCTCATGATCATCCTCGTCGTCGTCCTCGTCCTCTTCGGTGGCGCCAAGCTGCCGAAGCTGGCCCGTTCCCTCGGTCAGGCCAAGAACGAGTTCGAAGCCGGTACCAAGGAAGGCGAGCGCGAGAAGCTCGAAGAAGAAGCGGAGCTCAAGAAAGCCGAGCTCAAGAAGCGCGAAGCCTGAGCGACGCCGCTCAGCGGCGGGCGGCGCCGTCGAGGCGACGCTGGCGCAGGATGCGCCGGCGCTCTCGCTCGGAGGTGCCGCCCCAGACTCCGTGGTCGATCCGATTGCGGAGCGCGTACTCGAGGCAAGGGCTCTTCACCGGGCACGTGGCGCACAGCTGTCGGGCGAGTTCGACGCCCACGCCGTCACTCGGGAAGAACACGGACGGCAACTCGCTGCGGCAGTTGCCTTCGCCCATCCACTCGGTATCCATGCCCCATCACCTCTTCTTCCTTCGACGCCCGAAGGCGCCGAAAGGTTCCGGCGTCGCTCTTCCTACGTTCCTCGACCGCCCGGCGGATCACCTCGAGCCCGTAGAGAATGGATTCCGTGGACCACGACGATGACCCCACCGCCACCGGCGTCGACCCGCGTTGGTCGCTCGAGCCGGAGGTGACCTCGCCCTGGGCCCGACCGGCCGGCGTGATCCCCGACCGCTACGACACCCAAGAGACGGCGTCGGTCTTCCCGACCACGACCCTTCCCTTGTCTCCGGGGGCGTCGCCCCCAGAGTTCGGCGCCGGCCCCCCGCTCTGGGGTGCTCCGTCGACCCCGCCGGTCTCGGTGCCCGACCCCAGGGCTCGCAGCGGCGGCCGCTGGCTTGCTGTGGTCGCCGTTGCGGCCCTCATCGGCGCCTTGGTGGGCGGTGGCGTCGCGACGACGGTTGTGCGCACCGACACCCCCGGAGCGTCGCGCCAGGGAGTCGGTTCTGGGTCGGGTGCTCCCGCGTCGGTGCCGACAGGGCCGAACGTGTCGCTCGCCGGCGAGCCGCTCGACATCCAAGGCCTGTTGGCCCGGGTGGAGCCGTCCGTGGTGGCCATCGGCGTGGCCAGTGGTGGCGCCATGGGAGCGGGCACCGGCGTGATCCTCACGGCCGACGGCGAGGTGCTGACGAACAACCACGTGATCGAGGGAGCGTCGACGATCGAAGTCACCCTCAACGGCGAGAGCGCGCCCCGCCAGGCCGATCTCCTCGGGGCCGAGAAGGACGCCGACCTCGCCCTGATCAAGATCCGGGGCGCATCTGGCCTCCCCACCGCCCAACTGGGCAGCTCGGCCGGCGCCCGGGTTGGTGACGAGGTGGTGGCCATCGGCAATGCCCTCGCCCTGCCGGGCGGACCGACGGTCACCTTGGGCATCATCTCGGCCAAGGATCGCACCTTGCGTGAGGTGAACCTCGACGGCCTCATCCAGACCGACGCGGCCATCAACCGAGGGAACTCGGGCGGGCCGCTGGTGAACGCCGCCGGTGAGGTGATCGGCATCAACACCGCCGTGATTCGTGGCGGAGGCAGCGAGGCCGAGGGCATCGGGCTGGCCATCGCCATCGACACGGCCAAGCCGATCATCGATGCGCTTCGTCAGGGCGGTATTCCGGCCGAGGAGCGCCCCTTCCTCGGCATCAGCAGCCAGGATCTGACCCCAGAGATCAAGGCCAACATCGAGACGCCGGCCACGGCTGGAGCTGTCGTGGCCGAGGTCGTTCCCGGTTCGGCCGCAGCCGTCGCCGGCATCGAACGCCTCGATGTCATCGTCGCCATCGACGGCCGTGCCGTGCAGGGGGCCGTCAACGTGGGCTCCACCATCCGCACCAAGAAGCCTGGTGACGTCGTCGAGATCGAGTACTTCCGGGGCGACGAGAAGCGGACGGCGAAAGCCACACTCGGTCGCCGCCCCGCCGGGCAGAGCTGAGCTCGCCGGTAGGCTGGGGGCATGTCGCAGATGACCGCCGCACCGGAAAACCCACAGCCGCCGCGCGGCCACGTCCGGGTGGTGTACCTGGGGCCGGTCGCCCCGCACTGGGATGTGCACGCCGAGTTCGGCGATCGCAACATGGTCGAGGAGTTCCGCTCGCGGGTACTGGCCCGCCTGCTGCTCCTGCCGCCCCACGACCCCCAGTTCCGTCGCAACCGCGAGCGCGTCGTCCGCGACGCCGAGCGGGAGAACCTCTACCTCGAGTGGGACCTGGGGCTGCCCGAGGAAGAATCGTCCGAAGCGAGTTGAATCGGTGACCGCCATCGGCATCGACCTTGGCGGGACGAAAATCTACGGCGTCCGGCTCAAAGGTGAAGAGGTCGTGGCCGAGTCGAAGGGCAAGACGCCCGTGCAGGGCGGGCCCCTCGGTGTGGTCGACGCCATCGCCAAGGTGGTGGCCGAATTGGGCGCCGCCAAGGGTGACGTCATCGGCATCGGCGCTCCTGGTGTCATCGATGTCGAGAAGGGCGTCGTGCGAGCGGCACCGAACCTCCCGGGCTGGATCGAGCCCTTTGCCCTCGGGCCCGCGCTGGCGGAGACGCTCGGCGTTGCAACGGTGCTCGTCGGCAACGATGTGAACGCTGGCACTCTGGCCGAACACCGCCTCGGCGCCGGCCGCGACGCCGACGAAATGCTCGGCATCTTCGTCGGGACCGGCGTCGGAGGCGGCTTGATCCTCGATGGTCGCCTTCGCCGGGGGCCGAGCGGGCTGGCGGGTGAGATCGGGCACGCCGTCGTCACGCCAAACGGCCGGACGTGCGGCTGCGGCGGGCGCGGTCACCTCGAGGCCTACGCCGGCCGGGCCGGGATGGAGCGGCGGGCGAGGGAACTCGAGAGCAACGGCACCGACACGGTGCTCGTGGAGTTGGCCAAGGCCAAGCGCATGACGTCGAGCGTGTGGGCGAAGGCGATGGCGGCCGGAGATCAAGTGGCGATCGATCTCGTCGACGAGGCCGTCGGTGCGCTGGGTCGGGCGGTCGCCGCCGTGATCATGACCCTCGACCTCGAGCTCGTCGTGGTCGGAGGTGGCCTCGCTGACCGGTTGGGTGCCGCCTTCGTGGGGCGCGTCGAGCAGGCCGTGCGCAGTGAGCTCTTCGCCGGCGGGTCGAAGGTGCGGGTCGTCCCGGCCGAGCTGGGGGACCGGGCTGGAGCCGTCGGCGCCGCCCTGTTGGCCTCCGACTAGAGCTCGTTCACCCGGTGTTCACCCTCGGAGCGGTTGTCCGAAACTGGTCGGTAGGGTGGCGAACGTGTCCACCTCCCTCGATCCCGGCGCCGGGGTCGAGGGTGACGCGCTTCTCCGGGAGCCACTGAACCCGGCGCGCTTCATCAACCGGGAGCTGTCGTGGCTCGACTTCAACGAGCGCGTGCTGGCCCTGGCCGAGGACGTGAAGCAGCCCCTACTCGAGCGGGCCAAGTTCCTCGCCATCTACAGCACGAACCTCGACGAGTTCTTCCAGGTGAGGGTGGCCGGCCTCAAAGACCAACTGGCGGCGGGCGTGCCGGCCACGGCTCGGGACGGGATGAGCCCGCTCGACCAGTTGCGCTCGATCCGGGAGCGCGTCGGGGCGCAACTCCTCCGACTCTCGACCGCCTTCCTGGAGGGTGTGGCGCCGGCCCTGTCGGAGGCCGGCATCCGTCTCTCCGATTGGGAGTCTCTCGACGACGACGATCGCGTCTATCTCGTCGACGTCTTCGAGCGCCGCATCTTCCCGGTCCTGACCCCGCTGGCCGTCGACCCGGGCCACCCGTTCCCGCACATCTCGGACCTGTCGCTCAACCTCGCCGTCATCGTGCACGATCCCGTCACCGACGAACGCCGCTTCGCCCGGGTGAAGGTGCCCCAACTGCTGAGCCGCTTCGTGGTGATGCCCGACGGCGAGCGGTACGTCCCGCTCGAGCAGGTGATCGCCGCCCACCTCGACCGGCTGTTCCCGGGGATGGTGGCCGAGTGCCACTTCCCCTTCCGTGTCACCCGCAACGCCGACCTCACGCTCGACGAGGAGGAGGCCGACGACCTGCTAGCCGCCGTGGAGATGGAATTGCGTCGTCGGCGCCGTGGCCGGGCCGTGCGCCTCGAGATCGACACCAACATGACCGACGAGGTGCGTGACCTCCTCCTGCGCGAGCTGCAGCTCTCGCCGAGCGACATCTACGTCGTCGAGGGTCCGATCGACCTCGGCGGCCTCTGGTCGGTGTACGCGTCGGAGCGGCCGGAGCTCAAGGACGAGCCATGGGTGTCGACCACGCAGCCCAAGCTGTCTGGCGAGGATGACGGCCCGGTTGATCTTTTCGCCGTGCTGCGTGACGGCGACGTGCTCGTCCACCATCCCTACGACTCGTTTACCACCTCGGTCGAGGCGTTCATCAAGCGGGCGGCTGCCGACCCCGACGTGCTGGCCATCAAGCAGACCCTCTACCGCACGTCCGGCGACAGCCCGATCGTCAAGTCGCTCATCCGGGCCCTGGAGCGGGGCAAGCAGGTGGCAGTGCTCGTGGAGGTGAAAGCGCGATTCGACGAGCAGGCCAACATCACGTGGGCCAAGGCGTTGGAGGACGCTGGTGCCCACGTCGTCTATGGCGTGCTCGGGCTGAAGACCCACTCGAAGACCGCCCTCGTCGTGCGCCAAGAGGACGACGGCATCCGCCGCTACGCCCACATCGGGACGGGCAACTACAACTCGAAGACGGCGCGCCTGTACGAGGACCTGGGCCTGCTCACCGCTGATCCTGACCTGGGTGCAGATCTCACCGACCTCTTCAACTTCCTCACCGGCTACAGCCGCCAGTCGTCGTATCGCAAGTTGCTGGTCGGCCCGATGACTCTGCGCTCGAAGGTGCTCGAGCTGATCGAGACCGAGACGGCCCGCGGACCGGAAGGCCGGATCATCCTAAAGATGAACGGCCTCGACGACCCTCCGGTCATCGATGCGCTGTACGCCGCGTCGCAGGCGGGCGTTCCCATCGACCTGATCATCCGCAGCATCTGCTGCTTGCGGCCCGGCGTGCCGGGGCTCTCCGAGACCATCCGTGTGCGATCGATCGTCGGGCGCTTCCTCGAGCACTCCCGCATCTTCTCGTTCGGCAGCCGCGACGCCCGACGGTGGTTCATCGGGTCCGCCGACCTTCGAGCCCGCAACCTCGATCGCCGTATCGAGGTGGTCGTGCCGGTCGAATCGCCTCCGCTCCAGGCGCGGCTGCAGGAGGTGCTCGATGCGAACCTCGAGGACCAGACGTCTGCCTGGGAACTCACCGCTGACGGAACGTGGGTGGGTCCGACCGGTTCGGTGGAGGGCAAGGACGGCGGCGGCGCCCACCGCCGTCTCCAGGACGCCGCCCTCCGAAGGGCCCGGCCGTGGCTCGAACCAGAGGACATGCCGTGAGACGCGACGGCCATCGGCCCGGGACGATCGAGCGGGAGCAGAAACTCGCCGGGTGGGCCGGGTTCGAGTTGCCCGAGCTCGACCACGTGCTTGTCGGTGTGCTGGCTGTGCCGCTGCCCGAACAACACCTCGAGGCCACGTACTACGACACGCCGGATCTCCGTCTGGCCCGCAATGGCATCAGCGTCCGATTCCGCACCGGGGAGGGTGCCTCGATGGCGAAGGCAGCCGCCGGGAAGTGGACCGTGAAGTTGCCCGAGGGCCCGGATGCGACGTCGCTCGTCCGACGTGAGATCGACGTCGTCGCTCCTGCGCGACACGTGCCCGGCGCGGTCGCAGCATTGGTGCGCGGTCACGTCCGGACCGCGTCACTTGTGCCGGTCGGGATGCTGGCGACCCGCCGCCGGCGAATCGAGCTCTGCGCGGAGGACGGCGGACGTCTGGCCGAGGTGGCGGACGACGAGGTATCGGTGCTCGAGGGTCGACGGGTGGCGTTGCGGTTCCGGGAGATCGAGGTGGAGGTGGCCACCGGGGCGCCTGAGGCCCTCTTGTCGGCGGTGGTGGCCCGCCTCTTGGGCGCCGGCGCGGCCGAGGCGGACCAGACGCCGAAGATCGTTCGGGCGCTCGGGCCCCGGGCTTTGGAGCCGCCGGACGTTCGCGTTTCCGAGCTCGATCCCGAGCGGGCGACCCTCCGGGATGTCGTTGCGGCCGCCGTCGCTGGCTGTTTCACGCGGCTCTTGCAGCACGATCCCGGCATCCGGCTCGGTGGCGACATCGAGGACGTCCACCAGGCCCGGGTGGCGGCCCGTCGCTTGCGTTCGGACCTCCGGACGTTTCGTGATCTCCTCGACGACGGACCGGCGGCGCCTCTTCGTAACGAGCTGCAGTGGCTCGGGGCGGAGCTCGGATACGTGCGCGATGGTGACGTCCTACTCGAGCGCCTGCACGCGCAGGCCGCCGTCCTTCCCGCCATCGATGCCAACGCGGCTGCCTCCCTCCTGCGACGTCTCGAGGCCGAGCGAAATCGCGCCCACACGCAGCTCCTCTCCGTGCTCGAAAGCGACCGCTACCTGGCCTTGCTCGACGCCCTGGCCGGAGCCACGGTCGATCCGCCGGTGACCGAGGCGGCCGACGCCTTGGCTCGCAAGGCTTTGCCCGGTCTGGTGCGCGGCCCGTGGCGTCATCTGCAGAAGGCGGTCGAGACCCTCGGTGCCCATCCCGAGGACGAGTTCCTCCACGACATTCGCATCCGGGCCAAGCGCGCCCGCTACGCCGCCGAGGCGGCGGCGCCGGTGCTCGGCAAGCCGGCGCGGCGCTTCGCCAAAGCCGTCGCCGGCGTGCAGTCCGTGCTCGGGGACCTCCAGGACGCCGTGGTGGCCGAGGACTGGCTGCGCGCCGCAGGAGCGAAGGTCCCGTCGGCCCAGGCTCTGGTCGCCGGCGAGCTCATCAGCGTGCAGCGCGAGGCCATGGCCGCCTCTCGGCGCGACTGGCCGCAGGCGTGGGACGAGGTGGCGGGCAAGAAGCTGCGGTCCTGGCTCTCCTGACATGGTCGTGCGCAATGACCAGGGCGAGGTACGAGCAGCCGGTGGCGTGCCGTGTCGGAGTACCGCTGATGGCACGCTCGAGGTTCTGCTCGTCCACCGGGTGCAGTACGACGACTGGACGATCCCGAAGGGCAAGGTCGAGCCGGGAGAAAGCGACGAGGAGTGTGCCGTGCGCGAGGTCGAGGAAGAGGCCGGTCTCCGCTGTCGGCTCGCTGGGGAACTCCCGACGATCAGGTGGCATGACCGCTTCGACCGCCCGAAGGTGGCGCGCTATTGGCGGATGGAACCGGAAACCGGGTCGTTGGCGAGCCCGCAGAACGAGGTCGACGAGATCGCTTGGCTACCGGTCGAAGCGGCGATCTCCCGCCTCACCTATCCGCGCGATGCCGAGGTCCTCCTGGCCCTCACCTCCGGCGAGCAGACTCTCGGCTGATGACGCTCCTGCTCGTCCGCCATGCCATCGCCCTGCGGCGCAAGGAGTGGGCCCAGCCCGATCACCTTCGGCCGCTGACGCCGCGCGGCCTTCGCCAGGCCGAAGGTCTCATCGACCTCTTCGCCGACTTCGGAGTCGATCGGATCTTGTCGAGCCCGTCGCGACGGTGCATCGAGACCGTGGAGCCGCTGGCGGCCCACCTCGGGTTGCCTCTCGAGGAGGTACCGCAGTTGGCGGAAGGCGCCGGGGCCTCTGCGGTGGTGCTGCTCGACGACCTGACCGGCACGGTCGTGCTGTGCACCCACGGGGATGTGCTCCCGGAGTTGTTCGACGCCATCGCCCCGAAGGCCGCGCCCGACGACGGTGCGTTCCCCTGCGAGAAGGGATCCACCTGGGTGTTGGACGATGATCGTCTCCGCGCTCGCTACCTGCGGCCACCGGAATGAGCACCCAACGCGGATCGATGCGGCTGGCCGCCATCGACATGGGGTCGAACTCCTTCCACCTCCTCGTCGTGGACGCCCACCCCGACGGGTCCTTCGACACGTTGTTGCGGGAAAAGGAGATGCTCCGTCTCGGTGAGGTCGTCACCCGCACCGGCACGATGCCGCCGGAGGCGGTGGAGCGCGTCGTCGAAACGATGCGTCGTTTCGTCAACATGGCGAGGTCGATCGGGGCGACCGAAATCGTGGCGTGCGCGACCAGCGCCATGCGAGAAGCCGACAACTCCTCCGCGATCGTCGACCTCATCCGTGAAGAGACGGGCGTGAGCGTCGAGGTGATCAGCGGTCGACGCGAGGCGGGCCTCATCTTCGCCGCCATCCGCGGGAGCCTGGCCCTCGAGCCCGGTCCGGCTGTCTGCTTCGACCTCGGCGGCGGCAGCCTCGAGGTGATGGTCGGTGACAACGCCGGCCTGCTCTGGTCGGCCAGCGTCCATCTGGGCGTGGCCCGCCTCTCGGCCCAGTTCATCGAAGAGGATCCCCCGACGGCCGGTGAGCTGCGGAGGCTCAAGGCCCGCATCACCGAGGTGTTGACGCCGATCGCCGCCGAGGTCGCCTCCTTCGAGCCGAAGCTCATGGTCGGCACCAGCGGGACCTTCCTCGACTTGGCGCGGATGGCTGTCGCGGCGCGCACCGGTGCGGTGCCGCAATCGGTGAATCAATTGGCGACGGCACGGGCCGATCTCCAGCAGGTGCACGATCGCCTCGTCGGCCTCCCGGCAGGGGCGCGGGCCAAGCTGCCCGGCCTTGACGGGCGGCGGGCTGATCAGATCCCCGTCGGGTCGCTGGTGTTGATGACGGCGATGAAGATCTTCGACTTCGACGAGCTGATGGTCGGCGAGTGGGCTCTGCGCGAGGGGATCGTGCTCGATGCGATCCGGCACCACGAGGTGGCGGAGTGGACCAACGACGGGGAGGCGATCCGTCGATCGTCCGTCCTCGGGCTGGCTCGCCGCTGCAACGTGGATGAGGGCCACGCCACCCAGGTGGCCCGACTGGCCGGGACCCTCTTCGAGCAGACGCTGCCCCTCCACCATCTCCCGATCTCGGATCGCGAGCTTCTCGAGCATGCAGCGTGGCTGCACGACATCGGCGAGCATGTTGCCGTCGAGAGCCACCACAAGCACACCGCCTACCTCATCGAGCACGGCAAGCTGCGAGGGTTCAGTCCCGATGACGTCGGGATCCTCGCCACCCTCGGGCGGTACCACCGACGCAACGACCCCAAGGCTTCGTTCGATCCGTTCGGTCAGCTGCCCGTGGATCGGCGCAACGACGCCCTGGCCATGCTCGCCCTGCTCCGGTTGGCCGACGGGCTCGATCGCGGCCACGCCGCGACCGTCGACGACATCACCGTCGAGATCTCACCGACCCGGGTGCGTCTCCTCGTGACGTCGCGGGGTGACATGGACCTCGAAGTCTGGGGCGTGCGCCGCAAGCGGGAGCTGTTCGAGCGGCTCTTCGAGCGAAAGCTCGACGTCGTGGCGGCCGACCATCCGTCTCTGGCTGCCCGCGCATGACGGGCAACTTCGGCGAGCTGCGACGCTCGTTCCACGATGACTTGGCCGAGCTTCGGTCTCGGGTCGAAGAGATGGCGGCGGTGGTCGTCGAGGGAATCCGGTTGGTCACCGACGCATTGCTCGACGGCGACGCCGCGGCGGCGACGGCTGTGGTCGAGGCCGACGCCCGCATCGACGCCGTCTACCCAACGGTCGAGACCGACGTGTTCCACCTCGTGGCCACGCAGTCGCCGGTCGCACGCGACCTTCGCTTCTTGATGGCGACGCTCCGTGTGGCCATGGAGGTGGAGCGCTCGGGTGACCTCGTCGCCTCGGTGGGACGGCGGGTGGCCGCTCTCGACCCGGTGGCGCTCACGCCGGCCGTGCGGCGGCTGGTCTCGGAGATGGGCGTTCGGGCGACGGCGATGTTCACCACAGCTGCGGCGGCGTACGCCACGCTCGACGCCAACCGCGCCCGCGCCTTGCCGGCGGAGGATGACGCCATGGACGAGCTCCACCGTCGGCTGCTGCACGAGCTCTTCGCCTCCGATGGTGCGGCGGTGGCCTCGGTGGTGGAGCTCGGCCTCATCGCTCGGTTCTACGAGCGCGTCGCCGATCACGCCGTCGTCATCGCCGAGCGGGTGGGGTTCGTCGTCGACGGGTCGATGAACGCGTCTGATTCCGACGAGCAGAGCTGGTGACGTCGCCCCTGTCGTTGGAGTTCGTTCAGTCGGCGACCGACGTCTCCCAACTCCCGCCGGCGCGCCACGAGATCGCCATCGTGGGCCGGTCGAACGTCGGGAAGTCGTCCCTCATCAATGCCGTAGCCCATCGGAAAAAGCTGGCCCTGGTGTCCAACACTCCCGGCCGCACCCGACTTCTGAATCTCTTTGTGATGGGTGGTACGACCGCCGCCGCCGGTGGGACGTTGATGGACCTGCCGGGGTACGGCTACGCGTCGGCCTCGCAAACGGAGCGAGCGAGGTGGCAGCAGATGATCGAGGGCTATCTGCTGCAACGCGAAGGCTTGGACATGGTGGTGGTGCTGGTCGATGGTGAAGTGGGGCCGACCAAGCTCGACTTGACGATGCTTGCGTGGGCCGAGGGCTACGACCTCCCCCACACGATCGTTGCCACGAAGCACGACAAGGTGAAGGCGCTGCAGCGCGATCAGCGACGCGGCCAGCTGGCGACGAAGTGCGGCCGACGGGCCGACGAGATCTTGTGGGTCAGCGCCGCCAAGGGCACGGGCATCGAGGCGCTACGTGGGCGGATGCTGTCTTGGCTGAGCGGCTCGGACGGCAACGACCGCTGACGGCGGACGGCCGCCGGCGTCTCAGCCGAAGCGACCAGTGATGTAGTCGTCGGTACGTTGATCACGGGGCGACGTGAAGATCACGTTGGTGCGATCGGACTCGACCAGCACGCCGGTGCGGCTGCCCTTGTCGTCGACCTCGGCGGTGAAGAAGGCCGTCACGTCAGACACGCGGGCCGCCTGCTGCATGTTGTGCGTGACGATGACGATCGTGTAGTCCGCCTTGAGCTCACACATCAGCTCTTCGATGCGGATCGTGGCGATGGGGTCGAGGGCCGAGCATGGCTCGTCCATGAGGATCACCTCGGGCTGCACGGCGATGGCGCGAGCGATGCAAAGCCGTTGCTGCTGGCCGCCCGAGAGGGAGAACGCGCTCTGCTTGAGCTTGTCCTTGACCTCCTCCCAGAGCGCGGCCTGGCGGAGCGATCGCTCGACCAGTTCGTCCATGTTCTTGGCCTTCATGCCGTTGACCTTGGGCCCGAAGGCGACGTTGTCGTAGATCGACTTCGGGAACGGGTTCGGCTTCTGGAACACCATGCCGATGCGGCGGCGCACTTCGATTGGATCCACGTCGGCTCCGTAGAGATCCTGGCCGTGGTAGCCGATCGTCCCCTCGACCCGGGTGCCGGGTATGAGGTCGTTCATTCGGTTGAGGCATCGGATGAACGTGCTCTTGCCGCAGCCCGACGGACCGATCAGCGCCGTGATCCGCTGGCGCCGGATCGAGAGGTCGACGCCGCGAAGGGCTTGAAACGACCCGTAATAGAAGTCGAGGCCTTTGACTTCGAAGACCGGCTCCGTCTGCTCCTCGAGCACGGTGTCGACCCCTCGAACCTCCGGCGTCGGGGCGCGGGACTCGGTCACGGCGGGGGGAGCGTCGGCCACCTTCCGATCTTGCCCTCCGGGTACGCCCTTCTCAACTGCGCTCCCGGCGCGACCTGCCCCTTCCGAACGGGCCGCAGCATCCTTTCACCCGCCGTTCACCTGCCGTCCATGTTGCGGCCGGGTTCGCGCCAGGGAGCCTGGCTACCTTGCGCGCATGACAGGTACTGACCAAGGTTCGTCCCGACTGCTCCGGCTGCTCGTGGCCCTCGTGGCGTTCGCCATGCTGGGCGGCGCGTGCGGCGGGGGCGATGACCCGTCGGACTCCGGCTCCGACGACGCACCCGCGACCGACGGTGAGCCCGAGCTCACCGCCACGCTGAACGGCTCCGGCGCCACCTTCCCCCAGGCGTTCTACGAAGAGGTCATCGGGGCCTACAACGAGGTCCAGCCGGGTGTCGTCGTCAACTACCCCGGAGGCGGCTCCGGGAAGGGTCGCCAGGAGCTCCAGGACCAGGTGGTCGACTTCGCCGGTTCCGACGGGCTCGTCAAGGACGAGGATCGGCCGAAGTTCAAGGGCGAGTTCGTCTACGTCCCGACGATCACGGCCCCGATCACGGTCAGCTACAACCTGCCCGACGTCAAGGAGCTCTCGCTCGACGCCGACACCATCGCCAAGATCTTCCAGCGCCAGATCAAGACCTGGGACGATCCGGCCATCAAGGCGCTGAACACGAGCGCCAAGCTGCCGTCGACCGCCATCACGATCGCCCATCGCTCCGACGGCTCGGGGACGACCGAGAACTTCACCAAGTTCCTCGTCGCCGCCGCACCCAGCGCTTGGACCCTGAAGTCGGGTTCCACCGTCGAGTGGCCCACCGGCGAGGGCGTTTCCGCCGGCAACGGCAACTCCGGTGTGGCCTCGATCGTCAAGGATGTCGTCGGCGGCATCGGCTACGTCGACCTCTCGGATTCAAAGGCGTCGTCGCTCCAGCAGGCCAAGGTCAAGAACGCCGCCGGCACGTTCGTCGCCCCGACGATCGAGGCCACGTCTGCGGCCCTCGAAGGCGCCACCATCAACGCCGACCTCAGCTACAACCCGTTGAACGCTCCCGGCGAAAAGGCCTACCCGATCGCCGCTCCGACCTGGATTCTCGTCTACAAGAACCAGACCGATAAGGCCAAGACCGATGCCATCAAGTCGTTCCTGAAGTACTTGCTCACCGACGGCCAAGACCTCGCCGAGGACATCGACTACGCCCCCCTCCCGAAAGCGCTTCGCGACAAGGCACTGGCGCAGCTCGACCTGATCGTGTCCGCCTGAGCCCCGTCTAACCTGCGCGGATCGGCGGGCCGAGCCCGGCCCGCCGATCGCCAGGCTCCCATGACCTCTCTCTCCACCCCCCCGACGAGACTTGCCCCGGCCCGGCCCGCCCGGGCCGATCTCGCGTTCCGAGTCTCCAGCCTCCTGGCGGGGTTCCTGGTGCTCGCGATCCTCGGGCTCATCGCCGTATCGATGAGCCAGAAGGCCTGGCCCGCCTTTCGGGAGGAGGGCTTCGGCTTCATCACGGGAAGCCGGTGGGCCCCCAACGACAACGTGTTCGGTGCTCTCGCCTTCGTGTACGGCACGCTGGTCGCCTCGGCCATCGGCCTGGTGCTGGCTGTACCCGTGAGCATCGGCATCGCCCTCTTCCTCTCCGAGGTGGCGCCCCGAGGGCTACGCCGGCCCGTGTCGTACCTGGTCGACCTCTTGGCGGCGATCCCCTCCGTCGTCTACGGGCTCTGGGGCGTCCTCGTGCTGGCGCCCGCCATCGTCGGGCCGTACCAGGGCATCGCCGACAGCGCCGGATCGCTCCCGCTGCTGTCGAGCCTCTTCGGCGGAACGCCGTCCGGCAAGAGCCTCTTCACTGCCGGGATCATCCTGGCCCTGATGGTCACCCCCATCATCACCTCGATCACTCGTGAGGTCTTCGACACCGTGCCTTCGGGGCAGAAGGAGGCGGCGGTCGCGCTCGGCGCCACGCGCTGGGAGATGATTCGCGGGGCGGTCTTCCCGCACAGCCGAAACGGCATGGTCGGCGCAGTGATGCTCGGTCTCGGACGGGCCATGGGCGAGACCATCGCCGTGGCCCTCGTAATCGGCTCGAGCCCGCAGATCACGTCGCGACTCTTCTCGTCCGGCGACAATCTGGCAGCCGTTATCGCCAATCAGTTCGGCGAGGCCGGCGGGACCTACCGCTCGGCCCTCATCGGGCTCGGCGTCGTGCTCTTTGCCATGACGATCCTCGTGAACGTCGCCGCTCGCGCCGTCGTGAACCGGGGCAGCTCGGCGAGGGCGTCGTGACTGCCGTGGTCGGGAGCGCCGCTCCTGCGCCGCCGTCGCACTCCATCACCGGTCGCAGCGTGAGCGGCACTCGCCGGCTGCGCAACCGGCTGGCGACGGCGTCCGTGTACCTGGCCGTCCTCGTGGCCGCTGTGCCCCTCGGTTTCGTGCTCGTCTACGTGGTGAGCAAGGGCGGGTCGGTGTTCGGCCTCGACTTCCTGACCGAAGACATCCCGGTCAGCTCACGCCGTCCGGGTCCTGGCATGGGTCCAGCGGTTGCCGGCACCCTGCTCATCACCGGGGCGGCCACGGCCATGGCGGTGCCTCTGGGAATCCTCACGGCCGTCTACCTCAACGAGTATGGACAGGCGAACCGCCTGGCCGGCGTCATCCGATTCTTGAGCGACGTGATGGCCGGCGTGCCGTCGATCGTCATGGGTCTGTTCATCTACACGGTGTGGGTGCTGCGTTTCGGGCAGAGCGGCTTCGCCGGATCACTCGCA
Organism: Acidimicrobiales bacterium; assembly: GCA_046597375.1. Lineage (GTDB taxonomy): Bacteria > Actinomycetota > Acidimicrobiia > Acidimicrobiales > CADCTF01 > DATLED01. The sequence goes on along the minus strand of JBKJKM010000165.1, from coordinate 13,140 downwards.
CTGGGCTGCCTCATGCTCCCGATCGTGATTCGCTCCACCGAGGCCGTGCTCAAGCTGGTGCCTCGGGAGCTCCGCGAGGCGAGCACGGCGCTGGGCGCACGCACCTCGCGCACGATCCTGACCGTGGTCATTCCGGCGGCGCTGCCTGGCATCACCAGCGGCTGCCTCTTGGCCGTGGCCCGTGCGGCCGGCGAGACGGCGCCCTTGCTCTTCACCATCGGCTCGGTGCGCAAGATCAACACGAACCTGTTGGAGGGCACGAACACCGCACTGTCGGCCCAGATCTTCCGAAACGCCCAGTTCCCCTTCCCCGGCGCCCAGGACCGGGCTTGGGGTGCGGCGCTCACGCTGATCCTGCTCGTGCTGTTGTTGACGTTGATCGCCCGCGTGGTGAGCGCCCGCTTCACCGTTCGCTAGAGCAGGTTGGCCGCCAGTTCGGCGACCCGCGAACGCTCGCCCTTGGTGAGGCGCACGTGACCGAAGACGTCGTTACCGGTGAACACGCTGACGAGCACCGAGAGACCGCAGGTCGCTTCGGACAGGAAGGCCGCGTCGATCTGGCTGGTGTCGCCCGTGAAGACGACCTTCGATCCTTCACCGAGCCGGGTGAGGATCGTCTTGATCACGTCGGGCGGCAGGTTCTGGGCTTCGTCGACGATCACGAAACTGTTGTGCAGTGTGCGGCCTCGGAGGTGGGCGACCGATTCCATGATGAGCTGGCCACTCGTCTTGATGGCGTCGATGACCTGTCGCGCATCCTCGGGCGAGCGTCGCTCGGTGAGGGCGGAGATGGCATCGATGATGGCGGCCATCCACGGATCGATCTTCTCGTCGAGGGCGCCAGGGAGGTACCCGAGGTCGGCCTTGCCCACCGGGATCACTGGCCGGTAGACGCACAGTCGTGCATAACGCCGCTGCTCGACGACCTGCTCGAGCCCAGCCGCAACCGCGCACAGCGTCTTGCCCGTTCCGGCCCGACCATCGAGGGCCACGACCGGCACCGACGGGTCGAGCAGCAGGGCCATGGCGAAGCGCTGCTCCTTGTTGCGGGCCTTCAACCCCCAGGCCTCCGTATCGGCGGCCAGTGGTTCGAGGCCGGCATTGCGCCGGCGCACCAGGACGGACTGCGAACCTGACTGCAACACGGCGAAGGTGTTGGTGGGCAGGGCGGCGGCGATCTCCGCCGCCGCCGGCTCGGAGGTGCCCCCATCAGCGTAGAGCGAGTCGATCAACCCACCAGGCACCTGGTGCTCCGACCAGCCGGCTGGACGGGGAGCGGAGGCGGCGGCCACGTCGTGGTCGATCGCTTCGAGTCCGAACGTCGCCGCCTTGAGACGGACGGCCGCATCGGCGGACACGACGGTGACCTTCGGAGCCCGGAGCATGAGGCCGAGGGCGACGCCGATGATGCGGTTGTCCGGTTTCTCCTCGTCGAGTCCGTGCTCTCGTAGTCGCCCGACATCGACGCCGTTGATAGCGACGCGAAGGGTGCCGCCGGATTCCAGGGTCACCGGGTCAGTGAGGTTGCCACCCACCGAGAGGCGGAGGCGTTCGATGGTGCGCAGCACCTCACGGGCGGCTCGACCGACGGGGTCGAGCCGCTTCTTCAGGCCGTCGAGCTCCTCCAACACCACCAGCGGCACCACCAGGTCGCGCTCGCCGTAGGCGTCGAAGACGCCGTCTGGATCGGCGACGAGGGCGCTTGTGTCGAGGACCAGCTGCGGCTTGGTCAACTCGAGTACCTCGTGGAGCAGGTCGGCGATGTCCGTCACGTTGCCTCCTCGTCCGGCGGGTACGGGACACGCCGGCGCTCCACCCTGGATCCCCGAGGGCGCCGATAGGTGGATGGTGCGGGCGGTTCAGGCCTCGCACGCGATGACGTCGTGCAACTGAGGGGCCACGTCTCTCACCCAACAGGCGTCTCCCCGGTGACGGGACGGTGAACACTCCCCGATCGAAGCCTCTGCGAGCCGATGACGCCGGTACGGTCGACTTCGTGACCGACCTCTGTACCGAGCGACCCATGGCTGACGACCGTCACGTCCCGTTCGCCGCCGGCGTCTTCAACGTCCGCGACCTCGGCGGCCTTGCCGCGATGGGCGGCTCGACCCTTCGGCGTGGTGTCGCCTTCCGCGCTGATGGTCTGCATCGCCTGCCGCCGGAGGAGATCGAGCGCCTCAGCGGACTCGGCGTCAGGACGGTGGTCGACCTGCGTTCCGACGGCGAGCTTGAGGTCGCCGCATCGGTCGCAGCCGACGGCATCGTCGTGCTCCATCTGCCCGTGCTCCGTCACGTCTGGTCGCACGACAGCCTCGACGAGAGCGACGATGCGGTCTCGTTCCTCGTCGACCGCTACCTCGAGATGCTCGACGAGGGAGCCACCGCCATCGCCGCCGTCTTCGAGTTGGTGGCCACGGAGGGATGCCGTCCCGTCGCCTTCCATTGCTCGGCCGGCAAGGATCGCACCGGCGTCGTCGCCGCACTGTTGCTGGCCACGTGCGGAGTTTCCGACGACGACATCGCCGACGACTACCAGACCAGCTCGGCCGCCATGGAGAAGCTGGTCGACTGGATTCGGGAGCACCGTCCCGAGGCGGCCGACGCTATGGCCCGCCAGCCCGCCGCCTTCCTCAGCTGTCCGCCGGAGGCGATGCACGTCTTCTTGGCCCGCGTCCGTAAGCAATGGGGATCGATTGCCGGCTACCTCGCCTCGATCGGCATCGACGGCACCACGATCAGCGCCGTGCGGTCCGCCTTCCTCGCCTGAGGACGGGCCTGACGATCCGGGGATCATCAAGTGGTGGCTCGTGAAGGGTCGGCGAACGTCGGAGACGCCGGTCCACGGCCCCTATCCTCCCTCGATGGCTCGGGTGCTGGTGACCAACGATGACGGCGTCCACGCGCCCGGCATTCTTGCGCTGGCGGTCGGCCTGGCCGAAGCGGGGCACGACGTGGTCGTCGCCGCGCCACTCAGTGACATGAGCGGCTCCGGTGCCGCGCTCGGGCCGGGACACGCCAAGGGCGTGCGTACCCAACGCCTCGAGCTTCCAGGATTGGCCGATGTACCCATCCACGGCCTCGACGGACCGCCAGGCATGTGTGTGATGGCGGCCCACCTCGGGGCCTTCGGCGCTCGGCCCGACATCATTGCGTCGGGCATCAACGCCGGCGGAAACACCGGCCGGAGCATCCTGTTCTCCGGCACGGTCGGTGCCGCCTTGGCCGCAGCCAACTTCGGGCTCCGTGGCGTAGCGCTGAGCCAGAACACCGGCGACCCATGGCTCCTCGAGACGGGTGCGTCCTTTGGCGTCGCGGCCGTGGCCTGGGCCCTCGAACAGCCGGTGGGCGCCGTCCTCAACGTCAACGTTCCGAACCTGCCGATCACCGAAGTCCTCGGCATTCGCAGCGGCCGACTGGCGCCCTTCGGTGTGGTGCGCACCGTCCTCGAGGGTGAGGTCGACGGGCACCTGCAACTCGTGCTCCGCGAGCTCGATGAGGAACTCGATCCCGACACCGACACCATGCTCGTCAACGCCGGGTACGTCTCGGTCAACGCATTGGTCGGGCCACGGACGACGGACATCGGCGACGCCGTCGAGGCGCTCAGCGGCGCGGTGCTCGACCCACGGTGAACCCCTGCGGACCAGTCGGGGGTCCGCAGGTGAACCGGGGGTGAACCCTCAGGAGGTGGCTCGCGACCCCTGGGCCTACGCCCGTACCATGAACGTCGTGCAACAACTGGAGCAGCTGCAGGCGGCCGTGGCCGTCCTCGGCGTTCTCTTCGTGATGACCACGGTGGCCGGCTGGCGATCCCGCCGCCAGCTCGTGCGCCGCATCGCCTCGGTCACCACGCGCCTCGAGACCACCCAGACCGTCGACGTGGTCGGCCGGGGACGCCTCGAGACGTCGCTGTCGGCCCTCGAGCGGGCCGCCGGCTCCGGAACCCTGCGGGTGAGCGATGCCGAGGTCGCCGTCGACCGACTGGCCGACGCTTTTCGCCTCATCGGCCACGGCATCGTGGTGTGCGACGAGAACGGCGACGTCGTCTACCACAACGAGCGGGCCGAGGAACTCGTCGGCGACCGCCTCCATGAAGCGTTGGCCGACGAGGCGGTCACTCGCCTGCTCGCCGGCGCCGTCGACGGCACCGCCGGCAGCGAGCACCTCGAGCTCTTCGGACCTCCCCACCGCACGCTGCATCTGACGGCGGCCCCGCTCGTGAACGACGCCCGACTCATCGGCGCCGCCGCCGTCATCGAAGACATCTCCGAGCGACGCCGACTCGAGGCCGTCCGGCGCGACTTCGTCGCCAACATCAGCCACGAGCTCAAGACGCCGGTCGGCGCGCTCGGCCTCCTGGCCGAGACCCTGGCCGGCGAAGACGATCCGGTCGTGGCCAGCCGTCTGGCCGAGCGCATGCAGATCGAAGCCTTCCGGGTTGGCCGGATCATCGAGGACCTCCTCGACCTCAGCCGCATCGAGGCCGAGGAGTCGCCGCTGCGCCACCCCGTCCCCGTGCACCTCGTGTTGGCCGAAGCGGCCGACCGCGTGCGATCGGTGGCCGAGCACCGCGGTATCCGCATCGAGGTCAACGAGCCTCCCCGGCGCCTCTCCGTGCTGGGCGACCGACGGCAGTTGGTCTCGGCGGTGCACAGCCTCGTGGAGAACGCCGTCACCTACTCCGACGACGGCGCCGAGGTCGTGCTCGACACGCGCAACAACGGCACCTGGGTCGAGGTCACCGTGTCCGACACGGGCGTCGGAATTCCCCAGCGCGATCTCGAGCGGATCTTCGAACGGTTCTACCGGGTCGACCGGGCCCGAGCCCGCGACACTGGCGGCACGGGCCTCGGCCTCGCCATCGTTCGCCACGTCGCCGGCAACCACGGTGGCGAGGTTCGGGTGCAGTCCCAGGAAGGCCGAGGCTCGACGTTCACGCTGCGTCTCCCGTCCGGTCCTGGCCCCGTCATCGTCTCGTCCCCCACTGCGGAAGCAGGCTGATCGATTTGGCAGATTCCCCGTCCACTGTCCTCGTCGTCGAGGACGAGGAGTCCTTCGTCGAAGCCCTCGTTGTCGGACTGAAGCGGGAAGGCTTTCTCGTCAAGGTCGCACGCGATGGCGGTGAGGCCCTCGAGATGTTCGACATCGTGCGGCCCGACCTCGTGCTCCTCGATGTGATGCTGCCCAAGGTGTCCGGTATCGACGTGTGCCGCGAGATCCGATCGAAGTCGCGGGTGCCGATCATCATGGTGACGGCGAAGGGTGCAGAGATCGACACGGTGGTCGGCCTCGAGGTGGGCGCCGACGATTACGTGACGAAGCCGTACCGCTTGCGCGAGCTCGTGGCCCGGATGCGGGCGGTGCTGCGACGCGTGCCCCGTTCGCCCGAAGATGACGACTCGGTCGGCGACGTCCTCGAGGTCGGCGACGTCCGCCTCGACCCAGAGCGCCATGAGGTCTTCGTCCGGGGGGATGCCGTCAACCTGCCGCTCAAGGAGTTCGAACTGCTCGAGCTGCTGCTCGCCAACGCCGGCCGGGTGCTGACCCGCGAGACGTTGATCGACCGGGTGTGGGGTCCGCACTACGTCGGCGACACCAAGACACTCGACGTCCATGTGAAGCGCCTTCGGGCCAAGGTCGAGGAAACCCCGTCGGTGCCACGTCGGATCGTGACCATCCGAGGCCTCGGTTACAAGTTCGAGTCCGCCCGGGCCTGACGCGACAGAGCCGCCCTGGAGGGCGGCCCTGCGAGACGTCCGATCGGAGGAATGAACTACTTGTTCTTCTTGGTGCCCTTCGGCATCGGGAAGATGTCGTCGTCGCCCGGCTGCCACACGCCGGCGGCGGCCATAGGGACCGACGCCATCGCCATTGCCATCGCCGGGACCGGGGCCACGCTCGGGCCCGACGCCCAACCGGCCTGGGTCCCCTGCGGCGCCTCGGCCAGTGCGTGGGCCAGGCTCGGCATCGGAACGGGGTCGGACAGCGGCGCTGGCGGTGCGGCAACCGCCGAGAGGTCACTCGGCCGGGTCGGGGACTCGCCGGGAACCCAACCTTCGAAGGTCTGGTCGAGCTGGGTCTCGGAGGACCATTCCGGCGTGCGCTGATCGGCGGAGAGCTCGCGGCGCACGGGCGCAGCATCGGGGGAGCGGTGATCGCCGTAGACGTCACCCAGCAGGTTCGAGAGGTCGGACATGTCCATGCTTTCGTCACGAGCCGTGGTCGCCTTGAGCGCGCTCGTACGATGAAGCGGTGGTTCCGGCGCGAGTGGCTCGACGGGTGCGCCCGTGACTTCCGGATGGCGACCGCTCGTGCCCCCCGGAGCCCGCCCGGGGGCGACAACGGTCTTTTCGGCCCTCACCCGGACGCACGCGCTGGCCATGGCCGGCGACACGCTGGTGACCCTGGCGCTGGCCGGGTCGTTGTTCTTCAGCATCTCGCCGACCGCCGCGCGTGGTCGGGTGGCGCTGTCCCTTCTCCTGACGATGGCCCCCTTTGCCGTCGTCGCCCCGCTCCTGGGGCCGGTCATCGACCGATCCCGGACGGGACGTCGGGCCATGATCGTGGCCACCTGCGCCGGCCGCGCCGTCTTCTGTCTGGCCATGGCCAGGGTGCTGGACGGTCTCCTCCTCTTTCCGGCGGCCTTTGCCGTGCTCGTGTCGTCGAAGTCGTATGCCGTGGCCAAGAGTGCGCTTGTCCCGACGGCCGTCGCTGGTGACGACGAACTGGTCGAGGCCAACGCCAAGCTGGCCATCACCGGCGTCGTCGCCGGGTTCCTGGTCGCCGGCCCGGGCGTGCTGCTCCTCCGGCTGGGTTCCGGCTCCTGGACGTTAGGCCTCGCCGCCACGCTCTTCGTGGCCGCTTCCATCAGCGCCCTCCGCCTCCCCGCCCTCCCCGGTTCTACGCGCGATCCGGGGGCGCCGGCGCCCCCGACCGCGCGAAGAACCGGAGGTCCTGGGCCGCTCCGGCTGGTTTCGGCGTCGGTGGTGATGGCGCTGTTGCGGGCCCAGGTGGGTTTCCTCACGTTCCTGGTGGCCTTCGGCTTCCGGCGGACGGGGGCCCCCTCGTGGTGGTTCGGTGTCGTGTTGGCGTCGAGCATGGCGGCGACGCTGGCGGGCAACGCAATGGCACCCCGTCTGCGAAACCGGGTCAGCGAGGAACAGATGCTGGCCGGAGCGCTCGTCGTGGTGGCGGTGACCTCGCTCGGCTTCGCGCGGGTGGAGGGCCGGCTCTGGGCGGCCGCCGTGGCCGCCGGCCTCGGCGTGGCGGCCGGGGCGGCCAAGCTGGCGTTCGATGCCCTCGTCCAGCGCGATGCGCCGGCCGACCAGCGAGGTCGTGCGTTCGCCCGCTTCGAGGCCGGCTTCCAGCTCGTGTGGGTGATCGGCGCGCTCCTCCCGGTACTCGTGGCCACCCCGCTGCGTCAGGGCTTTGATGTGCTCGGAATTGCCTCGCTCGCGGCCGCCCTGGCCTACGGCCTGGCCTCTCGGCGCCTCGGGGCACGGCCGTGAGGGTGCTCGTCCTGGCCGACACCCATCTGCGCCCCGGCGGGCGCCGACGCCTCCCCGACGAGGTCTACGAGGAGTTGGCGCACGCCGATGCCGTCCTCCATGCCGGCGACATCATGACGGCCGACTTGGTCCACGAGCTGTCGGGCTTCGCCCCGGTGTATGCCGTGCTCGGCAACAACGATGACGCCGCGCTGGCGGCGATGCTCCCGGAAGCCCGGATCGACGTGGTCGGTGGTGTCCGGGTCGGGATGATCCACGACAGCGGCCCGACCAGGGGACGACCGGCGCGACTCCGGCGCCGCTTCCCGGACTGCGAGCTCGTCGTCTACGGCCACTCCCACGTCCCCTACGACGGCATGGGACTCGACGGACAGCGTCTTTTCAATCCGGGTTCGCCGACGGAGCGGCGGGCTCAGCCCCACCACACGTACGGCCTGCTCGACCTCGCCGACGGCGAGATCCGCGCCGCCGAGATCCGTGTACTCAGTCGGACGGAAGGTTGATGCGCTCCCACCAGAGACCGGGGGCGTCGACCTCGTTGGGGGTGGGGAGCTCGCGGTCGGAGTCCCAGAGGCGGGCCAGACCCGTGGTTCCTTCGCGCTCGACGATGCCGCGCACGAAGGCCTCGCCCCGGTCGTACTGCTTCTGCGACAGCTCGAGCCCGAAGAGCCGCTCGACGAAGCGGTCGCCCTTGTTGGCCTCGACGCGGCGACGCCGTAGCGCTTCGGCGAGCTGCCCGTACGACCCGATGAGCCGACTGCCCACCTCGTCCATGGTGTAATCGACGTACCCCTCGATGGTGGCCGTGAGCGCCTCGAGCGCCGGCTTCGCGCGGCGCTGTTCGTCGGACTCCATGGTGCCCAACAGGGATTCGGGATCGCCGAAGACGTCCTCCCACGAGCTCTGATCGGTGGGATCGATCGTCGCCATCCGCTCGCTCATGGCGTTGGGATCGGGCGTGAACCCACCGGCGTAGTCGAGCAGAAGGCCCTCGAGGCGGGCCCGCACGTGGGGCCGGCCGAGCACGGCATGGTGGGCCACGGAATCGAGGCACACCCACAGGCGAAGGTCGTCGGGGGGGAGCGACCAGTCGGACGCAAAGGCCTCGAGGTTGGCCGACGCCACCAGGAGCTCGTCGCCGAGAGGGCGGGGCACCGGGAGGTCGTACTGGCCGAGAGACCGCCGGGCGAGGTGACCGACCATCAACCCGAGTTGCATGCCGAGGATCATCGGCGCCATTGCACCGAGGAGATTTCCCAACATCTCCTCACCCATGGCCCCGCCCAGCCCCTCGGCGTCGTCGGGGTCGATCGACGGCGTCTGCATCGAGCCGCTCAGCGAAGTCGCCAGCCGCTCGAAGAGCGGCTTGTAGGCCTCGAGGGTCGACAACGCCCATTCGCTTCGGTTCGTCGCCCGTATCGACACCGACCGACCCGTCACCGACGTCGCCAGCCCGGTGAGGTCGCCGATCTGGAGCTCGGCCACGCGTGCCAACTCCTCGAGTTTGATCCGCTCGATCGGATCGACGTTGCCTTCGGACTGGCCTTCGGCGGCCATGAAGCCGCCGATCTGTCGCGCCACGTCCCAGTTGACGGGGCCTTGGTTGGCGAAGAGCTTGGCCAGATCGCCGAAGATGGGCATGCCCTCGAACGGGTTGTTGCCGCCGAATGGACCGGGCGTGCTCACACGGGCATGGTAGGTCGATGCTCAGGGTCGTGGTCAGCGGAGCCGAGGGGCGAACGGGGCGACGCCTCGTCGCCCGGTTCCAGGAGCTCCGCGAGGTCGGAGGCGTCGTCATCGTCGATGCCTCGTCACCCGTCGCCGAGCTGAAATCGGCCGTCGAGGGCGCCGACGTGCTCGTGCACCTCGGGTTCGCAACGGCCATCGGCCCGGTGCTCGACGCCGCCAGTTCAGCCTCGCTGACCTCCCTCGTCTACCGGTCGAGCGCCAGCGTCTACGGGGCGTGGGCGGACAACCGCGTGCCCCTGACCGAAGACGTGCCCATTCGGCCCAATCCCGGGTTCACCTTCGCCATCGAGCATGCCGAGGCCGAGCGTCGGGTGACCGAGTGGGCGGACGACCATCCCGGCGTGGCGGTGGCCGTCCTCCGGCCGGCGCCGGTGGTGGCGCCCGGGCGTGAGAGCTGGGAGTCGAACACCCTCGGACGGCCCTCGAGTCTGCGCCGGAGCGAGTCCCTTCCGCCGGTGCAATTCCTCCACGTCGACGATGCCGCCTCGGCCTTCGCCCACGTCGCCCTGGGCGGTTTGGCCGGCACGTTCAACCTCGCCCCCGACAGCTTCGTCTCGGGTGAGACGGCAAGGGCGCTGGCGACCAACGGACGCCTCGTGCTCCCGCTGCCCGATCGCCTGGCGGCGACGGCCGAGCGCTGGGCTTGGCGCCTCGGTTGGGGTGGGGCCCCGGCGCCGGCCGTCCCGTACCTCGTGCACCCGTGGGTCGTCGCCAACGACAAGCTCGTCGCCACCGGATGGGATCCCGTGCACACCAACGAAGAGGCCCTCGTCGCCGCCCGCCAGGGTTCGTGGTGGCGTGAGTTGAGCCCCAAACGGCGTCAGGAACTGGCGCTGTCGGTCGCCGGGATTGCCGCCGCCGGAGTGACGACCGCCGGCGTCGTGGCGGTCGGCGCCGCTCGCCGCCGCGCCCAGCCCTAAGCCCTACGCGGGCTTCTCGACCAGGGTGGCGACGGCGTCGACCGGCTGGCCGGCGCGGAGGACGCGCAGGCCGATGACGTCGCCGGGGCGCTGCCGGCGGAGGTGCACGACGACATCGGCCATCGAAGCGATGGCGGCACCGTCGATGGCGACGATGACATCGTCGGCGGCCAACCCGGCCGCCTCGGCCGGGCTGCCCTCACGCACCTTGCGCACCACGGCGCCGGCGTCGACGGTCTCCCCATCTATGCCGAGCCAGCTGCGGGCGATCCGGCCAGAACCGATCAGTTCGTCGGCTACGGCCTTGGCCACATCGATCGGGGTGGCGTAACCGATCGGCCCCTCGATCGTGGTGAGGTTCGATACGGCGATGCCGATGACGGAGCCCGTTCGGTCGACGACGGCGCCGCCGGAGCAGCCGCTGGCCATGGCGCCATCGGTGCGGATCATGTCGACGAGTCGGCGGCCCTCGACGCCCGCTTCCTGGCGGAGACCGCTGACCATGGACAGCCGAACGACCGGACCGGCGCCGATGGTGACGGCCGGTTCGCCGACTCGGGTCGACGAGCGGTGCGCGGACATCGATGCCACAGGGAACCCCTCGCCCTCGACGTCGAGAACGGCGAGGTCGGTGTCAGCGTCGGCGCCCACGACGCGGGCAGGGAGGTCGCGACCGTCGTCGAAAACCACGCGCACCGAGTCGGCCCCATCGATGACGTGGTGGGTCGTCATCACCATCCCGTCGGCCCGGAACACGACACCGGAGGCCGAGGTCGACTCGGCCCCAGCCCGCCGGGCGACGACCTGGGCGACGACGGGACGAACCAGGGCCGTGAGCCTGGCCACGTCGGTCGTCGCCGCTGTCGGCTCGGTCGGCACTCGCAGCCGGAAGGGCCGAACGACGGCCACGACCCCCATGGTCAAGAGAACGGAGATGCAGCTGGTCAGTGCGATCACGGTGACCACACGCGGGGTGTCGCTGACCGACGAAGGCGCCAACGCGCCGCGCACGGCGGTGGCCGGCGCGCCCGCCGCCTCCGAAGGATGCCGCCACAGGCGATCGTCCGGCGGCAGCAGCGGCGAGCCCGGCTCTTCGTCGTGCCCCTCGTCTTCCCACTCCACGAGGCCGAGGATACCGGCGGGGTTGGCGCCGCAGGCCTCGCCCCTCGCCGTACCATGAGGTCGTGCTGGCCCCTCCGTCCGACGGTGTGGACTGGGTGGGTCTTTCGACCGACCCACTCCCCGTCGACGCCGCGTTGACGTGGACGCAGACACCGGAGTGCGGCGGCCAGGTGCTCTTCACGGGCACGGTCCGCGACTACGCCGAAGGGCGCAGCGGCGTCGACTGGCTCGAGTACGAGGCCTACACCGAACAGGTCGAGCCTCGCCTCCGCACCCTCTGCGGCGAGATCCGCGCCCGCTGGCCCGAGGTCGGCCGCCTCGTCCTGCTCCACCGGGTCGGAAGGTTGGAGCTGCGTGAGGTCGCCGTCGTCGTGGTGGCCGGCGCCCCTCACCGGCCCGAGGCCTTCGCGGCCGCCCGCTTCGCCATCGACGCGCTCAAGGCCACGGTGCCGATCTGGAAGAAGGAGTCGTGGGAGGGTGGCGAGGCGTGGGGCACCGACGCCGCGCCGGTCGAGGAGGTCGGCCGAACGTGAGCAACCTCTTGTATCTCGGAATCGCCGTGCTCCTGAGCATCGTCGGGTGCCTCTGGCTCTATCTCCGCAACCGCAAGCCGACGTCGCTCAACGCCGGCATCGAGGAGTTCCAGCGCGAGCTCCGGGCGCTGGCGCCGACCGAGAAGCGCGAGCCCACTCCGGACAAGCGTCCCAACGGACGCAACCCTGGGTCCACGTAGCCGCCCGTGGCCCGCGACCTCGCTATCGACCTCGGCACCGCAAACACCCTCGTCTACGCCAAGGGCCAAGGCATCGTCCTCAACGAGCCCAGCGTCATCGCCCTGAACATCCAGACCCAGGACGTCCTCGCCATGGGGCACGAGGCCTGGCAGATGATCGGCCGAACCCCCGGCTACATCCAGGCCGTGCGGCCCCTGCGGGGCGGCGCCATCACCGACTTCGACATCACCGAGCGGATGATCCGCATCATCCTCACCCGGGCCGGCATCTCCCGTTTCAACCGGCCGCGCGTGCTGATCTGCGTGCCGAGCGCGATCACCTCCGTCGAGAAGCGCGCCGTCAAGGAGGCGGCCCGTCGCGCCGGAGCCACCGACGCCTACCTCATCGACCAACCGATGGCCGCAGCGATCGGTGCCGGCCTGCCGGTCGGCGAACCACTCGGAAACATGATCGTCGACGTTGGTGGCGGCACCTCGGAGACGGCCGTGATCTCGCTCGGGGGGACGGTCGCGCTGCAGGCCATTCGCGTCGGCAGCTTCGACATGGACACGGCCATCCAGACGTTCGTGCGCCGCGAGTACGGCATCGCCATCGGCGAGCGGACGGCCGAGGAGATCAAGGTGGCCATCGGTTCGGCGCACGCGACCGACGACGAGGTCAAGGCCGAGGTGCGGGGTCGTGACCTCATGACCGGCCTCCCGAAGACCGTGGTGCTGAGTCCCGAGGAGGTGCGCGAGGCCCTCGAGGAGAACGTGAGCGCCATCGTCGACTCCGTCATCCAGTGCCTGGGCATGGCCCCGCCGGAACTGGCCCAGGACTTGATCATGCAGGGCATCCACCTCGTCGGCGGCGGCGGGCTGCTCCGGGGCCTCGATCAACGGATCGCCGAGGAGACCGAGCTCCCCGTCCACCTGGTCGACGAGCCGCTGGAGTGCGTCGTCCTCGGTGCGGGCAAGTGCATCGAGGCCTTCGAGTCGCTCCGGGTCATGTTCATGGAGGCCGACCGGTAGTTCTGCAGCCAAGAAGCTCGAGCTGGCGTCGCTAGTCGAGGAGATCCTCTGCGGCCTGGCGCACCTGCCAGTCGCGGTCGGTCAGCGCCCGTCGAAG
>JBKJKM010000147.1:0-4081 GCA_046597375.1 Acidimicrobiales bacterium | reverse complement strand
ACGGCGTCGTCGGGCTCACACGGGGGCTGGCCGTCGAGCTGGCCCGTGAAGGCATCACCGTCAACTGCGTGTGCCCCGGCCCGATCAACACGGGGATGACCGCCGGCATCCCGGACGAGGCCAAGACGAAGTTCGCCCGCCGGCGCGTCCCGATGCGTCGCTACGGCGAGCCCGAAGAAGTGGCCCAGGTCACCCTGAGCCTGGTGCTGCCGGCGGCCTCGTTCATCACGGGAGCGGTCGTACCGGTGGACGGCGGCCTGCTCGTCCAGAACACCTGACGGTCGCCCTCGGCGCGTTCGTGCGCCGGCCCCTCCTCTTGATCGGCCTCGGCGTGGTGCTCTTCAGCACGGGCCCCGTGACGGTGGCCAGCGCGACCACGACGGGCCCGGTGCTGTCGTTCTGGCGTCTCTGGATCGGCGCGCTGTTCATGGGCACGCTCTCGTTGCTGCAGATCCGGCGATCGGGTCGTCGTCCGGATCGCATCGGATGGACGTGGGCCGGTCGTTGTGGGGTCGCCTTCGGGGTGCACCAGTTGTTCTTCATGATCGCCAACAAGGCGACGTCGGTGGTCGACGTGACGCTGATGCAGGTGCTGCAGCCGGTGTTCGTCGGCGCGTTGGCCGTCGTGCTCTTCGGCGAGCGCCCCGGCCGCAGCTTTCGGCTGTGGTCTCTGGTCGCCATCGCCGGCGCCGCCGTGGTCGCCCTCGCCGGTTCCGGTGGGCCCGATGGTGAGCCGCTCGGCATGTTCTTGGCCGCGTTGAACGTCGTCTTCTTCGCCATCTACTTCGTGTGGTCGAAGCAGGCACGAGACCACATCGACACGGTTCCGTTCCTGTTCGGCGTGGTGGTGGCCGCCGGTGTCGTCGTGTCGGTCTACGCCACCGTGCTCGGCGAGCCCGTCGCCGCCGTCGGCGCCGCCGACCTCGGCCGGGCGGCCTTCCTGGCCTCCGTGCCCGGCGGCCTCGGCCACTTCGTCACGACCTGGCCGCTTCGACAGGTCGCCGCCAACGTGCCGCCCGTGATGCAGCTGGCCATGCCCGTGCTCGCCGGTGGGCTGGCGTTCGTCCTGTTGGGACAGACGATCTCGGTGCTGCACGTGCTCGGTGGCGCCGTCACGATCGCCGGCGTGGTCGGCTCGTTGCTCTCGCCATCCGGTCGGGCGCTCGTCGTACCGGGGCCGGACCCCACGGTCGTCCCCGGCGACTGACGATCGCTCAGCCGCGAGGAGCGGCGTCTCGGTCGACGAGCCAGATCACGCGATCGGCGACGACGCGTGCGGCGGGCACGTCGGCGCCGTCGTAGACCGACTGCATCGCCGCCTGCTTTTCCTCGCCGGTCACCGTGAAGATCGCCAGTCGGGCGGGGGCGATGCCGGAGAAGGTGAGGGTGATTCGCGGCAGCGGGTTGATGCCGGTCGGGTCTTCGTTGACGCACACGAGGAGACCGGGATCAGCAACGAGCGCCGGTGATCCGGGGAACAGCGAGGCCGTGTGCCCGTCGGGTCCGAGGCCCAGGTGCACGACGTCGAAATGACCGAGCTCGCCCACGCGCAGCTGATAGCGCTCCGGTCCTTCGTCGCAGCGCATGGGATACACCGCATGGGCCGCGCCGACCCGTTCGAGCAGCGATGTCCGACCGAGGCGCTCGTTCGAGTCCTCGTGATCGGGTGGGACGCAACGCTCGTCGCCCCAGTAGACGTCGACCTGCCACCAATCGATCTGCTCGCCGCCGTCGAGGGCGAGGCGCTCGTAGCACTGTCGCGCGGTGTCGCCGCCCGACAGGGCCAAGGAGAAGTCCTCGCCCGGACGTGCGTGGAACGCCTCGATGACGCGATCGGCGAACTCACCCGGGACGTCATCGACGACGAGCAGCTCTCCGTTCACGGGCGAACTCTAGGAGAGGGCGCGGGCGAGGGCGCGCTCGAACACGGGGTCGTGCTCGAGATGGGAGAGCGCGTCGGCCAGACCCCACGCCGGCGTCGCCTCGGGCAACTGGACGACCGATGAGGAGGAGGGCCCGCCATCGATGATGGCTCTGGCCTCGACCCGCCGTTCGTCACCACGGGTCACCTCGAAGGTGCCGGACCGGCCGTCGGAGATGGCATGCAGCCGGATGGTCACGTGCTCGCCCTCCACGAGCTGAACGGCCTCCCGCGGCAGATCGAGACGCTCGGCGATCCATCCTCCGAGCAGGTGGCGCGGACCGGTGCGACCGATGACCTCGATGCGGTGCACGCCGTGGACGAAGGGCCGGAAGTCGGGGCCCTCGAAGAGTCCGGCCAGGAGCTCACGCCACGGCCGGAGCCGGATCCAGGAGAGGTCGATGACGGGTCGGGCGCCCACGAGGGCGGAGACGTCGGCGAAGCAGTCGAGGCCTCCGAAGGCGCGCGAGTCGACGACGAGGACGTCGGCCGCCATCAGCAGCGGGTCCGCGGAGCTCGGGGGCTCGTCGACGAACCAGACCACGACGGGGAGATCGGCGAGCGTGAGCGGCTCGATCAGCGAGTCGAGGTGCTCGGTGGCCGGCCCTCTCACGACCAGTCCGACGTCTTCGAACCAGAGCTCATGGCCCTCGGCCTCACCACCCAGAAGCCGGATCTCGGCGTCGAGCCCCGGCGGACCGCCGGCTGACTCCGGATCGAGCACGAGGTGCAGCACGCGAGCCGGGTGGCGGCCGCCGAGCTCGAGCACGGCCGCCTTCGCTCGGTCCACCGAGCCGCGGTCCCGTCCGAGGATGCACAGCGTGAGCACGCTCGTGCGGGTCGCCGGCATCTGTTCCGGTCGCCGCAGGTCCTCCAAGGCACGGAGCACGGTGGCGACGGTCACGCCTTCGTTGGCCCAGTGGCTGAGGGTCATCACGCCGGCGGTCGACGGCTCGCTCACAGGTTGCGCCAGGTCCGGCCGTCGCCCAGGAGGGCGTTGGCCTCCGCCGGACCCCAGGTGCCGGCGGCATAGGGGGACGGTGGCGGCGCGTCGGGTGCCGACCACGCCGTCACCACGGGGTCCCAGATCCGCCAGGCCTGGGTGGCCTCGTCGGTGCGGATGAACAGGGTCGGGTCGCCGGCCATGGCGTCGAGCAGGAGGCGCTCGTAGGCCTCGGGCGACTCCTCGACAAAGGCGGCGCCGTACGAGAAGTCCATGTTGACCGTCCGCACGCGAAAGGACTGGCCCGGCACCTTGGCGCCGAACCGGAGCGTGATCCCCTCATCGGGCTGGATCCGCAGCACCATGGCGTTGGGGCCGAGGCCCTCGGCCATTCCGCTCGAGAACGGAAGGTGGGGCACCTCACGAAAGCCGAGCGCCACCTCGGTCACCCGCTTCGGCAGCCGCTTGCCGGTGCGCACGAAGAAGGGCACGCCGGCCCACCGCCAGTTGTCGATCGTGAGGCGAGCGGCGACGTAGGTGTCGGTCTGGCTGGTCGCCGGGATGCCTTCCTCCTGGCGGTACCCGAGGGCGGCGGCGCCCTCGACCCACCCGCTCTCGTACTGGCCGCGCACGACCGATGCGGCCACCTCGTCGGCTCGCAGCACCTTCACCGCTTTGAGGACCTTGACCTTCTCGTCGCGGATGCCCTCGGCGTCGACCGTCGCCGGCGGTTCCATGGCCGTCAGAGCCAGCACCTGCATCACGTGGTTCTGGACGATGTCGCGCAGGGCACCGGCCGACTCGTAGAACCCGCCGCGGTGACCGACGCCGACCGACTCGGCCACCGTGATCTGCACGTGGTCGACGTAGCGACGGTTCCAGATCGGTTCGAAGATGGCGTTGGCGAAGCGAAGGGCGAGGACGTTCTGCACCGTCTCCTTCCCGAGGTAGTGATCGATGCGGTAGAGCTGGCTCTCGTCGAAGACCTCGTGCAGATCGCGGTCGAGTTGCTGTGCGCTGGCCAGGTCGCGACCGAAGGGCTTCTCGATGACCAGGCGGATGAACGCGTGCGGACCGTCGATGGCTCGTCGCGCCAGGCCGTGGGCGCCGAGGGCGGCGGCCACGGAGGCGAAGACGGTCGGCACGGTGGCCAGGTAGAAGACCCGGTTGCCGCCGGTGCCGCGCGCGGCGTCGATCTCGTCGAGCACGACGCGCAG
>JBKJKM010000054.1:0-6921 GCA_046597375.1 Acidimicrobiales bacterium | reverse complement strand
CCGGACCCTGGGCGACGGGCACGAACAACAGGAGGTCGGCGAAGCAGAGATCGCTCAACATCCCCCAGGCGCCGACGAGGCGCTTGAGGTGCCCGAGCCCGCTCGGCTCGAGCGACGTGTGCAGCCGGGCAAGCTCGTCGAGGGTGGCCATCTAGATGGCCACGGTACGGGGCGTCCGGGCGTCGAAGGCGACGAGGTCCCGGTAGCCGGCGTCGGCCAGCAGCGGGCGCAGCTCGGCGACCTGCAACCCGACCTGGTCGAGGCGATGGGCGTCAGATGCCGTGGTGATGGGAACGCCGAGCGCCTTGAACCGGGCCAGCAGCGGCGGCGCCGGATAGGCCTCGGCACAGGGCTTGCGCCATCCTGCGCTCGACACCTCGGCGGCGATGCCGCTCGACGCCGCCGCCTCGGCGATGCGGTCGTGGAACTCGTCCGGGGTCGCCGGTCGGCGGTCGGCGACCTTGCACAGGTCGGGGTGGGCCAACACGTCGACCGCACCGCTCGCCGCCAGCTCCTCGATGGCCCGGGTGTAGGCGTCCCAGGCCTGATCGACGCCACGGACGTCCCACTCGTCCTGGGCGATGCTCGACTCGATCACGTCGAAGAGCCACGCGCCTATCCAGTGCACGCTGCCCAGGAGTACGTCGAAGGGGTACCCGTCCAGCAACGACCGCACCCGGTCCATCCGACCCTCGTAATAGTCGACCTCGAGCCCGAGCACGATGGGGAGGCCGGCGGCCTTGGCGGCCAGTCCGGCCTCGACGTAGGCGTCGAGGTCGGCATGGTTGTGCTCGGTCCAGTACTGCTCGGACTGAGCCAAGAGGTCGGGGCTGGCATCACGGTCGAGTTGCCACTGTCCACGCAGCGGCGCGTCGGCCTGCACGAACCGGAAGAGGTGTTCGGTGATGGCGATCTGCTCGATGCCCAGCGCCTGGGCTCGCTCGCAGTACGCCGCCAGCTCCTCGAGCGTCGGCTGGCGGTCACGCTCCCCGTGGGGCCAGAGGTGGAGGTGGTAGTCGAGCATCGCGGCCGATCGTACGGCGGGATGGCAGGACTTCCGTCAGTTCACGTCGAAGACAGGATCCAGGCGGCCTCTTGACGCGTCTGTCAAGCTTTTCCGTTGAGTTTCTTCCAAGCGAAAGAAAACCAGGGGTCACGATGAACCACGCACGAACTCGTCGCGTCACGGCTGGGGCCGTGGCGACGACGTTGCTCCTCGGGGGGCTGGCGCTGCTCGCCGTGGCGCCGGCGCAGGCGAACCACGGCGCCCGCACGCTCCAGGTGATTCCGGAGATCTCCTCCGGGATGGCCGGCGGTCCGGGGATCACGCTGACGGCAAAGCTCTCGTCCGTCGCCGACAAGCTCAGTCCGATCCGCATCGCCTTCGAGGTCGAGGGCAGCTCGGCCGACTCCGACGGGGCCAACACCAACACGGCCGACAAGTTCTGCACCGTGGCCGCCGAAGAGAACAGCTGCACGGCTACCTTCACCGGCTCCACCGCCAGCAACGGTCTCGTCCGGGCTTGGATCGACCACGACCAGAAGGACGGGACCGACCCCGACGGAATCGTCGAGGCCGACATCGACGAGGGTCGGCTGTCGAGCAACCTTCCGGTGGGCGGCGCCGCCGATTGCCGTATCGACGAGCCGAGCGAGGCGTCGCCCGATGTGTGCTTGGCCGGCACCGTGGCAGCCGGCAACACCAGCGAGCCCGATGACACCGACGTCGTCCAGATCACCTTCGGCGGTGGCGTCAAATCCCTCGACTGCGTCGACAGCAACCCGCTCAACGGGTCGGACTTCGAAGTCAACCCCCGCCTCGGCAACGAGACCTACACCTGTCGGGCCTTCAGCCCCTCGGGCGCGCCGCTGGCCAACGCGGCCATCGATGGCGAGAACCTCGGCGGTCCCAACGATCCCGACGACAACGCGGCAACGCCCGCCGACTACGACACGACCGGCGGCCTGATGGCAGTTACCTTCTGCCGCACCGATGCTTCCGGGGTTTGCACCGGCACCGTGTCCGCGGCCGAAGGGGAATCGGGCAGCGGCAACGCCACCCTCTGCTTCTGGATCGACCAGACCACGGAGAACAACACGTACGCGGCGGCTGGCGCGGACGAGGACGGCGGAAACTGCTCCGAGGGCATCGACGAGAACGACGGCGACCCGACCGACACCGTTTCGATCGGCTGGAGGAACACGGCGCCGGCGGCCACCTCCGTCGACGTCAGTCCCGAGACCGCCATCAGCACCGCGGGCACGACGACCTCGATCAACGCTGTCATCTACGACCAGTTCGGCGACAGGTTCGCCGGCGGCAGCCCGGTCCGGGCCGAGCTCTTCGCCGGCTCGGCCGGCGACACCGATGGCAACAACCTGGCCACGTCCGACAGCACCTGCACCGCCTCGGGTGCCGACAACTGCAACCTGAGCTTCACGTCGCCGACGAGCGGGGCCTCGCGCGTCTGCACCTACATCGGCGCCGCCCCTGTCCTCGCCGGTACCTCCACGGACGGCACGTGTGATGGCGAGAACCTCGCCGACGGCACCCTCAACGGCCGTGACGTGACCCGTATCGTGTGGTCGAGCGCAGCCGGCGGCGGCGGTACTGGCACGACCCCGACTACACAGCCAACGGCCGAGGACACGGCCAAGACGCAGGGGTACACCCTCGTCGGGGCCGATGGCGGCATCTTCAACTACGGCACGTCGACGTTCTTCGGCTCCACCGGCGACATCCAGTTGAACAAGCCGGTGATCGGTCTCGCCAGCAAGAAGGGCGGCACCGGGTATTGGCTCGTGGCCAGCGACGGTGGCATCTTCACCTTCGGCGACGCCGGCTTCTTCGGCTCGACCGGTGACAAGAAGCTCAACGCCCCCATCCTCGGGATGGAGGCGACGCCTTCGGGCAACGGTTACTGGCTCTTCGCCGCCGACGGGGGCATCTTCACCTTCGGCGACGCCACCTTCCAGGGCTCGACCGGTGACATGAAGCTCAACGCTCCCGTGGTCGGGATGGCCGTCACCGAGAAGGGCAACGGCTACTGGCTCGTGGCCCGTGATGGCGGCATCTTCACCTTCAACGCCCCGTTCCACGGCTCAACCGGTTCGCTGAGGCTCAACGAGCCGGTGTTCGACATGGGGTCCACCCCCGGCGACAAGGGCTACTGGCTCGTCGCCCGTGACGGCGGCATCTTCAGCTTCGGCGATGCGGAGAACAAGTTCTACGGATCCGCCGTCGGCGCCACCAGCGCCCAGGTGATCGGACTCGGCGTCACGCCGACCGGCGACGGCTACTGGATCGCCGACAGCCGGGGCGCGGTGTTCCCCTTCGGTGACGCCCGCTTCCTCGGCGATCGTCGCGACGCCGTCAACAACGCCGCCACCGTGGGCTTCGCCACGGTGCCGAAGAAGTAACCACCCAGCGTCACGAAGCAACGGAGCGGGGGGCCTGCGGGCCCCTCGTTTCGCGCCCGGGCTCAAGACCAGAGCGTCTCGCCGAGTCGAAGCAGACCGGTGAGGTCGTGGATGTCGGAGTCGAAGTACGGCACCGTCGCAACCACCTCGGGAACAGTGGCCATCTCCGCCCGTTCCTCAGCCTCGCGTTGGGCGACCACGTGGAAGCGCTGGAAGCTCTCGGCCACCTCGAGGAGTACGCGTGCGGTCTGGGCCTGGTCGCCGGAACCGAGGTCGAGGCCGGCGGCGATCTCGGACGCGCGACGTCCGAGGTCGTCGGCAGCCGAACAGGCCTCGGCGTCGAGGAGAAACGACGGCAACACCTTGTTGAGGACCAGCGCGCCGAGGTGGAACTTCATCGAAGCGAGCGACCGGATGAAGAACTCGGCTTCGTGGGCGGGCGCCGGCTCGAGGGTCGAGACGACGACGAAGGTGGTACGGCGATCGTGAAGAAGGCGCTCGACCGCCTGCGCCCGTTCGACGAAGCCGGCGTACATGGTCTGGAACAGGATGAAGAACTCGGAGATGTCCTCGAGGAACTGCGAGCCGAGGATCCGGTCGGCCACTTGGTAGAAGGGCTTGGTGGCGAAGTTCACGAGCCGAGATCGCGCCGGCGCCGTCAAGATCCGCAGGAAGCGGGACGAGAAGAAGTCGGCCATCCGCTCCGGGGCTTCGAGGAAGTCGAGGGCGTTCCGCGTCGGGGGCGTGTCGACGACGATCAGGTCGTAGTTGCCCTCGCCGTGCAACTCGTAGAGCCGCTCCATGGCGATGTAGTCGTGGCTCTGGACGAAACGCCCCGAGATGTTCTGGTACAGCGGGTTGGACAGAATCTTCGCCGCCGTCGCGGCGTCCGGCGCATGGCGGTTGACGAGGTTGTCCCACGACTGCTTCGTGTCGAGCATGGCGGCCCAGAGCTCTCCCCTGGGGGTGACGCCGGCCTGGGTGAAGGCGCTCAGCGGTACCTGCTTCTCGATGTTGCCGAACCCTTCGAGGCCCAGCGCATTGGCCAGGCGCTTGGCCGGATCGACGGTCAGCACGAGGACCTTGCCGCCCTGCTTGATCGCCACCATGGCGGCGACGGCGGCTGCGGTCGTGGTCTTTCCGACGCCACCCGAACCGCAGAAAACGGCGATCTCCTTCGCCGCCACGAGCTGCTCCATCGAGCCGGGTTGGGCGCCGTCGCTGCGGGTTCGCTTCGACGCCACGTCAGTACCCCAACTCGGCGGCGAGGGCATCGGCTACCAACCGAGTCGACCGCAGCCCATGCGCCTTGGTGAAGAGCTCGGGGACGAAGAGCAGTGGGAGGGTCGGCGGCAAGGCCGATCGGAGATGGTCGAGATGGCCCGCCCGCGTGCGCCGAAGGGTCACCGCCAACCGGGCCGCATCGAGCACCGCGGAAGCACCAGGACCGACGGCGTCGACGAGTGCGCCTCGCCCGCCCGGCGCCTCGAGAGCTTCGAACACGTCTTCCTCGCCGCGACCGAAGAGCTCCGGCAGCACCCGGTTGACGATCACCGCGGCCAGCGCCACGTTCGTCTCGGCCCCCAGCCGGGCCGACAGCTCGATCGTCTCGTTGACCGGCATCTCCTCGGGCGTGGCCACGATGCACACGCCGGTGCGTCCGGGGTCGGAGAGGATGTCGATCATCCAGCCCGTCTGTTGACGGATGAGGCCGACGGACACGAGCTCGTTGATGGCCTGGGGCGCAGCCAACTGGCCGACGACGTGGCCTGAGGCAGCCGCATCGACGACGATCAGGTCGTAGTTGCGGCGATCCTCCTCCCAGAGGAACTTGCCGACCGTGAGGACCTCCTTCACCCCGGGCGCGGCGGTCGCCACGAACTCGAAGATGCGGGCCAGCGGGCCGATCTTGGCCACCATGGGCAGGCGGAGTTGAAGGCTCAGGTACTCCTTCAACGACTCCTCGGTGTCCATGGACATGGCGAAGAGGTTGGGCTGCACCTCGCGGGGCTTCCACCCGGTGGGCGCCACCGAATAGAAGTCGGCCAGGTTGCCCTTGGCGTCGACCTCACCGACGAGCGTCCGCTTGCCACGAGACGCGCCGAGGAGCGCCAACGATGCCGCAACGGTCGTCTTGCCGACCCCTCCCTTGCCGGTGACGAAGAGGAGCCGGCGGTCGAGAAGGTCGGTCACCCGATCAGGTGACGGAGAACCCGACCCGACGGTCTTCCGTGGGTGAGATCTCGATGTACGCGACCTTCGCCCCCGGGATGCCGACGGTGCGGCCACGACGATCGGTGAGCCAGAGGACGCCGCCACCCTCGCCCAACGCCGCCTCGATGTCCTTCACGACCTGATCGCGGGTGTTGTCGGCCACTTCGATCTCGATCTCCCGCGGCGTTTGCGTGACACCGATGCGGACTTCCACTTAATGCTCCTCCGATGACTGGGGCCGCGGCGGCGGCTGCGGAGTCAGCCTAGGCGTGGCCTCGACGGTGCCGGTACCGTCGATCTCGGCCGGGGGCGAGGCTTCCCAGTGGCCCCAGCGGGGGGTCCGCTTCACGAAGAGCAACCATGCGCCGCAGACCAGCGTGGTGGCGATGGCGGTCCATTGACTGCCCGTGAGGCCGAGGCCGTGGGTCTCGTCGATGCGGAAGAAGTCCTCGATGAGGCGGGCGACGCCGTAGCAGGCGCCGAAGACGAGGATCAGGAAGCCGTCGTAGCGCGGTGCCGACCGGCGGAGCTTCAGGAGCAGGAACAGCAACAACGTGACGAAGAACAGGTCGTAGAGATGCGGCTGGTGGACGACGTCGCCGAGGCACGGCGATGCCGTATCGACGCCGGGCTGGCACCGATATCCCAGAAAGAAGTCGGTGGGCTTGCCGAGGTGGTCGCCGACGACCATGTCTCCGATACGGCCGACGAGGATGCCGAGGGCGATGCCGGGCGCCGCCGAGTCGAGCATGCGCCACGCATCGACCTTCAGCCGACGGGCCACCGGGAGGGCAAGGAGGATGGCGCCGAAGATGCCACCGAGCAGCGAGATGCCACCCTCCCAGACCTTGAAGATCCCGAGGGGGTTGTCGCTGTAGTCGCCGAGGTGGTTGAGGACGTAGGCGACGCGGGCGCCGATCAACGAGCCGATGGCGGCTCGGATCAACACCGTGTAGACGGTGTCCTCGCTGATGCCCTTCTTGG
Organism: Acidimicrobiales bacterium; assembly: GCA_046597375.1. Lineage (GTDB taxonomy): Bacteria > Actinomycetota > Acidimicrobiia > Acidimicrobiales > CADCTF01 > DATLED01. The sequence goes on along the minus strand of JBKJKM010000054.1, from coordinate 303 downwards.
CCGCCTCGGGAAGCATGAGACGGGCGCCGAGAAGGAAGCCGACGGCGATGCCGATCCCGTGGGGCGAGATGCTGAGCGGCCCGATGTCGATGTGGACGATCGGGGAATAGGTGAACGAGGCGAGCAGGGCCTGCACCCTGCAGTTTCTAGTGGCCTGGCCGGCGGAACGGCAGATCGATGCGCGAGTCCTTGACACGAACGTGTGTTCGTGTAGGATGGGTTGCAGTCGCCCTGTTGGTTCTCGGGGCGCCACCTCGAGTAGCCGGGTGCGACGGCTCTCCTCCCATGTTGTTCGTGCTGCCC
>JBKJKM010000044.1:0-4159 GCA_046597375.1 Acidimicrobiales bacterium | reverse complement strand
CGTCGACGAGCCGTCGGTCAGGCCCCTTGCACTGCGGGATGGTCAGGTACGGGTGATGTGGGACTCCACACCGATCGACCTCTTCTTCGCCTACGACGCCTTCCACGACGCTGCGGGTGCCCCCCGCCGGGTGGTGGCATTCGCCGACGGCCAGATCCCGGTCCTCGCACCGGAGCACCTCGTCGTCTGCAAGGTGGTGTTCAACCGGCCCAAGGACTGGGTCGACATCGACGCGATGTTGGCCCTCGACACCGTCATCGACGCCGCCGAGGTACTGCGCTGGGTCGGTCGCATCGCCGGCGACGAGGACCCGCGCTATGCGCGCATCGTCGCCGTGCTCACCCGCCGGTCGAACGCCGGCACCTCGCGCAAGCGGAGCGGTTCAGCGAGCTGAGCGCTTCTCGATCATTCCTGCGAAGACCTTGGAGGCGCTCGGGTTGATTCCCCAGCTCCAGATGGTTTCAGGGGTGATGCGAAGCGTGGGCTTCTCGTCTCCAGCGATCTCGGCCCGCCCAGTGACCTTGACTCCCCTCGGTTGCCATGGGTCGACACTGGCAAGGTCATCGACGACAAACGAGGCCCGAGGGTTGGACTTGATGTTGTGGTACTTGCGTGTCTTCGTGTTGTCGAAGCCATCGATCACGATGACTCCATCGTCGAGCGAGAAGCCGACGGGCGCAACATCTGGCTCGCTGTTGGACGAGGCGGTGGCAATGCGACCGAGTTCAAGAACTTCGCGAGCACGGGCTGACCCTCGGCGAGTACGAGGTGCTGGCCTTCCTCGACTCGTCTCAATCGCGCCGGATGCGTATGACCGAGCTTGCGCACCGGGTGCTGATCTCCAAGAGCAACCTCACCAGTCGGGTCGGCCGCCTCGAAGCGCGTGGCGAGGTACGGCGGAAGACCGATGATCTCGATCGGAGGGTGCAGTGGGCAGTGCTGACACCGCGCGGTCGAGCCGTGCTGCGTCGCGCGTATGCAAGCCACCTCGAAGGTGTTCGCCGATACGTAATGGCGCCCGTCGGGCGCGACCTAGAGACGCTGGATCGTGCCCTCGCCGGAATCCTGAGTGCAGTGAGCGCACATCACGACCAGGACGAGGGGATCGACCCGCAGGAGTGACTCCGGCGGTCGGACCCTCCCTACGGGGAGTCCGGTGGCCTCTCAGCGAACGCGACCACGTCGCGGAGCAGGCGTTGGGCCAGAACCGTTGCCTTTCGCATGCCCTCGTCTCCGAAGGGAAGCAACCCCGCAGGAACGTTTTCGGCCTGCTCCCAACGCAGCAGGATCTCGCTCAGATCCCCCGCAGCTCCATGGCGAACGACAAGGTCGATCGCAGCTTGGGCCGCTCCCATCCCGAGGATGTCGATTGGCTCGTCTGCCTTCTCGAGGAGTGCGCGCTCCGCCAAGTGTCGCCGCTCGCCCTCCGGAATGTCTTGCGGCAGGCCGAGAACGCTGTAACAGAGCTCGACCCAGTCCGTGGTGTCCATGGTCTCCGTCTCCGGTGTGAATGGTCCGGTCCGCCGCAGCAGCCGGACGGAAAGCTTAAGCCGCCTGGGAGGCGCCGCTCGAACGACCCAACCGAGGTATTGTCAGTTCTATAATGGAACTATCAGACACATGACCCGCTACGCCGACGGGCCGACGGTCGAGGTGGAGGTGTTGGTGGATGCGCCGATCGAGCGGGTCTGGGTGCTTGTGACGGATCTGAACCTGCCCTCCCGCTACTCACCGGAGTTCCGTGGTGCGGAATGGATCGACGACGGGCCGAGTCTCGGCGCCCGCTTCTCCGGCCGAAATGCCCACCCGTCACTCGGGGAGTGGACGACGACCTCATGGATCGACCGCTTCGAACCGATGCGATCCTTCGGGTGGTCCGTCTCCGATCCTGACCACCCGTCGGCGAGCTGGTGGTTCGAGCTCGAGCCGGTGGGCGACGCCGTCCGCCTCCGCCAAGGGGGCCGCATGGGCCCGGCGCCGTCGGGCCTCAGCATCGCCATCGAGGCGATGCCGGACAAGGAGGAGCGGATCGTGCAGCGACGCCTCGAGGAGTGGGAGCGCAACATGCAGGCCACGCTCGAGGGGATCAAAGCGATCGCCGAGGCTGGCACGTGACGTTGCAGGTCGCCATCAGCGCAGGCGCACTGGGACCCGACGGTGTCGACTTCATCCGCGAGGCCGAGCGGCTGGGCGTCCACTCCGTATGGTCGGCCGAGTTCTGGGGCGGTGACGCGTTCACCCCGCTGGCGTATCTGGCCGCGAAAACGTCGACCGTCGGACTGGGCACGGGCATCGCGCAGTTGGGCGCCCGGACGCCCGCCTTGTTGGCCATGTCGGCGCTGTCGATGCAGGCCCTCTCCGGAGGTCGGTTTCGCCTCGGACTCGGAACGAGCGGTCCCCAGGTGATGGAGGGATGGCACGGCGTCCGCTTTGATCGGCCAGTACAGCGCACGCGCGAGAGCATCGAGATCATTCGCAAGATCACTGCGCAGGAGCGACTCGAGTACGACGGCGAGATCTACACCCTCCCCCTCCCGGGTGGCGAAGGACGGAGCATCCGAAGTCTCCTCCCCGCGACCCATGTCCCGGTGTTCATTGCAGCACTCGGTCCGGCCAATCTCCGCCTCACCGGTGAGCTCGCCGACGGCTGGATCGGCAACTCGTTCTTTCCAGAGAGCGCCGACGTCTTTCTCGAACCCATCCGAATGGGCGCCGCCAGCGCCGGCCGCCAGTTGAGCGACCTGGAGCTCATGGTGGCCGTCGGCGTCGAGTTCACCGACGATGTCGAGGAGGCTGGCCGCCGCCACGCCGAGGGGTACGCCTTCACCTTCGGAGCTATGGGCTCAGCGACGAGCAACTTCTACAACGACGCCTTCGCCCGCCAGGGATATGGCGATGACGTCCTCGACGTTCAGCGACTGTGGCTCGAGGGCAAGAGAGACGAGGCGCGCCGGCGGGTCCCCACTGCCATCGGCCTCGGCACCAATTTGGTCGGCACCGATGACCTGATTCGCGCCCGCCTCCGTCTCTACCGGGACGCTGGCATCTCTGTCCTGCGCGCCGGAGTCGGGGGCGACCACATCGACCGCCGGCTCGCTGATCTCGAGCGGCTCCTCGGACTCGTGCACGGCGTGAACGTGGAGCCGGTCGGCGTCCGGTGAAGCGCACTGACACCTCGGCGTGGCCGTGCAACATCGCTCGCGCCGCGCACGTGCTCGCCGACCTCTGGAACGTGCTCCTCATCCGCCAGGCCTGCCTCGGCACCCGTCGGTTCAACGACTTCCAGCGGACCCTCGGCATTGGCCGCAACATCCTCACGCTTCGCCTGGTCGGACTCGTGGACGAGGGAATCTTCGAACGGGTCGAGTACCGGTCAGGTCCCGTCCGTCACGAGTACCGCCTCACCGACAAGGGGCGAGACGCTTACACCGTGCTCGTGTCCATGGCGGCATGGGGAGAGCGCTGGCTCGTCGGCCCGGACGGAACGCCTGTCCTCCAGCACCACACCTCGTGTGGGCACGACATGCACGCCGTCGTCGTGTGCAGCGCATGTCGTGAGCCCATCGACGTCCGCGAGGTCAAGGTCCGGCCGGGGCCCGGCGCCGAATGAGGCCGGCCCGGCCGAGCTCGCGCCACAATCACTCCCGTGCTTCGTCTCGCCCTCATCGGCTTGGGTGTGCTGCTCGCGTCGTGGGCGCTGATGGTCGTCTTGGCGGCGCGCCTGCCGGAGGGAACTCTCAAGGAACTGGCCAGCTTCCTACCCGACTGCGTCACCACCGTCCGCCGCCTTCGGAAGGATCCGCGGGTGCCGCGCCGGGCGAAGCTGGCGGTCGGGTTCGCCGGGCTGTGGGTGCTGTCGCCCATCGACTTGATTCCGGAGTTCCTCCCCGTGATCGGGCCGCTTGACGATGTCGTGGTGGTCGCCCTTGCCCTGCGTTACGCCGCCCGGCAGGTGCCACCCGAGGTGATCCTCGAGGCCTGGCCAGGAAGGCGGTCCGTGATCGAACGCCTGCTCGGCGACCGGAGCCCGCCCACCTGATTCTCCTTGACACGAACGTGTGTTCGTGTAGGATGGGTTGCAGTCGCCCTGTTGGTTCTCGGGGCGCCACCTCGAGTAGCCGGGTGCGACGGCTCTCCTCCCATGTTGTTCGTGCTGCCC
>JBKJKM010000016.1:0-6693 GCA_046597375.1 Acidimicrobiales bacterium | reverse complement strand
CATCGTCGGCAGCGGGCCCAACGCCGCCAGCCCGCACCACGAGCCGGGTGCTCGCACCATCGGCGCCGGGGAAGCCATCGTCTGCGACTTCGGCGGCACCATGGACGGCTACTGCTCGGACATCACCCGCACGATCTTCACCGGGGAGCCGCCAGCGGAGTTCCGCGATCTCTACGACGTCCTGCAGGTCGCACAAGCGGCGGCCGTGGCCGCAGCGCGCACGGGCACGACCTGCGAGGCCGTCGACGCCGCCGCCCGCGACGTCATCGCCAGCGCAGGGTATGGCGAGCACTTCTTTCACCGCACCGGACACGGCATCGGCCTCGAAGAGCATGAGGACCCTTATCTCGTGTCCGGCAACACCCAGCCCCTCGAAGCGGGTCACGCCTTTTCTATCGAGCCCGGCATCTACCTCGGGGGCCGCTACGGCGCCCGTATCGAGGACATCGTCGTCGCCACGGATGACGGGCCCGACGCCCTGAACAACGCCGACCACGACCTGCACGTCGTGGAGGCCTGAATGGATCTCGGCATCGAAGGTCGCGTCGCCCTCGTCACCGCCTCATCGAAGGGGCTCGGGCGCGCCTCGGCCATCGCTCTCGCAAGCGAGGGCTGCAAGGTCGTGATCTGTGCCCGTGGTGAGGAGGCGCTGTCGCTGGCCGCCGCCGACATCGAGGAGGCCGGCGGCGGCGACGTCCTCGCCATCGTCGACGACGTGACCGAGCCGGAGGCGCCCGCCCGCCTCGTCGCCTCGACCGTCGAGCACTTCGGCGGCATCGACATCGTCGTCGGCAATGCCGGCGGACCGCCACCCGGTCGGGCTCTCGACGCGACCGACGAGGCCATCGCCGCCGCCATCAACGCCAACCTGACGACGAGCGTGCGACTGGCGCGTGAAGCCGTGCCCCATATGCGCTCCAAGGGATGGGGCCGTATCTGCTTCATCACGTCGTCGTCGATCAAGCAGCCCATCCCGACGCTGGCGATGTCGAACGTCGCTCGCACCGGCTTGTGGGCGTGGGCCAAGACCGCAGCGCAGGATCTTTTCGATGACGGCATCACGGTCAACCTGGCCTGTCCCGGCTCGCACGACACCGACCGCATGAAGGCGCTCGTCGCCAGTGGTTCGTTCTCCGGCCGCCTTGGCGACCCCGCCGACTTCGGCCGCGTCGTGGCCTTTCTCTGCTCCGAGCCGGCCCGCTTCGTCAGCGGCACCGCCCTGCAGGTCGACGGCGCCGGCGTGGTCGGCCTCCTGTAGCGATCGCCGACCGGCTTTTGAGATGTCAGTGGGCGGATCCGCCCGACGGGCGCCTCAAAACCCCCGTGGCCGGCGCCCCCAGCAGCCCTCGAGGTTGTTAGCGGTAGGAGCTGGCCTGGATGTTGTAGAGCTCGGCGTACTGGCCGTTGCGAGCGAGCAGGTCTTCGTGGCTGCCGACCTCGACGACACGCGAACCGTCGAGCACGATGATGAGGTCGGCCATCCGCACGGTCGAGAAGCGGTGCGAAACGAGCACGGTGATGCGACCGCTGGCGATGCCCTCCGGCGTGCGGGCGGCCGATGCGTAGCGCTCGAACAGGGCGTGTTCGGTCTCGGCATCGAGGGCGGCGGTCGGCTCGTCGAGGACGAGGAGGAGCGGGTCGTCGCGCATGAACCCGCGAGCCAGAGCCAGCTTTTGCCACTGCCCGAAGGAGACCTCGACGCCGCCGTGCCATGTCGCGCCGAGTTGGGTGTCGAGCCCGTCGCGGAGACGATCTACGACGTCGTCGGCGCCGGCCCGCTCGACGGCGGCGGCCACGGGCGGACGCTCGTCGATGCGGGGCAGGTCGCCGAGTCCGACGGTTCGCTGCACGGGGTACTCGAAGCGGAAGAAGTCCTGGAACGCACCGGTCAGGCGCTTGCGCCAGTCCTCCGGGTGGATGCGCGAGAGGTCGGCACCATCGAGGGTGACGCGGCCCGAGGTGGGGTCGTAGAAGCGGCAGAGCAGCTTGACGAACGTCGATTTGCCGGCGCCGTTCTCGCCGACGATCGCCACCACGGATCCCGCCGGCAACAGCACGTCGACGTCCTCGAGCACCAACCGATCGGTGGCCGGATATTTGAACGAGACGCCCTCGAACCGGATGCCCTCGGTGAGTCGCTCGGGGGCCGTGCCGTCCTCGGTTGCCCGGTGGGCGGCGGCGAAGTTCTCGAGCCAGGCCAGTCGCTGCGAGGCGTCGAGCCAGAAGCCACGGAGGAAGTCGGCTTCCTGCACGGTCTGGCCGATGTACGCCGAGAGACGGCTCGACGCCGCGAGGACGAGTAGCACCTCGCCCGCCGGTCGATCGAGGGTCGAAGCCACGAACACGATGGCACCGACGAAGCCGGCCCCGAACACGGCCCAGCTGCCCGTCTGCCAAGCGGCGGTGATCCACCGGGCCCGCACCATGGGGCGGAAGCGGGCGTCCCAGGCCGCGCGCCGACCTTCGACAAGACGGTCCTGGACCCGTGCGATCCGCACCTCCTTGCCGGCCGGAGCGGTGGTGCCGAGGAGGAACAGGTGACGGGCCCGCCGGAAGTGCTGCGCGCCCCGCTCCTCGACGACCCGTTCGACCCCGGAACGCCAACTCGCCGTCCACACCGTCGGCACGGCGACGACGGCCAGCAGCACCAGCGCCGGGTGCACCGACATGAGCAGGCCGATGGTCACGACCAGCCGCAAGATGGCGCCGACCGTCGTGAACAGCGCGCTGTAGATGTGGTTGAGGGTGAAGACCTGGTCGCGCAGCACCGAGAGCCGATCGAGGTAGTCGGGCCGCTCGTGGTGCTCGATGGTCGCCACCGAAGCCTGGAGGTGAGCGACGTGCGACTCGATGGCGATGGTCGAGCGGTCAGCGAACTTGCGGTTGGCCCGCTCACTCACCGTCTTGAGCAGCCAGCCGCCGGTGGCCAGGAGGGCCAGCACCAACGCCGCCACGAGGATGCCGTCGTCGTCGCCGTCGATGACGCTGGTCGCCAGCAGCTTCAGTCCGAGAGCGAAGAGGGCGTCGGGCACGGCGGCCGCAAAGGTGGTGACGGCGGCAACGACGAGCAGTGTCGGCTCCGCCCGGTAGCCGAGGCGGAGCGAGCGCCACAGCGCCGTCAGCGCTCCGGGCAACTCACGCTCAACCGAGGGTGTTGCCATCGAGCTCCTCCTCCTCTTCGCCCTCGGCCCCGCCGAAGCGTGACGCCTGCAACTCGAACATGGTGTGGTAGCGGCCCCGGGCCTCCATGAGCTCGTCGTGGGTGCCGAGCTCCACGACCTTGCCGTGCTCGAGAACGCAGATCCGATCGGCGTGGCGCACGGTCGAGAACCGGTGGGAGATCAGGACCGTCGTCACCGAGCGCGTGGCCGCCAGGATGCGGTCGAAGATCTCGGCCTCGCCCCGGACGTCGAGCTGGGCGGTCGGCTCGTCGAGGATCACGAGGCCGGCGCCGAGGCGAACGGCGCACAGTGCTCGGGCCAGCGCCACCCGCTGCCACTGTCCGCCTGACAGTTCGGTGCCTCCGTCGTACCCCCGGGCGAGGATGGTGTCGAGCTCGGCCAGATCGCCGGCCCCAGCATCGGCCAAGGCGGCGAGAACATCGGCGTCCGGCGCTCCCCTCGGAGCCACGTTGTCGCGGAGGGGGAGCTCGTAGCGCACGAAATCTTGAAAGACGGCGGTGACTCGTTGGCGCCACGAGTCGAGCTCGAGGCCACAGAGATCGTGGCCGTCGACCTCGATGGTGCCGGAAGTCGGGTCGTACAGGCGACAGAGCAACTTGACCAACGTGGTCTTGCCGGCCCCGTTGATGCCGACGATGGCCAGCGACGTCCCGGCTTCGATGGTGAGGTCGAGGCCGTCGAGGACGGGATCGGTGCTTGATTCGTAGGCGAACGAGACGTTGCGGAAGCGGACGTCGACCGCCGGCATCCCGTCCGCCGCTCCTGCGCCATCGGCGACGGCGCCCGCTTCGGCCATGGTGCGCTCGAGCTTCAGCACAGCCACAACCACCTGGGCGGACATCGACAGCGCCCAGTTCAGCCCGCCGAAGGCGAGTGAGCTCGTGCCGATGGCAGCTGTGGCAAAGGTGACTGCAGCACCGAGCCCGATGCGGCCCGAAGCGGCGTCCTGGGCGAGGGCGTAGAACAAGACGCCGTTCGCCGCCACGAGCAGGGCGATCGTCCACCGGAGGGGCTGTTGGCGAAGCCGAGTCGCCTCCCAACGCAGGTCGACGAGTCGCCGGCGATTGGTCGCGAACCGCTCGACCGTCCAGTCGTCGAGCCCGAACAGCCGCACCTCCTTGGCCGCCGGCGCGTCCACGGCCAGGCGATACGTGTAGTCGGCGTGGCGTTGCGCATCCTTCACCTCGTCGGTGTTGCGGTCACGCCATACCGAAGACTCCCGCAACAGCCAGTGCGTCGAACCCCACGCCGCCCAGGCCAGGAACGGCGCCCACCACCGCCAGCCGAAGAGCACGAACCCGGAGGCGACGCCGACGGTGAGCTCCACGAGGCCGCTGGCGATGAATCCGATCGACACGGCCATCGGCGGGCCCGAGATCCCGAGGTCGAAGTCGCGGGCCAGGGTGAGATCGTCGGCGAGGTCTGGCCGCTCGAGGTGCCCCATCCCATCCGGGGTGACAGCCGAGACGAGCAGGCGATCGTTGAGCCAGGCGGAGAGGTCGTCGCCGAGGTTGGCGCCGGCCTGGGCGTGGAGCGGCGACAGCACCTGCAGGGTGAGGAAGAGGGCACCGACGGCGACGAGCGACGATCCGAGGGGCTCGCCGTCACGTATTGCCGTGATCAGGAGACCGGTGGCGACGGCGAACCCCGCCGGCAGCGCGCCTCGGAGCACGAGCATCGCCCACCAGGCGTAGGCCAGCGGGCGGTTGGCCCGGGGGAGAGCGGCAAAGAACGCCCACTCGTCGGAGCTGCGGAGTTTGGTCAACATGGACGGGCGAGCTCCCACGAGCGTTGGAGAAGAGGGGCGAGGCGTTGCTGGTCGACCGCATCGATGGTGCGGGCGCCGACCTCGAGGCGCTGAGCCAACTCGTGTCGCAGAACCAGTCGGGGCGATCGGGCGCGGAGCTCCTCGACGAGGGCGTAGAGCCGGTCACTGCGTCCCATCTGTGGCTCCCGTCGCGCTGTCGCATCCACCCGGAGTCTGCGAGGCAATGTCGAGAGTTGCGTGTCGACATTCAACTCGGATTTCGTGTGGAGCGGCACCCGCTGCCAGCGTGGTGACGCCATGATCCGTCTCGACGCCGCAACCGTGTTGTTGCAATGGGCCGTGGGCGGACTCCTCTTCCTGTGGGTGACGACCAGGCGCCGGCAGGTCGGGATCGGCTACGGGTGGCTCCTCCGGGCGGTATATCTCGTCTTGGCCGTCGGGGCCGTCGCTGCCGGACGCATCGGCGAGTCGGTCGCGGTGCGCGACGCCGCGGCCGTCGGTGTGGTCGTGGCGTCAGGTATTGCGCTGGTCGTGTCGGTGCTCCGTCGGAAGGCGGGCGTGGCCGGGGAGCGCGAGCGGGAGGAGCGGCGCTCCGACCGGGTGGCGTCGATGACGGGGATCGACAAGGCGACGACGACGCGTGAGGTGGCGGCCGCCGAGTTCCCGCCGATCCTCGACCTGGTGGCGCCCCTGCTGGGCGTCGTGGGCTTGGTGGCGGCCGGGTTCGCCGACTCGGCCGACGGCGCCGGCATGGGAACGATCGCCCTGGCGGTGGCTCGGACAGTGGTCGGCGCCGCCTTCCTGGGGGCCGTCTCCGATGCCATGTTGCTCGGCCATTGGTATCTCGTGCAGCCGGGCCTGGGACGGGGGCCGCTGCACGAGCTCAATCGTTGGCTCAAGCTGGTGTGGCCCTTCGAGGTGGCGCTGTTGTTGTTGCCCACAGGAATGCTGTCGGTGCTGTCGGGCTCGATCAAGGACGGCTACGGCGGCATCCTCGGCTGGTTCTGGGTCGCCTGCGCCGTCACGACGATCGTCCTGTGCTTCGTCACGACGGCGGCGCTCAAGGAGCGGGCCTACTCCGCCGTCATGGCCGCCACCGGCCTCCTCTACCTCGCCATCCTCACCGCCTTCGGCACCGACCTCGTCGCCAGGGCCGTGTTGTCTGGCTGACCCACCCCGGATTTGCGCGCGTTTCGGGGCCACCTACCCCCCGAAGCGCGCGTAGATCGGGAGGCGCCCCGCCGCAGAGCGAGACCGTCAGCTACGCGACGAAGTATTTGGCCTGCGGATGGTGACAGATGATGGCGCTCGTGGTCTGCTCAGGGTGGTACTGGTACGAGGTCTCCTCCGACACCTCGACGCCGATGCGGGAGGCGTCCAAGAGTGACGCGACCTTCTCGTTGTCCTCGAGGTCGGGGCAGGCCGGGTAGCCCCACGAGTAGCGCCCGCCGCGGTACTGCTGGCGGAAGAGCCCCGAGAGCGATGGGCCGTCCTCGTCGACGAAGCCCCACTCCTCGCGGATGCGGTGGTGCCAGTACTCGGCGAGAGCCTCGGCCATCTCGACGCCGATGCCGTGCAGGAGCAGGTACTCCTGGTACTTGTTCTGCTCGAACAGCGCCGCCGCCATCTCGGACACGCGGGCGCCCATGGTGACGATGTGGAACGCGGCGTAGTCGACCTCACCGCTGGCCGTCGGGCGGAAGAAGTCCGCGATGCAGAGGTAGGGCTCCTTCTGCTGGCGGG
>JBKJKM010000297.1:0-19090 GCA_046597375.1 Acidimicrobiales bacterium | reverse complement strand
AACGACCACTCCGGCCTTCTGGACCAGACGGATTGCGTCCACCGTTCGAACCGAGATTGTTCCGGCCTCCCACAGCAACGTCCCGTCGAGATCGGTCGCCACGAGTCTGACCCGCGGCGCGAAGTCCTCGGTCACCGACCGAGCGTAGGGTTCTGACCAAATGAACGAGGCGGTACCCGTTCTCCTTGTGACGGGAACGGTTGGCTCCGGCAAGACGACGCTCGCGTCCGAAATCGGTGACCTTCTCAGCGAGATGAAGGTGGGGAACGCGGTTCTCGACCTCGATGCTCTTACTGCACAGTGGCCGCCGTCTTCTCGCTGGAACGCAGACCTCATGTTCGAGAACCTTGCGCTGCTCTGGCCCAACTACAGGGCGCACGGGGCGACGCATCTCGTCCTGGCTCACGTGCTCGAGGATGGGACGGAGAAGGAGCGTTACCGCGCCGCTGTGCCGGGTGCAGTGGTCACGACTGTTCGGGTCGTATCGCCCGAACATCTCCGGCGAACCCGGCTCACGGGCCGGATGCCGCCCGGCCCTTCGCTCGACTGGCATCTCCGTCGAACGGTCGAGCTCGAGGCGGTCCTCGTCAAGGCTGAACTCGAGGATTTCGCAGTGGAGAACGGTGAGAGGCCGATTCGAACACTGGCTCAAGAGGTACTGAAGCGCGTCGGCTGGACGTGACCGGGGCGGCACTCGCTCGCGGGGAGTGATCGACGTGGCCGTAACTCGGCGGAGCCGGCCGATCTCGTAGGTCGCTGTCGCTACCGCTCCGAGAGGGTGCGGGCGATCTCGGCCAGACGGGGGTCGGCCAGCAGATCGTCGAGCGGCACCGGGAGGGCCATGGACCAGTTCGTGTCGTCGGTCGTGCCCGGGTAGTTCGGCCGCTCTTCCACACCGAGCGCATCGTCGAGGGTGGCCGTCACGATCATCGAGGGCGCCTCGGCCAGGAGTTCGTGGACCCGCTGCACCACGGACGTGATGGAAGCGCCCTCGTTCAACCCCGCCCATTCCCCGACTCGATCGACCAATTCGATCGTCGACTCCTCGTTGGGCGCCATGGCCCGGATGCGCTGCGCTTCGAGGTCGGACCCGCTCCACAGGCCGGCCACCGTCGGCAGGTCATGGGTCGTCACTGCCGCGAGGGCGCGCTTCGGGAACGACCGGGGGGGCTCGTCCTCGAACCACATCAACCGGTACGAGAGGATGTCGCGAGTCGCCAACTCATCGCGCGTGGCGGGCTCGACCGTGCCCAGATCTTCCCCGACGACGTAGGCGCCGGCGCGGACGCTCTCGAGCGCCAGGATGTCGAGGAGATCCTCGTGTTGGTAGCGCACGTAGGTGCCGTCCTTCGCCGTCGCCTCCTCCGGGATCCAGAAGAGCCGGAACAGGCCCATCACGTGATCGAAGCGAAGCCCTCCGGCATGTCGGAACCCGGCTCGCACGGTGTCGACGAACGGCTCGTAGGCGGCATCGCGGAGCTTCCACGGATCGAACGGTGGCAAACCCCAGTCCTGGCCCTGGGTGTTGTACTCGTCGGGCGGTGCGCCGACGGACATGCCAGGAGCGAGCACGTCCTGCCAGATCCACGCGTCGGCACCGCCAGGATCGCAGCCGATGGCGAGGTCCTGCATCAAGGCGATCGTCTCCCCGGCCGCCCGCAGCTGACCGTCGAGGAGCCATTGGAGCCATGAGTGGAACTCGACCTGTCGGCGATGCGATTCGGCGTATTGGCGCACCTCGAAGGTGGTGGGGTGGCGCAGGTCGGGAGGCCACCGCCGCCAGTCGCCGCCGTGCTCCCCCGCCAGCGCACAGTGCACGGCGAAGTGGTGCAGCGACGACCCCCCCGCCGTCACGAACGCATCGAACGCGTCGTCACCGGTGAAGTCGTCATAGACCCGCCGCAGTACTTCTAGCTTCAACGCCAGAACCTGATCGCAGTCGATGGCCCGGGCGCCGTTCAACAACCGACCGGCGGCGATGCTGGGACCGAGGTCGATCCCCGAGGCGGTCGCACCGGGGACGTCCTCGATGCGGAGGTAGAGCGGGCTCCGGAAGCACCGGCTACTCGGGTAGTACGGGCTCGATTGTTGGAGCCCGGGCACGGGAATCGAGGCGTGTAGGGGGTTGACGAGCAACAACTCCGCACCTCTCGAAGTCGACCACACGCCGAGGCGGGCGAGGTCGCCGAGGTCACCGATCCCCCACGATTGCTCGGACCGCATGGCGTAGAGCTGGACGGCCCATCCCCAGATCCGCAGATCCTGCGGCAGGTGGCAGCGCCCCGGCGTCACGATGAGCCGCACACCGCGGCCGTCGTCCTCGCGGAAGAGGCGGTGGTATCCGAGCGGCGGCGCCGCCATCGACCCGGCGACCCGCTCGCTCCCGCCATCCTCGGTCTGCAGCTCCCACCGCCCGCCCAGCTCGACCCGCGTACCCTCCCGCACGATCCAGACCGCCGGCCCGGCGGGCGGAGATGGGTCGTCGGCGCCCATCGACGACAGGATCGACGTCACCGTGGAGGCCGGGGCGTCGTGCCAGACGTCGTCGACGTCGAGGTAGCCGGGGTCGACGCCCCAGGCGTTGGTCTCCCGCTCGTCCATGTCCGTCCGACGCTACCCATGCCGATCGCCGGCCAGTCCCCCCGTGTGCAGACGGGTGAGCACCGGGTCCTAACCTCGGGCTGTGCCTGACGCCGTCGTCATCGGATCCGGACCCAACGGACTGGTCGCCGCCAACCTGCTGGCCGATCGCGGCTGGTCGGTCGTGGTGTGCGAGACGAGCGACCGCTTCGGGGGTGCGGTCAAGTCGAGCGAGCTGATCGAGCCCGGGTTCATCAACGACGAGTTCAGCGCCTTCTACCCGCTGGCCGCGGCGTCATCGATCATCCGCGGCCTCGGCCTGGAGGACTACGGGCTGCGGTGGCGTCGGGCGCCGGTCGTGCTCGCCCACCCTGCAACGGATGGCCACTGCCCGATCGTGTCGACCAACCTCGACGTCACCGTCGACAACCTCAACGGCATCACGCCGGGCGATGGCGACGCATGGCGCCGCTTGTACGAGCTCTATGAGCGCGTGTCTCCGGGCATCACGGGCTCGCTGTTCACGCCGTTCCCGCCTCTGCGCGGCGGCCTGCGACTCGTCGGGGCCCTTCGCCCGTCTGAACTGCTGCAGTTCGTTCGCTTCGCCATGTTGCCGGTGCGACGGCTCGTGGAAGAAGAGTTCGAGGGCGAGCCGGCACGTCGCCTGCTGGCTGGCAATGCCCTCCACGCCGACTTCACGCCCGAGACGGCGATCGGTGGGTTCTTCGGCTGGATGCTCATGGCTCTCGGCCAGCAGGTCGGCTTCCCGGTGCCGGAGGGCGGCGCAGGTCGCTTGGCCGAGGCCCTCGTGCGGCGGCTCGAAGCTCGGGGCGGCGAGGTGCGGTTGGGCTCCGGCGTCACCCGCATCGTCGTCCGGGGTGGGCGCGCCGTCGCCGTCGAGACGGTTGACGGCACGGTCATCGATGCCGGAAAGGCGATCGTGGCCGACGTCTCGGCACCGAGCCTCTATCTCGATCTGGTCGGCGCCGAACATCTTCCGCCGTCGACGGTCAGGGCCATCAAGAAGTTCCAGTGGGATCTGGCGACCATCAAGGTCGACTGGACCCTGGACGGCCCCATCCCCTGGGAGCACGAGGGGGCCCGCCAAGCCGGCACCGTCCATATCGTCGACAGCATCGACCAACTGACGATGATCTCGGCACAGTTCGCCACCGGACAGATCCCGGAGCGCCCCTTCCTCCTCGTCGGCCAACAATCGATGACCGACCCGACCCGGCAGCCCGCCGGGAAGGAAACGGCTTGGGCCTACACCCACCTCCCCAACGTCGTTCGAAGCGATGCCGGCGGCCGCCTGACGGGCACATGGGATGCCGGCGAGGTCGACGAGTTCGTCACACGCATGGAGGACGAGGTCGAGCGCAAGGCTCCCGGCTTCCGCAACCTCGTTCGGGGTCGCCACGTCTTTTCTCCACGCGACCTCGAGGCCGCCAACGCCAATCTCACCGGCGGCGCCGTTGGCGGAGGGACGGCCCAACTCCATCAACAACTGGTGTTCCGCCCCACGCCTGGCATGGGCCGACCGGAGACACCGATCGCCGGACTCTTCCTCGGGTCAGCATCAGCCCATCCCGGCGGCGGCGTGCACGGAGCGCCTGGCTCCAACGCAGCACGAGCCGCCATCATGCGCGACCGGCGCAGGGCCGCTCGACCCGGGCGGTCGCGCTAGGCCAGACCAGCCGAGCGGAGCGACTTGCGCATGTGCAGCCGGGTGCCGGGCCGATCCGGCGACGACTCGACCTCGACCGACGTCATCACCTCGCGGATGATCTCCAACCCTCGCCCCGATGTGGCCGCGCCGTCTGGCATTGTCCGGCCCGACCGGTCGCGAAATCCGACCCCCCGGTCCTCCACCAGGAACACCGCTTCTTCGGGGCAGAGCTGGGCGTTGACGTGGTAGCACTCATCGGCGCCGATGAACGCATGCCGCATGACGTTCGTGCATGCCTCGGACAGAGCAAGAACCACATCCGAGACGTCGTCGCTGTCGACGTCCATCTCGGAGAGGTAACCGGAGAAGATCCGGCGGGTCTGCGAGATGAGGCGCGCGTCTCTCGGTAACTTCAAGTCAACGGCTACTCGCATGAACCCTCCCTCTTTGGCGAATACCCGAGAGGCGCGGCTCGGAAACGTTTCTGCTGTTCGGCCGCTACGGTCGACCTCTGTGCTGCACGCCCTGACCGCCGATGGCGTTCGCGTGGCGTTCACCGACCTCGGAGGTGACGGCCCGCCGATCCTCTACGCCCATGCCACCGGCTTTCACGGGCACGTGTGGCGCCCCGTCGCCGAGCGAATGGCCGACCGATTCCGCAGTGTCGTGTTCGACGAGCGCGGCCACGGCGACACCGCTCCATCCGCGGAGGGGCAGAGTTGGCATGGCTTCGCCGACGACGCACTTGCCGTCGTCGATGCCGCCGAGCTCGACCGACCGTTCGGCGTTGGGCACTCGGCCGGCGGTACGGCGTTGCTGCTCGCCGAGTTGGCGCAGCCGGGGACGTTCCGAGCGCTCTGGCTCTTCGAGGCGATCCTTCCGCCCACCGTCGACCCGGCTGTGAGCCGCGTGCGGGCCAATCCTCTCGCCGAGGGGGCCCGCCGGCGACGCGACGTGTTCGAGTCACTGGACGCGGCGTATGACAACTACGCCGGCAAGTTGCCGTTCTCGGCCCTCGATCCTGTCTCTCTACGGGCCTACGTCGACTACGGATTCGCGCTCCTCGACGACGGCACGGTGCGTTTGAAGTGTCGCCGAGACGTGGAAGCCGCGACGTACGAGATGGCGGCGCAGCACGGGGCGGTGACCCGACTCCACGAGATCTCCTGCCCGGTGGTGTTGGCCTCCGGCGCTACGACCGATACCCCGTTCGGGCCTGCGCTCATGGCCGAGCTGGCGGGGGGGATGCCCTCGGCCCGAGCCGAGCCATTCGCCGACTTGGGCCACTTCGGACCGATGCAGGATCCGGCGTCCGTGGCGTCGTCCATCCGCCGAGCGTTCGCCGCGATCCCTTGAGACAGTGATCCCGGCGCTGGCCGTGGCCCTCGGCGCAGTCGCACAGGGCGTGACGGGTCTCGGGTTCTCCCTCGTCTCGGCGCCAATTCTGATCGCCTTCCTCGGCGCTCGTGAGGGCGTGCGCACGGCCCTGGTGCTGAGCACGATCCTCAACCTCGTCCTGCTGGTGCGGACCCATCGTGCCGTCCTCGTACGAGAGGGGTCGCTGCTGCTCGTGCCCGCAGTCGCAACGACGCCGCTGCTGGCTTGGGCATCGCGCCGCATCGACGGGCGTGTCCTCACTCTCGCCGCAGGGGTACTGACGGTGGCGAGTGCCGCCGCTCTTCTCGCCGGCCTGCGGTGGCACCGGGGCCGTGCCGCCCCGGCCGGGATCGCCGCCGGGATCATCAGTGCCGCGATGAACGTGGTGGGCAGCATCGGCGGGCCGGCGCTGGCCCTCTACTCGGTCAACGCCGGATGGCCACCCGAGCGAGCCCGGCCCACGCTGCAGGTGATCTTCCTCGCCTCCAACGTCGTCGCCATCGTGAGCCTGGGGCTGCCGACCTTCGACCGCACGTGGTGGGCCCTCCTCACGGCCATAACCGTCGGTTGGTCGGTTGGCCTTCGCGTCTCGCGCGCCGTGCCCGAGGGCGCAGCACGGGTGGCGACGCTCGGCGTCGCCGCTCTCGGCGGTCTCGTCGCCGTCGCCCGAGCCCTCTGACCAGCTCGGTCGATGCGAAGACGGCCGGCTGTCAGACCCCCGGCGTACCGTGGGAGACGTGGCCCTCCCCTTGCCGACGTCGCTGAGCCCGTCCAAGGTCTCGTCGTTCAAAGAATGCGCGCTGGCGTTCCGACTGTCCAACATCGACCGGGTGCCCGAGCCCCCCAACCCCTGGGCCACCAAGGGCACGCTCGTGCACCGCGCCCTGCAGCTGCTGTTCTGGGATGAGGAGCCCGGCTTTCGCACGCCGTCGGCGGCGCGAGCGAAGCTGGAGCGGGCCTGGGGCGAGATGGCGTCCGATCCCGAGTTCACGGGCCTCGGGCTCGACGACGACGAGGCCCGTGTCTTCTTCGACGAGGCCGACGTGCTCGTCGGCAAGTACTTCGAGCTCGAGGACCCCAACGAGGTCCGGGTGGTGGGCGTCGAGCTCAAACTCGAGGCGCGACTCGGCACGCTGGTGCTGCGCGGCATCATCGATCGACTCGAGCTCGACGCCGACGGCGAGCTCGTCATCACCGATTACAAGACGGGCCGCTCCCCCGGCCCCACCTACGAACTGCCCCGCATGGCCGGGGTGCACTTCTACGCCTTCCTGTGCGAGCAGGTCTTCGGCCGCCGGCCGGCCCGCATCCAGCTGCTGCATCTGGCCGAGCCGGTGGCCATCAGTTTGGTGCCGAGCGAGCAGTCGGTCCGCGGCTTGAGAAACCGCACCCAGGCCATTTGGGCGGCCGTGGAGCAGGCATGCGCCACCGAGGATTTCCGTCCCAACGTCGGCCGACTCTGCGACTACTGCGCCTACAAGGCCTATTGCCCGGCCTTCGGCGGCGACCTGTCGACGGTGCCCGTCCACAACCCCGAGCGTGACCTGGTCCCCGCCTCCTAGCCTTCCGCCGTACTCAGACGTGTGCGAAAGCGAGCGGTGAAGGGCAGGATGCCCAGCGACATGGGCAAGATCACCTTCCGGATCCCGACGACGACCGTGCTCGGCTCGGCCGTTGACCGCTTCGACCACCGGGTCGACCAAGAGTTCGACCGCATTCGGGGCAACCCGCTCGCCGATCGGATCTTCTACGGCGCTTCGGCGCTGGGCGACCACGGTCTGATCTGGCTCCTGCTCGGCGCCGCCCGCGGCTTGCGCTCCGAGCACGACTGGCACGCCGCCGTCCGCCTCGGCCTGGGCGTCGGCACGGAATCGGCCGTCGTCAACCTCGGGATCAAGTCACTGTTCCGCCGGAAGCGCCCCGCTTGGGAATCCGAGCGCCCGTTGCACCTTCGAAAGCCCCGCACGAGCAGCTTCCCCAGCGGCCATGCCACGTCGGCCTTCACCGCCGCCGCCCTTCTGGGCGACCGCGACCGGTTGAAGCCGCTGTACTACGTCATCGCCGTGCTCGTCGCGTGGAGTCGCGTCTTCGTTCGGATCCACCACGCTTCCGACGTGGTGGCCGGAATCGTCATCGGCATCGGGCTCGGCAAGCTCGGCAAGCGCCTCGCGCCCTTGCCGTATGCGCCCGATGAGGAATCCCCCCATCCCGTCCGGGGTTGACCCTCCCATGACCTCCGCTTTCTCCGTGACCTGGGACTACCGCTGCCCGTTCGCCCGTAATGCCCACGAGCACGTGGTCGCCGGCTTGCGGTCCGGCGCGAAGTGGGACGTCACGTTCGTGCCGTTCTCGCTCAACCAGGTGCACGTGGCCGACGACGACGTCGACGTCTGGGACGACCCTTCCAAGGCCGAAGCCCTGCTGGCCATGCAGGTGGGAATCGTCGTGCGTGACCGTTTCCCGGATCGTTTCCTCGATGTGCACACCGCGCTCTTCAAGGCTCGGCACGACGAAGGCCGCGACATCCGTCAGGAATCGGTCCTGCGGGAGGTCGTCAACGAGCAGGGTGGCGACGCCGACGCCGTCTTCGGGGAGATCGCCGACGGCTGGCCCCTCGAGCAGTTCCGCAAGGAGCACGAGGCCGCAGCGGGTGACCACAAGGTCTGGGGTGTGCCGACGTTCATCCAGGGCGATGCCTCGGTCTTCGTCCGGCTGATGACGCGTCCAGGCGACGACGGCGGCGCATCCACGAAAACCATCGATCGGGTCGTCGACTTGTTGGGCTTCGAGGAGCTGAACGAGTTCAAGCACACCTCGATCCAGCGGTAGCGGTTCGCGGTCCTCGGGACGGGATCTAGGGTCGTCATCCATGGCCGAGCTGCGCAACACGGTCCGATCCGACCGCCGCATGTCCGATGCGGAAGCCTTGATGTGGAACCTCGAGAAGGATCCGAGCCTGCGCTCGACGTTTCTCAACGTCACGTTTCTCGACTCCATCCCCAGCTTCGACGGGTTCCGGGCCCGCATCGCCCGCGCCGTGCGAGAGATCCCCCGGCTGCGCCAGAAAGTGGTGCCGTCGGCGGCTCGCATGGCGCCGCCAGCTTGGGTCGACGACCCCGCCTTCGATCTCGACTTCCACGTGCGACGACTCGGCCTGCCGGCACCGGGTTCCGACCGCCAGCTCCTCGACTATGCCGCCGCCCACTTCCAGGATCCGTTCGACCGGGCCCGACCCCTGTGGCGCTACACGATCGTGGAGGGCCTCTCCGGCGATCGGGCGGCGCTCCTCGCCAAGATGCACCACACGATCACCGATGGCGTGGGCGGTATCCGACTGTCGACGATGTTCATCGACCTCGAGCGGCACGCTGCAGATGCGGATCCTGTCGAGAAGTTCCCGTTCGCCGATACCCCCGACGGCCTGCTGTCGGACATGACGGACGCACTGGCTCACGGTCTGCGCCGCCAGCTCGGCATGTCGCGGCGCCTCGCCGCCAACACCGTTGACACGCTGATCCACCCGCAGCGGGTGCCGGCCCAGGTCGTCGACGTCGCCGCCATCATCCGTTCGCTGGCCCGCCAACTGATCGTGACCGACGGCGCTCGGTCGCCCCTGTGGTCAGGGCGTCGGTCGCTGAGCCGCCGGTTCGAGGTGCTGTCCGTCGACCTCGAGGGCCTGAAGACGGTTTCGAACCGACTGGGCGGCACCATAAACGACGGGTTCGTGTGCGGCGTGGCCGGCGGAGCCGGCGCCTATCACCGTGAGCGCGGCGTCGAGGTCGACGAGCTCCGGGTGACGATGCCCGTCAACACCCGCACCGACAAGTCGGCCGGCGGCAATGCCTTTTCGCCCACCCGAGCACTCGTGCCGGTCGGGCCCGATCCGGCCGACCGGTTTTCCGTGATTCAGAACCGTATGACGTCGACCAAGAGCGAGCGGGCCATGGGCTTCACCGATGCCTTCGCCGGCGTGTTGAATGCGCTGCCCACCTCCGTCGTCGTGAACCTCGCCCGCCAGCAGGTGGAGACGGTCGACTTCGCCACCTCGAACCTGCGCGGTGCGCCGTGGGACCTGTTCATCGCCGGCGCCGAAATTCTCGGCAACCACCCGATGGGACCGACCGGTGGAACTGCCTTCAATGCCACCGTCCTGTCCTATCGCGGGGGCCTCGACATGGGCCTGAACATCGACACCGCGGCCGTCGACGATCCGACGCTGTTGAAAGACTGCATCCGCGAGTCCTTCGACGAACTTCTCGCCCTCAAAGCCTGATCGCTCGAACGAACCGCTAGAGGTAACCGCCCTGGCCGGGCTTGTTGGCCGGGCCCTCGGGTCCGCCGTCTCCGGACGGCGGGATCTCCGCCGTGCGTGTCCGTCCACCGAACATGCCGGCGATCTTTTGGTCCCACTCGTTGGCTGTCGTCGCCACCATCTCGACGGTGAAGCGCAGTTCTTCCTCGGTCACGTGCTCGCCGAGGAGCGTCTCGTCGAACCAGATGGCGGCATTGTCGGCATCGATGGAGAACCGTCCGAACATCAGGCTGAAGTTGAGGCGCGACAGGAAGAGACCGAGCTCGGGGGTCAGCGTCACGCCGGCATTGGTGATGGCGAACACCCGAATGATCGGCGGGGGTCGGCCGGGGAGCGACCTCGGCGCCACGAAGACTCGGACGTGACCGATATCGATCACATAGTCACCGTCGTCGTCCCGCACTGCCGGCTTTCCCTCGGCCAGCGAGGCCAGCACCGGCTCGATACGCGCCCGCATCTCGCCAATCCGCTGCTCGGCCACGCGGTTCTCGCGCTCCGAACCATGGCGCACGTCGACGGGCGCGGCGTCGTCCACGCGGAAGACCTCGGCCAACACCGCCTCGACCAGAGCCGACGCCGCAGCCGGGTCGGCAGGCGCGACGGCAACCCGAGTCGCCGTGTCGGGCGCGGTGGCCACGGCGAACCCGAGGCGGGCCAACGCCGTCACCTGGTCCGGCTCGTATGGCGTGGACGGATCGCGCCCCAAGAGGAGGACGGCCAGTGAGTCGTCCTCCTCGCGCAGCACCTGCAACGTGGCGAAGGGTGGCTGCGGGATGCCGACGAGTACGAAGTCGAGGGCGGCGAGACCCGCGATCTGGGCAGCCAAAAAGCTCTGGCGGGCGGTCGAAGCGTCACTCGAAGTCATGGTCGCAGACCCTACGATGCGTCGATGGAACTGGCCGACCGCGTGGTCATCGTGACCGGAGGAGCAAGCGGCATCGGCCGGGCGCTGGTGCAGCGCTTCGCCGCCGAGGGCGTGCGCGGCATCGCCGTGGCCGACCTCGACGCCGAGGGCGCGTCCGCCGTCGCCGAGGCCGCCGGTTCCGACCGCGCCCTCGCCGTGCCCACCGACGTCAGCGACGAAGCGGCGCTGCGTCACCTCGTTGCTGAGACCGAGGATCGCTTCGGCCCCATCGACCTCTTCTGCTCCAACGCCGGCATCGCCACGGGAGGCGGCGTCGACGCGACCGACGACCAATGGCAACAGATCTGGGACGTCAACGTGATGGCTCACGTCTACGCCGCACGCGCCGTGCTGCCGGGCATGCTCGCTCGAGGCGAGGGCTACCTCCTCAACACCGCCAGTGCAGCCGGGTTGCTCACTCAGATCGGGTCGGCGCCGTATGCCGTGACCAAGCACGCCGCCGTCGCGTTGGCTGAGTGGCTCGCCATCACCCACGGCGACCAGGGCATCAAGGTCTCCTGCCTCTGTCCGCAGGGGGTTCGCACCGCCATGCTCGGTGACGATGCCGGTGCACTCCTCGGGCCGACGGCCATCGAACCCGAGGCCGTCGCTGAGGCGGTGGTGGCCGGATTGCGGGCCGAGGACTTCCTGATCCTTCCTCACCCTGAGGTCCGTGAGTACTTCCGTCGAAAGGGCGATGACTACGAGCGTTGGCTCAAGGGCATGCGCCGCTTGCAGTCGCGCGTCACCGGCTAGTGGGCGTCCAACGCTTCGGTCTCGTTGCCGGGGAGCCCGTGCGTTTCCGACGGCCCGACCGGGCCCGCTGGCAAAACGGCGTTGCGACGGGAGTGGAGCGCGACGGCAGCCTCGCCATCGCCGATCGTGATGGGGCGCACCGGGCCATCCCCATGGACTGCGTGCAGGTCCGAGTGGGACTGCGGCGGTGGGAACCGCTTGTCGATCGCGCCGCACGGACGGTGCAGCTGTCGTTGTTCTAAGGGGCGAGCCAGGGTTCTAGGGGACGAGCCAGCGTTCTAGCGGGCGATCCACGCTGCCGGATTCACGGGGCGGCCGCCGACGCGGAGCTCGAAGTGGAGGTGGCTCCCCGTCACATTGCCCGTCATGCCGATGGCGCCGACATCATCCCCGGGCTGGAGAACGGTGCCGACACGCACGCGCACGCGTGACAGGTGGGCGTAGAGGGTGGAGATGCCATTGCCGTGATCGATCAACACCATCTGGCCATAGCCCGAATAGCCCGACGGGGCGGCGCCGGCGTGGGTCACCGTCCCGGCACCTGCGGCAAAAATCGGATCGCCCGTGTTGCCATCGAAGTCAATGCCGGCGTGACGATGGGATCGTCGACCCTCGCCGAACTCCCCGGTCAACGCCCCACGCGCCGGCCGAACGAAGCTCCCAGGCGTCGTCGTCGAACGCGACGCCGCTACGGGGAGGTTGCGTCGGTACACCCACTCGGCCACGGCCGCTTCGTGCACTCGCAAGGCGCCCACTCGCGCCACCGTCTCGGGCGCTGGAGCCACCGCCAGGTTGACGACCGGACCGGCAGCGAACGTCGTCGGAGGATCGGACGGCGACGCCTCCGGGCGGAGAGCGGTGAAAGCGGTCAGGGCGCCGGCGACCAGACCGGCCACCAGCACCACGCACGCGCGCGAAGAAAGAGAAGAGATACGGGGGATGTGCGGATATTACCCCCCCTTGGGTCCACGGGGCACGTCGAGGAGGGCCTCGAGCACCGCTCGTACGGCATCCGGTCCGTACGAAACACCCTCTTCGTAACCGTTGGCGAAGGGCACGGGGAGATAGCCCTGCCATAGAGGCGACAGTCCGGCGATCAGCACGCGATTCCCACGAACTTCCTCCACTTGGCGACCGAAGGATTGGAACGCTTCGCCTGGAATCGACACGAGTCGCACCGGGCCGATCTCCCACTCGACGAGCTCCACCCGCATGGTGTCGGACCGACGAGCCTGCGCCATGTCAGTGCCACCGATCGGCACCGACAGGTTGCGATCGGCGATGACACGTGCCCCGGCATCGGGCAAGGCCTCGGTATCCGCAAGACGGAGGTCGACGGCTTCGGCCACTTCGACGCCGAGCTCGGCCGCCTCTTCGAACCCGTCGCGCGAACAGTCGTTGTCCTGGCGGTGGACGTGTCTGGGGTTGACGTCGCCCAGCGCGCCGCTCAGCAACAGGCTCGTCCCTCCGGCTCGTCGTTGCAGGGTCTCTCGAAACGGATGGACCCAGTCGGCCGACACGGCAAGGCACTCGGGTCCGAGCGCCACCGGGTGGATCGCGAGGTTGGCCAACGTGCCGATGCGCTCACCGGTGCCAGCCGCAAGCACGTCGAGCACCGAGAACCACGGGTCGTACGGATAGCCACGACGATTGATCGACAGCCCGTCCGGCAGCGACCAACGACCGAAGCGAAGCTCGGCCGACGTGGCGGCACTCCTCGCCGCAGTGGCCGCGTCGACGCAACCCTGGGTCAGCGTGGCGCCATAGCCTTCGGGGGCAAACCAGCCGAGTCGCTCGGTACCGGCCATCGTGCTGGGCGCCGAGTGGGTGTGGGTGCTGGCCAGCAGCACCGCAGACTCGTCGAGCCCGAGATGCCGGGCGACGGCCGTGCGTGCCGGGTTGGCGTACTCCGGCGACATCCCCAACAGGTCGCACACCACGAGACACACCGAACCGATGCTCGAGCGGAGGTAGAGGGCGCGCGCCGTCAGGTCGTCGTGCACCTCCGTGGCGTCCTGCACCTCGGCGAACCCGGCCAAGCGCACGGGCGTCGGAGGCGTGATGAGGGCGGTACCGAATCCGGCGTCGAGCGGCATCGCCCGACGGTAGCGCCGGTACCATCCCGGGGGTCATGCCGAGCCCTGTCGTCCGGCGAACGACGCGTCGCCTCGAGGCGGTCGCAATCGCCGTTGTGACCATGATCGCCTCCGTTCTCGTCCTTCCGGTCCGTCCGGTCGGCGCCGCGCCGGTGTCCACGCCCCCGCCGATCAGTCGCCCTTCGACCGGGTACTGGTTGGTCGGGGCGGACGGCGGGATGTTCAGCTTCGGCGACGCCGAATTCCACGGCTCGGCGGGGGACGTGGCGCTGCGCGCGCCGATCGTGGGCATGAGTGCGCCCGCCAGCGGTCGGGGGTACTGGCTGGCGGCGCGCGACGGCGGCGTGTTCGCGTTCGGCGGCGTGCCCTTCGCCGGGTCAGCCGGCGGCAGCCCGCTCAACCGACCGATCGTCGGCATGGCATCGACGCCGACAGGATCCGGCTACTGGCTCGCGGCCAGCGATGGCGGGATCTTCGCCTTCGGTGACGCCGGTTTCTTCGGGTCGACCGGGGACGCCGTGCTCAACCAGCCCATCGTCGGTATGGCGGCCACGCCGACCGGACGGGGCTACTGGTTGGTCGCGCGCGACGGAGGCGTGTTCACGTTCGGCGACGCCGCGTTCCTTGGCTCGACGGGTGACGCACGTCTGAACCAGCCGATCGTCACGATGGCCTCGACACCGACCGGCAACGGCTATTGGCTGGCGGCGGCCGACGGTGGGATCTTCACCTTCGGCGACGCGAGGTTCTTTGGTTCGACCGGCGCCCTCACGCTGAACAAGCCCATCGTCGCAATGACGCCCACTGGCATGGGTGGCGGGTACTGGCTGCTCGCCGGCGACGGCGGGATCTTCTCCTTCGGTGATGCCGGCTTCTTCGGATCGGCCGGTGGCACCGCGCTCAACGCGCCCGTGGTCGGCCTGGCCGCACGAGGGCGACCGGGCCCCATCGGGTCGGCGATCTTCTACTACCCGTGGTACGGGGACGCCGATGACGAACCCGCCTGGTTCCACTGGCGCGACCACGGCCGCAAGCCTCCCGTCGACATCGCCGCCAACTTCTACCCGACCCGTGGCGCCTACAGCAGCCGCGACTTCTCGGTCCTGCAGGCCCACATGGCAGACATCCGGGCCAGCGGCGTCGACACCGTGGTCGTGTCGTGGTGGGGTCTCGGCTCGTTCGAGGACAAAGCGCTCGCCGGCGTCGTCAGTGCCGCACGAGTGGCCGGACTTCGGACGGCCGTCCACATCGAGCCGTACCCGGACCGAACGCCGGACAGCGTCGCCCGCGATGTGCTCTCGCTGTCAAGTCGATTCGGTATCGACGAGTACTGGCTCTACCTGTCGGACGGGCCGGTCGCGGAGGCCTGGCAGCCGCTCATGGCCACGTTCTCGGGCTTCACCTTCTGGGCTCACGGCCACTCACCCGTCAATGGCGTGCGCGGCCTCTTCCAGTCCTACGCGGCACGCGCTGGGTTCGACGGGGTCTACTCGTACGACCCGCTGCGCTACAGCGGGGATGACCTTGCCACGTTCTGTCGGCTGGCCCGCGCTCGTGGCCTGCGGTGCTCGCCCTCCGTGTCGCCCGGCTACGACGGACGACGAGGCGTCCCCGACGACACGGTGCGCGACCGAGTCAGCGGCGAGCGCTACGACGACTCGTGGACGTCGGCGTTCGCGACCGGCGCCGACGTGGTCAGCATCACGTCGTACAACGAGTGGCACGAGGGCACCCAGATCGAGCCAGCGCGCACGGGAGTGTGCACGCCTTCGTACTGCTACAGCTCCTACGACGGTGCCTATGGCTCGGCGGGGGCGGCCGCCGAGACGGCCTATCTCACACGGACCAGGTTCTGGACCAGCGCGCTGCGCCGAGTGACCTAAGCAGGCACCCGGGGAGCCGGAGCGATGCGCGTGTCGCACGACTCGCCTTCCCGTGCTGCGAGCACCGGCGCGCCATTGGCCAGCGCGAGGGTCGAGTCGAGGAAGTCGTCGAGGAACTCGTCGTCGTGCGCAGGGTCGTGGTGGAAGGCCACGAGCCGGCGGGCGCCCACGAGGTCGGCGAACGCCACGGCGACCCTCAGCGAGCTGTGGCCCCAACCGATGCGCGACCGGTACTCCTCGTCGGTGTACTGCGCGTCGTGAATGAGCAGGTCGACACCGACGGCCAGGTCGGCGCCCGAGGTCCACTGCAGCTCACCGGGGAAGGCGTCGTTACCGAGCGCCGGCTCATGGTCGGAGAGATAGGCCAGCGTCGAGCCGTCGATCGCGCTGGTGATGCGGTAGCCGAGGGTCGGGCCCGGGTGACAGACCAGCGCCGCCTCGACCGTGGCACCCGGGAGCTCGATGGCGCAATCGAGGGGGACGTCATGGAGAAAGAGCTGACAAGGGAGCTCCCGCAGCGCAACCGGGAAGAGGGGCGGAGAGAGGTAGCGGGTGATGCGAGCCCGGAGGTCGAGCGTGGTCGAGCTCGGCCCCCAGACGTGCACCTCGCTACGTGCATCGAACAACGGCCCGAAGAACCCGAGGCCGAGGATGTGATCGAGGTGCAGGTGCGTCAAAAGGATGTCGACCCGGCCGACCGGACCGGCGAGGGTTCGACCAAAAGCGGCGATGCCCGTGCCGGCGTCGAGCACGATGAGGCTCCCGCCGCCCGGCCGGACCTCGACGCAGGACGTGTTGCCCCCATGGCGCGACGTTCCCATCCCCGGCGTCGGCATGGAGCCGCGGGTGCCCCAGAACGTCGCCTTCATCCGACGAAAGGCTCCCAGAACACGGCCATGGCCCCGAGCTCGCGCCCGTGCTGGCCGACCAGT
Organism: Acidimicrobiales bacterium; assembly: GCA_046597375.1. Taxonomy (GTDB): domain Bacteria; phylum Actinomycetota; class Acidimicrobiia; order Acidimicrobiales; family CADCTF01; genus DATLED01. Next base: position 2,581 of record JBKJKM010000297.1, on the reverse strand, counting down.
GGCAGGGCGGTCACGTCAAGGGTGTGGCGGATCCCGTCGAGGCCGTCGATCACGATGCGTCCATGCTCAGGACGTTTGTGCGCGAGGGCTCGCACCAGGGGCAGCTCCTCCGCCGCCAGCGGGTTGCCGTCGCTGTCGCGCGGCACGAACACCGTCCCCCATTCCTCCACCGACATCTCGCCCGTTTCATCGAAACGCTTTCCGAGGAGCTTCTCGGCTGGCTCGTTGTAGTAAATGAGGTTTCCCAAAGGGTCCACGATGAAGATCGACAGGGCCAGATAGCTGGCCATCTGCCGCACGAGGATGAGCTCGACCTCCCGCTGTGACATGCCTCGACGCCGCTCAGCCGTTAGCGGGCGCGAGGTCGCGGATCGCCTGGCGACTGTCGATGCCGAAGGGAAGGAGCGCCAGCACCGGAGTGGTGACGCCGTTCTCGACATAGCGCTGCAAATGCTCGCGGCAGGCTGCCGGTGAGCCGTGGACGATGAGCTCGTCGACGACCTGGTCGGGAATGGCCGCCAGTGCCGCCTTGCGGTCGCCCGCCTTCCACGCATCCCACATCGGCTGGAGCTGGTCGTGACGGCCGAGCCACTCGTGAAAGGCGGCGTAGACCGGCACATTGAGGTAGCTGCTGATGAGGAACCGACCGGAGGCCCGTACGGCATCGGCATCGGGGTTGGGGCAGACGAACAGGCGGGCGACCACTTCGGGCGACCCGGCCTTGTCGCCCCAGCCGGCGGTGACCTCCGGGACGACTTTGGTGACGTCGTCGGCGCTCAGCCAGTTGATGATGGCGCCCTCGCTCTCGCGTCCGGCGAGTCGGAGCATTCCCGGACGGAGGGCGGCGATCAGAATCTCCGGCGGGGTGGCGATCTTGCGACCGAGGCGGAAGCCTTTTGACCGGAACGTGGCGAATTCGGTCTCGACCTTGTTGCCGGTGAGGGCTTCCTTGAGGAACCTCGTCATGTCCTTGGTGCGCTGGAAGGGCTCTTCGAAGGGAATGCCGTTCCACCGCTCGACGATCACGTCGGAGCTGGTGCCGATGCCGAACGCGAAACGCCCGGGCGCCGCCTCGGCCATGGCGGCGACGCTCTGGGCCATCAACGCCGGCCCTCGGGTGAAGGCCGGGACAATGGCGGTGCCGAGACGGACATCGGGGATCCAGGCGGCGGCCATGGCCAGGGGTGTGAACCCGTCCGTGCCGTTGGCCTCGCTCGACCAGAAGTCGGTGTAGCCGAGGTCGGCACACTCCGCCAGCCAGTCCCGTTGGGCCGCCAGCGGAACACCGTCGAAGGGGATCGTGATCCCGAAGCGCTCCATGCGTGTGACCCTAGTCTCGGCAGAAAAGCGCTGGTCAGGTGGTTGAACAAGGTGTGAAACAACGCCGCCGACGCATTCTTGTCACACCCCCAGGGCACACTGCAGACATGGAACGTCAACTGGCTCTGATCGAAGAGCGGGGAGCCGATTACCGCCTCGACGATCGCACCCGCGAGGTCGGTCGCCGGGGCATCGCCGCCGCCCGCCAGGCCCTCCGCCCGCCTCCCGAGCGGACAACGAAGCAGACCCGCAAGACCGCCGCCTGAACGGACCCGGGTTTTACGCGCGTTCGGGGGTGCCGAGCACCCCCAAGCGCACGTAGATCTGGGACCTCAGCGATCTCGGAGGGAAGCGAGCACGGCACGGATCTGCTCTGCCACGCGGCTCGGTTGTTTGATGAGGCGGTGCCATCCGAAGCGGATCGGGGTCCAGCCGACCGCGACCAGACGATTCTGTCGATCGAAGTCGGCCTCCATGGCTGCGGGTGTGCCATGCACCTCGTACCCGTCGACCTCGAGGACGGACCGTAGAACACCGCAGCCGTTGCGACCCTGGACGCCGAGTTCGAGGCGCACCCACTCGAGCGCGGCGACCGAGAACCGAGAGGACATCACCCCTCGTTCGAGCGCATCGACGACCTCTTGACGCGGAAGTCGGTCGCCGAGTTCGAGCATGGTCCGCAAGGGGTCCGTCGTCGGGATGCCGCGCCGTAGGCGCACCCACCGAGGTGCAAGATCGAGGGTGCGATGCACCTCGACACCTTGGAGCCGAGCATGGCGAGGGAGCGGCACCGTTACCTGAGGCCGGCGGGGGGCTTCGGGGACCAGTCCCCAGAGCCATGCCGCTGAGGCGTGGGATGCCGCGGCGCCCTCGCCCGCAGCCAAGACCGCGCCGAGCGTGTTCGATTCGGCGGAGGTCGGGACGCCGGCCATCCGATACACCGAACGATGCACGGCCACGATCCTGCCCGTCCGCAGCCATCCTTTGATCTGGTCCGGGGTTGCGCCGAGGGCCACCAACTGCGAGTCACCAGCCCATGTTGTGTCGCAGCTCGTCGCCCGACCTCGATCCACGAGACCGCCATTGGGTCCCCTCCGATCTGAGCGCGATCGGGGGCGTCCGGGCCCCCGAAGCGCGCGTAAAACGCGATTGGCTCCGGGGGAAGCGGGCTGAGCCCATCTTCGCACCTCGGCCTAGGCTTTTGGCCATGACCGACGTCGTGATCGTGGAAGCCGTTCGCAGCCCCATCGGACGGCGGGGA
>JBKJKM010000068.1:0-14322 GCA_046597375.1 Acidimicrobiales bacterium | reverse complement strand
TAGTACGAGAGGACCGGGACGGACGAAGCTCTCGTGTGGCAGTTGTCCCGCCAGGGGCACCGCTGCTTTGCGACCTTCGGAAGGGATAAGCGCTGAAAGCATCTAAGCGCGAAGCCTTTTCCAAGATGAGATCACCCACTGGGTAACCAGGTAAGGCCCGTGGCCAGACGACCACGTTGATAGGCCGGAAGTGTACGCACCGCAAGGTGTTCAGCTGACCGGTACTAATCGGCCGAGGGCTTGGAGATTATTTATGCACGTGCTCGCTATGGAACGCTTACAGGGACAGTCGTCTGTTCTGTAATGCATGTTTTCCGGTGGCCATAGCGGCGGAGAGACACCCGTTCCCATCCCGAACACGGAAGTTAAGCCTGCCAGCGCCGATGGTACTTGGGGGGAGACCCCCTGGGAGAGTAGGACGTCGCCGGAATATCTCGCAGTACGAAGCCCCCCGCCACTGGCGGGGGGCTTCGTCGCGCCTCGCACCCCGGTACGATGGCGTCCATGCCCCGACCGGACCCGGAAGATCGTCGCGCCCGTGGGTCGGGTGCTGCCGGCGGCCGAGGCGGCGCGCCCCGTCGGGCCGGCGCTCCGAAACCCGGGCCGCGTCGCGCCACCGGCCGGAGCGGCGGCAGCGCGGGTGGTCATGCATCTGGCGGTCAGGGCCGGAGTGGGTCGGCGCGATCTGGCAGTGGACACGACGCTCGTCCGGCCAGGACCGGGAGCGACCGTGGCGGGTCGAGCCGTACCGGAACGGGCGGCACGTTCCAGCCGCCCCAACGAGGTTCGGGCCGGAGCGGAGCATCCTCGGCGCGAGGGTGGGAGCGCGACGACCGTCCGCCGCGCTCCGGGGCGGGCCGGAGCGGGTCGACTCGTACCGGCTCGGGTGACCGGGAGTACCGACCGCCGCGCCTCGGGGCGGAGCGGAGCGGATCGAGCCGTACCGGCTCCAGCGATCGGGAGTACCGACCGCCGCGCCTGGGGGCGGAGCGGAGCGGGTCGAGCCGCACCGGCTACGGCGGCACCAACCCGCCGCCCGGACGAGGTGCGGGTCGTGGCGGAGCGTCGCCAACACGGTCCTGGGATCGCGACGACCGGCCGGCTCGCTCCGGTGCGGGCCGCGGTGGCGCGAGCCGCGGCGGGGCGGGCGATCGGGAGTACCGACCGCCGCGCCTGGGGGCTGAGCGGGGCGCGTCCGGATCGGATCGGGGAGGCACAACACGACGGGGGGCACCGTCGGGCGGGGGTGGGCGCCGGTTCGGTGCTGCCCCGAACGCCGAGGAGGCTCGCTCGCCCCGGACGTGGGGATCGGTGGCCAGGAAGGGCACCCGCCAGCTGAAGGAGGAGGGCGCGGGTCCCGCCTCGATGGCCTGGCGTGAAGCCGTGGCCAATGCCCGCGACGTGGTCGACGAGGCCGAGGCCTGGGAGCCCGAGGTCTGGGTCAGGGACCGAGATCGGCCTGTGGCGACAGACGGCGTTGGATTGGCGCCGCCGGACGTGCCGGTGCGGCCCGGCCGCAAGCCCCGGACGCTTCCGTCGGAGGTCGCCGCCGAGCTCTCCGACGCCGTCGGGTCCTCCAAGATCGTCCGCCTGCAACAGCGCTTGACGGACGCCTCGGGCGCCTACGAGCGCGAGCGCTACGGGGACGCCGCCCGGATGCTCAAGCCGCTGGCCGAACAGGCCCCCGGTGCGGCCGCCGTGCGCGAGCTCTACGGGTTGACGTTGTACCGCCTCGGCCGGTGGGATGCGGCGGCGAGGGAGCTCGAGGCCTTCCGTGGCCTCACCGACACCGTCGACCAGCACCCGACGTTGGCCGACTGCTACCGGGCCAAGAAGCGGTGGAAGCACGTGGACGAGCTCTGGGAGGAGCTCCGAAGCGCTTCGCCGGCGCAAGAGCTCCTCGCCGAAGGGCGACTCGTCTACGCCGGCTCCTTGGCCGACCGCGGCCGCATGGCCGAAGCCATCGAGGTGTTGGAGCGAGCGAAGACCGACCAGAAGAAGCCGAAGGCCGATCACCTTCGCACCTGGTACGCGTTGGCCGACCTCTATGAGCGGGCCGGCGAGGTGCCGAAGGCCCGGGAGATGTTTCGCCGGGTGTTGCGCTACGACGCCGAGCTCTTCGACACCGCCGAACGGTTGTCGTCCATCACCTGACGACTTCGTCTCGCAGCGACGCAGTCACACCCGCAACGTAAGGTGCGGAGCAGACACTTCCCCCTGTCGATCTTCCGGGCCACCGATCTCGGTGCGCCTCTTCCGATGGAGTGTCCAAGCATGTTGAACGTCGTGGCCATCCGTGGCCGTCTGTCACGCGCCGCTGAAGAGCGGATCCTGCCCACCAGTGGCGACCGGGTCGTCGGGCTCGACATGACGATCCGTCGCGAGGGGGTCGAACGGGCGGAGTCGGTCCCCGTCGTCTGGCACGACCCGCCGGCGACCACGCCGGCGCTCGAGGCCGGCGACGAGGTGGTCGTCGTGGGTCACGTGGCTCGCCGGTTCTTTCGGGCCGGCGGCATCACCCAGAGCCGCACCGAGGTGATTGCCAGGAAGGTGTTGCCCGTGCGGTCGACCAAACGGATCGCGGCGGCGCTGGCCGAGGCGGCCGCCGAGATCGAGTCCGCCTTACCGACAGCCCGTCCTCGCCCGTAGCTCGACGCTCGTCGATGCCTAGTTCGACGCCTCGAATATGGAAGCGATGGTGCGGTCGAGGGCATCGTCGAAGTCGGCGTCGCTCTGCTGGGCCGTCAACCCCTCGGTGAGGGCCCGGGAGAAGCTGGCGATCACCCCGGAGTTTCGGGACAGGCGGGCGTTGGCTTCGTCACGGCTGTAGCCCCCGGAGAGGGCGACCACCCGCAACACCCGGGGATGTTCGACCAGTGGGCTGTAGTAGCCGTCCTCTTCAGGGAGCGTGAGCTTCAACATCACGGTCTGGTCGCCCGGCACATCGTCGAGGCGTTCGACGATGGCAGCGCGAAGCAGGGCCTCGGCCTCGCCTTTGGACGAGCTGTGGATGTCGATCTCGGGCTCGATGATCGGCACGAGGCCGGCGGCGAGGATCTGGGCGCCGACCTCGAACTGCTGATCGACGACGGCCTGCACGCCGGCGACGTCTGCGACCTTGATGACCGAGCGCATCTTGGTGCCGAACACGCCCTTGGCCTTCGCTCGGGCTAGGAGGTCGTCGAGGTCCGGCATCGGTTTCATGACCTGGGCGCCGTCGACTTCGTCGGCGAGCCCCTTGTCGACCTTCAGGAAGGGCACGACCTGCTTCACGTTCCAGAGGTAGTCCGGGGTGTCGCGACGCTCGACCTGGCGGTCCATCGTGTTCTCGAAGAGGATCGCCCCAAGGACGCGAGCGCCCGTGAAACTCGGACTCGTCATGATCCTGGTCCGCATCTCGTGCATGCGGGTGAACATCTCTTCGTCGCCGGCGTACTGGTCGTCACCGACGCCGTAGAGCTGCAGGGCTTTGGGGGTCGATCCACCGCTCTGATCCAGGGCGGCGATGAAGCCTTGCGCGGTCCCGAGCTTCGTTGCCTGCGTTTCGTTCACGGCCCGAGACGCTACCCAGTCGCCCGGTCGGGCACCCAGATCGCTCGTCGAGCGGGGTCCGAAGTGTTGCGATGAAGCGGCGATAGGGTGAACGGCAGCGTCATCAACACGGGGGGACAGCGTTGTCCGACACGGTGCAGGAGGAGCGGTCTGGCGGGGGCCAATCGCTCGAACGGGTGGTCATCCGGTTCGCCGGTGACTCCGGCGACGGGATGCAGCTCACCGGCGATCGTTTCACGTCGGCGAGCGCGCTGTTCGGCAACGACCTGGCCACACTTCCCAACTTCCCCGCCGAAATCCGTGCGCCAGCCGGCACGCTGGCCGGCGTCTCGGCCTTCCAGGTCCACATCTCCGACCACGACATCCTCACCCCGGGCGATGCCCCGAGTGTGCTCATCGCCATGAACCCCGCCGCCCTCAAGAGCGAGGTCCACGACCTGACGGCCGGCGGCACGCTCCTCGTGAACAGCGACGCGTTCGACGAGCGGGCCCTCCAGAAGGCCGGTTACGCCACCAACCCCCTGACCGATGGCAGCCTCTCGTCCTTCATGGTCTACGAGGTGCCGATGACAACGCTCACCCTCGAAGCGGCCAAGCCCACCGGCGCCAAACCGCGCGACGCCGAGCGCTCGAAGAACCTCTTCGCCCTGGGCATCGTGTGCTGGATGTACACCCGTCCGGTCGCCGACACCATCGCCTGGATCGAGTCGCGCTTCGCCAAGAACCCGATGGTTCGTGACGCCAACCTCCTCGCCTTCAAGGCCGGGTACAACTTCGGTGAGACGGCGGAGCTGTTTCCGGCCCACTATGAGGTGGCGCCGGCCAAGCTCGAACCGGGGACGTACACGAACATGAGCGGCAACGTGGCGCTGGCCTGGGGCCTCATCGCCGCCGGCCAGCTGGCCAAGCTGCCGGTGTTCCTGGCCAGCTATCCCATCACGCCGGCCAGCGACATCCTCCACGAGCTCTCCAAGCACAAGAACTTCGGCGTGAGGACCATGCAGGCGGAGGATGAGATCGCCGCCGCCGGCGCCGCCCTCGGCAGTGCCTTCGCCGGCCACTTGGCCGTGACGACGACGAGCGGTCCTGGCGTCGATCTCAAAGCCGAGACCATCGGGCTGGCCATCAGCCTCGAGCTCCCCATGCTGTTGATCGACATCCAACGCGGCGGACCGTCGACCGGCTTGCCCACCAAAACCGAACAGGCCGACCTCCTCCTGGCCATGTACGGGCGCCATGGGGAGAGCCCGCTCCCGATCGTCTCCGCATCCACGCCGTCTGGCTGCTTCTTCGCCGCCATCGAGGCCGCCCGCCTGGCCCTGAAGTACCGCACGCCGGTGATCCTGCTGAGCGACGGCTACCTCGCCAACGGCACCGAGCCGTGGCGGCTTCCCGACGTGGCCGACCTGCCCGATATCAGCGTGCCCTTCGCCACCGAGCCCAACGGCCCCGACGGCACCTTCCTTCCGTATCTGCGCGATCCCGAGACCTTGGCCCGGCCGTGGGCCGTCCCGGGCACGGCCGGTCTCGAGCACCGCATCGGTGGCCTCGAGAAGGAGGACGTCACCGGCAACATCTCCTATGACCCCGACAACCACGAGCGGATGGTCCACCTCCGTCAGGCGAAGATCGCCGGCATCGCCAAGGACATCCCGCCGGTCGTCGTCGACGACCCGACCGGCGACGCCGACACGCTGGTGATCGGTTGGGGTTCGACGGAAGGCTCGATCAAGGCGGCCACACTCATGGTGCGGGCCGAGGGTCGGGCGGTCGCCCAAGCCAACCTCATCCACCTGAACCCGTTCCCTTCCAACCTCGGCGAGGTGTTGGCCCGCTATCCGAAGGTGCTCGTGCCCGAACTCAATCTCGGCCAGCTCGTCCGGATGCTCCGAGCCGAGTACCTCGTCGACGCCAAGAGCTTCACCAAGGTGAAGGGCCTGCCCTTCCGCACCGACGAGCTGGCCGCCGCCATCACCGCCACCCTCGATGGAGCTCCCGGACAATGACCGACACCGCCGTTCCCCTGACGACCAAGAAGGACTGGACGAGCGACCAAGAGGTGCGGTGGTGCCCGGGGTGCGGCGACTACTCGATCCTGACAGCCATGCAAATGCTCATGCCGGAGCTCGGCGCTCGTCGCGAGAACACGGTGTTCGTCTCCGGCATCGGCTGTTCGAGCCGCTTTCCGTATTACATGAACACGTACGGGATGCACTCCATCCACGGACGGGCGCCGGCCATCGCCAGCGGCTTGGCCGTGGCCCGACCCGATCTCGACGTGTGGGTGATCACGGGCGACGGCGATGGCCTGTCGATCGGTGGTAACCACCTGATCCACGCGCTGCGACGCAACGTCAACCTCACGGTCTTGCTGTTCAACAACCAGATCTATGGCCTCACCAAAGGCCAATATTCACCGACGAGCGAAGTCGGGAAGGTGACCAAGTCGACCCCCTTCGGCTCGGTCGACCAGCCCTTCAACCCGATCAGCCTGGCCCTCGGAGCCGAGGCGACGTTCGTGGCCCGCACCCACGATCTCGACCGCAAGCACATGCAGGAGACGTTTCGGCGAGCCTCCCAACACCGAGGCGCTTCGTTCGTCGAGATCTACCAGAACTGCAACGTCTTCAACGACGGCGCCTTCGAGAGCATCACCAAGCGCGATGTGCGCGACGACATGCTCATCCCTCTCGAGCACGGGAAGGCGGTGCGCTTCGGGGCCGATGGGTCCAAGGGCGTGGTGGTCGACAGCCAGGGCAAGGCGTCGATCGTCGACGTCGCCGATGTCGGTGAGGAGGCGATCCTCGTGCACGACGAACATCGCGAAGAGCCCGGGCTCGCCTTCATGTTGAGCCGCCTGGCGCGTGGCCCCTACGAGCCGACACCTATCGGCGTGTTCCGCGACGTCGCACACGTCGACTACGGGGCGGCCATGCAGCAACAGCTCCATGACGCCGCCGAACGGCAGGGCCCTGGCGACCTCTCCGACCTCTTGAGCTCGCTCGGCACCTGGCAGGTATGACGGGCCAGCTTCGCGCCCGTCGACGTGGGGTAGTACAGCGGTAAGTTGTCGGAAAACATGATGAAACGCGCCCGCTCCCCCCGCCGGATCGTGTTCGCCCTCGCCCTCCTCCTTGGTGCGCTGCCTGGCAGCGTCGCCCTCGGACAGGCCAGCGACGAGCCGGTTCCGCCCTCGGTTGTCGTCCCAAGTCAGGACGGCTGGTGGAACCGCGCCGCCGGCCCCCAGGAGGCCGAGCCGGCCAACCCGCTGCGTCCCGTCATCGGAGGCATGGTGCCGGCGCCGAGCACGGTGCCGGCCGACGGCCTGGCCGTCGGCGCAGTCCTTGGTGACGCCGACAAGGTGGCGGCGGTCGGCTTTTTGCTCGAAGCCCCGATCGACGCCCTGGTCGACCGGCTGACGCTCACCCTCAAGGAGAGTTCGGCCCAGGGGGCGAACACCAACGCCGCCGGCGCCACCGTCGTCGCCTGCCCGATCGTCGACTTCTGGGCCGGCGTGAAGAACGGCGATTTCGTCAATCGCCCGCGCTGCGACGAGTCCATGTCGACTCCCGGCGTCCGGGCGGCGAACGGCGCCTGGAGCTTCGATCTGACCAGCTTCGCCACGGCGTGGCTCGACCCGGCCAGTGGCCTGGCGCAGAACGGCGTCCTGTTGCGCGAGGACGTTGCTGCCCCGGTGTCGTTCCAGGTGAGCTACGGAGATCTCTCGACCGGCACCATCGCCTTCGACTTCGCCACGACCGGCGGCGGCTTCAGTGCCAGCTCTGAGTTCACGTTCGAGGAGACAGCTCCGGACGCCACCGTGGAAGATGTCGCGCCGACCGAGGAATTCGCCACGACCGACACCGGGAGCAGCACCTTCGATTCGGGCTCCTCGTCGTTCGGATCGTCCGGCAGCACGTCCGGGGCCACGACAGCCCGGCCGACGGCGTCCCGTCCGGTCCCCGCAGTCGCCACGGTGCCGGTGGCGCAGGCCGTCCCGGCCTCGGGCACGTCGCGGGTCCTCACGCCGGTGGGGCTGCTCGACGCGTTGCCCCTTGCCGCCCTCCTCTTCCTCGTCCTGCTCGTCGCTGGAGGCGCCGTGTTCCTCGGTCTCGTCCTGGGCCCGTTGGCGACGCCGACGCCGTCTGCGGTTCGAAGCGGTGGCGGCGTGAGTCGGGCGCTGGCGGCCCGCTCGGCCTCCAACCCTCCGGCCCGATAGCCCCCGCTTCCTTGCACAACCCAGGAGTTCCCCCCATGCAAACCTCCGCCCGCCTGCGACTCACCGGTCTGGCCCTGGTCCTTCTGCTCGTCGCCGCGGCCTGCGGGCAAAAAGAAGGGGTCGCCCTCTCGGCCGCTGGCGGGACCGCCGCGACGGGCCAAGGTGGGCTCGTCGACGATGGAACGGGCGGCGTGGCTGCGGGCGAGGCCGTACCCGTGGAGGACCCTGCCGCCGAGGGGGCGGTCGATGCCAGTACGGAAGGCGACCCTGCTGCCGGCGGTGGCGGGTCGGCCGGCGCCACTGGCGGAGCGCCCATCGCCGGATCGCCCGCGAGCGGTGGACCGACGGCGACGGCACGTCCCGCAGCCGGCGGAACCGTTGCGCCTGCGCCCGGCGCGGCGACGGCGGCTCCGACGGCCGCCGCCCCGGCGGCCGGACCAAACGACAAGGTCGGCGTGAGCGACAAGGAGATCCTCATCGGGATCCATGCGCCGGTCACCGGAGCAGCACCGTTCCCCCAGGCCACGTTCGAGGAAGGCCGGGAGGTGTACTGGAAGGCCAAGGGCCCGATCAACGGGCGCCAGGTCAAGGTGGTGTTCTTCGATGACCAGTTCAACCCCAGCCGGGCCGTCCAGGTCTGTCGGGAGATGGTCGAAAAGAACAAGGTCTTCCTGCTCGTCGGTGGAGGCGGCGCCGACCAGATCACCGCCTGCGCCAAGTACGCCAACCAGGTCGGCGTTCCGTACCTGTCGGCGGGCGTCAACCAAACCGGCCTCGAGGCGCTGAAGACGTACTTCGCCCTATCCCTGACCTACGCGCAGCAGTCGCCAATCCTGGCCCAACTGGCCAAGAACAAACTCGGGAAGACCAAGGTCGGCATCATCGTCGCCGACACGCCGTCGTTCGCCGACGCCCAGCAGAGCTTCACCAAGGCGGCCACCGAGGCCGGGCTCCAGATCACGCTGAACCGCAAGATCAACAAGAGCGCCTCGCAGTCCGAGACGCTGGCCGCCGCCGGGGAGATGCAACGCTCGGGCGCAGAAGTCGTGTACATCCTCACGGCGCCGACGGTCTTCATCCAGTTCGCGCAGTCGGCCAACGGGCAGGGCTACAACCCGCAGTACATCGGTCCCGGCATCAGCGCTGGTCTGAATACGGTCGCCGCCGTGGGTTGCCCGGGTATCGGCGAGGCCCGCTTCCTCTCCCCGTTCTTCCAGCTCGACGACCCGGCGTCCGACGAGTACAAGAAGGCGTACCAGGACCAAAACGGCAAGGCCGGTGACGACATCGGCTTCGCCCTTTGGGGGTTGAGCGCCATCCTCGCCGACATGTTCAAGGCCACCGGCCCCGAGCTCGGTCGGGCCAAGTTCATCCAGACGCTGCAGAGCGGCAAGCCCTTCAGTGGTGGCGTCTACCCCGAGGCCAAGTACTCGCCGGGCAAACCCTTCGGAGGAAGCGCCATGGCGCTGCTGAAAGCCGAGTGTGGCGGTTCCAACAAGTACGTGACCGAAGCCAAGAACGTCACGGGGTTCTAGGGCGTGGACCAACTGCTGCTTCGGCGCATCGGCATCGGCGTCGGGGTCTTCGTCCTCACAACCCTGATGTTCCTGCTCATCGGTGAGAAGGAGGCGCTGGTCGTCGGCATCATCACCGGCGCGGCCTACGGCCTGCTCGGCCTCGGCCTCGTGCTGATCTACAAGTCGAGTGGCGTGTTCAACTTCGCCCAGGGTGAGTTCGGCACGGTGGCCATCTATGCCCTCTACCTCCTGCACTCGAGCGGGGTGCCGTACTTCTTCTCCATTCTCGGCGCATTGGTGGTCGCCATCCTCTTCGGCCTGCTGGTCGAGCGGGTGATCGTGCGTCCTTTGTTCGATGCTCCCCGGGTGACACTGCTGGTGGCCACGGCCGGCGTCTCCCTCCTGGCCGTCGGCGTCGAGATCTGGTTCGGCGAGGCCCGCCTCCGCAACATCGATCCTGCATTGCCCCGCACCGACCGGCTCTCGCTGTTGGGCGTCCGCATCTCCGATCAGCGCCTCCTGCTGATCGTCGTGTTGATCGTCCTGGCCGGCGTGCTGGCGTACTTCTTCAACCGAACGAACCTCGGCCTCGCCATCCTGGGCGCCAGCCAGGAGCCGACGGCCACCGAACTCGTCGGCATCAGCGTGCGCCGGCTGTCCAGCTTCACCTGGGCGCTGGCCGCCCTGCTCGGCGGGCTGGCGGGGGTGATCGGCATCCCGGCCGGCGGCAACACGTTCGGTCCTGGCGTGGTGACGTCGGCGTTGTTGATCCCCGCGTTCACCGCCGCCGTCCCCGGCGGGTTCACGAGCTTGCCCGGCGCGTTCCTGGGCGGAGCCATCGTCGGCGTATCGCAGTCGCTGGCAACGTCGGCCGACTTCTTCGACTTCATCCCCGGCCAGGCCGGCACCGTGATTGCCTTCGTCCTACTCGTCGGCGTCTTGTCGGTGCGGCCCAATGGTCTGCTGGGAGGCAAGGCATGACGGCCACGGCGGCCGAATCGGACCAAGAACTGTTGGAGGCGGCCAAGGCCGAGGCTCATCGCGACGACGGGTTCGAGCCGTCGAAGCGAGGATGGGTCGGCCGGGTCGCCGTCTACGTGCTCGTCGCCATCGTGGTGCTCTATGTGCCGTCGGTGCGACCGGGTTTCGAGGTGAACATCCTCACCCAGGCCGTGGTGTTCGCCATCATCGGCCTCTCCCTGAACGTGCTCATTGGCTACACCGGCCAGATCTCCCTTGGGCACCAGGCATTCGTGGGCATCGGTGCGTTCACCTCGGCCTACATGGTCTCGGTCCAGGGCCAGAGTTTCTTCATCGCCGTCGGTGTGGCCATGTTCGTCGGTGCCCTCCAGGCCCTGCTGCTCGGCGCCGTCTCCCTGCGCATCAAAGGTCTCTACTTCGCCCTGATCACGTTGTCCTATGGCTTGGTGGCCGAGCAGAGCATCTTCCAGATCCAGTCGCTCACCGGCGGTGGGGCCGGCCAGGGTGCACCCAAGCCGACGGCCTTCGCCACCGACCTGAGGTACTACTACCTCTGCCTTGCGTTCCTGGCCGCCGTCGTCTGGGTCGACTTTCGGATGATGAAGACCAAGGGTGGGCGCGCCTTGCTGGCGCTCCGAGAGAACCCGCGCGTGGCCGCGACTTTCGGGGTGAACGTCAAACTGTTCACGCTCTTGTCGTTCATGGTGTCGGGCGTGTTCGCCGGTCTCGGCGGAGCGCTGCTGGCCCATAACGACACCTTCGTCGTGGCCGAGATCTACAACTTCCGTCTCGCCCTCGTGTTCGTGATCATGACGGTGGTCGGCGGTCTGCGCAGTCGTACCGGCGTCATCATCGGGTCGGCCTTCTTCGCCCTCCTCGGATTCTTCATCGAGAAGTTCCACTTCATCGAGACGGCCCTCGAGAAGATCCCGTTGGCGCCGACCCTGACGGCCCAGATCGCACCGCTCGTGCTCGGTCCGCTGCTGTTGTTGCTGACGCTCACGCTGTATCCCGGAGGCATCGGCCAACAAATCCGGCCTCTCCTCCGTTGGGTGGGCGGCCATCGCTTCGACCTCCACGATCGCGGCGAGAAGGAGGTGCAGATCTCCGATGTCCGTGCTTGAGACCCGAGGTTGTTCGATCCGTTTCGGTGGCGTGCAGGCGGCGCGCGACGTGAGCATCTCCGTTGGCGAGTGGGAGATCGTCGGGGTGATCGGACCGAACGGCGCCGGGAAGACGACGACGTTCAACATGGTCACGGGCTTCTACACACCCAACGACGGCTCGGTCTGGTTCAAGGGCATCGACGTGACGGCGCTCCCCGTGCATGAACGCGCCGCGTTGGGCATGGGCCGCACGTTCCAGAACGTCGGACTCGTCAAGGGTTCGACCGTGCAGGAAAACCTCAAGACGGCGCAGCACCTGCAGGCCGAGTACGCCACCATTGCCGGCATGGTGGGCGTGCCCCGCACGTTCGCCTCGGAGAAGGAGATGGCCCGGCGGGCCGACCTGCTGCTCGACATCCTCGGTCTCGGGGACCTGGCCGACACCCGAGTCGCCGGCCTGCCCTACGGCGTCTTGAAGCGGGTGGAGGTGGCGACCGTGCTGGCCACCGACCCCGAGGTGCTGCTCCTCGACGAGCCCTCGTCGGGCATGGGCCCCGAAGAGGCCCACGCACTGGGCGACACCCTGCTCGAGCTCCGACGCGAGTTCGGGCTGTCGATCGTCATGATCGAGCACCACGTGCCTCTCGTCGTGCGGGTGTGCGACTACGTCTATTGCCTGAACTTCGGTGAGCTCCTGGCCGAGGGAAAGCCCGACGCCGTGCGGAACCACCCGGAAGTCGTCCGTGCCTACCTGGGCGAAGACCCCGACGAGTTGGCCTCCTGATGGCGGTACTCGAGATCGAGGACCTGCGCGTGGGCTACGGCTTCCCCGTCCTGATGGGGATCAGTTTCGTCGTCGAGGAGGGGGAGACGGCCGTTCTCTTCGGGCTCAACGGCGCCGGCAAGACGACGACCGTGGCGACCATCGCCGGGTTGCTGAAGCCGGACAGCGGCTCGATCCGATTCGAAGGCAACGAGATCGCCGGCAAGTCCCCCGCCGAACTCGTCGCCATGGGCATCTCGCTCTCACCCGAAGGGCGGCGGGTCTTCCCCGGCCTGTCGGTGTCCAACAACCTGCGCCTCGGTGCGTGGGTGAAGCGGAAGAACACGAAGGAGATCGAGGAGCAGCGGGCTCTCGTCTTCGACTACTTCCCACGGCTGGCCGAGCGGGCCGACCAGGCCGCCGGCACCTTGTCGGGTGGCGAGCAACAGATGCTGGCCATCGGCCGCGCCGTCATGTCGAAGCCCCGCCTCCTGCTCATCGACGAGGCATCGCTCGGGCTGTCGCCGGCGCTGGCCAAAACCGTGTTCCAGGTGGTGAGCAAGATCAACGACGACGGCGTCACCGTCGTGATCGTGGAACAGAACATTGGCGTGCTGCCCTACGCGGACCGGGCGCTGATCATGGAGAAGGGCACGCTCGTGTATCAGGGCGTGGGCGACGAGATCCAGGGCGCGAACCTGCGCGAGACCTACCTCGGTGGGTCGGGAGAGGAGCACTGACATGAACATCCGTTGGAAGCAGCTCGGCGGTCAGACCGGCATCGGCCTGGCCGTGCTCGGGTTCCTTCTGCTGTTCCTCGGTTGGAATGGCGCCGCATCTTCTGATCGCGTGCCAGCCCAGTTCCCCTACCTGATCTCGGGTGGACTGGCAGGACTCTGCGTGATCGTGCTCGCCGCCGCCCTGTTGATCATCAGCGCCCAGCGCCAAGACCGGGCCGCCATGCTGAACAGCTTGGCTGAGCTCACCGAAGCCGTCGAACGCCTCGCCTTGGCGGGCGGCGCCGGCGCCGGCGCCGTCGGACCGAACCTGGCACTGGCCGAGGCCGAGGGCCTCGTCGTCGCCGGGCCGACGAGCTTCCACCGCCCGACGTGCAAATTGCTCGAGGGGCGGGGCGTCTTGCCCACCGTCACCGTCGAGTCGGCCCAGGAGCGAGGCCTGTCACCGTGCCGAGCCTGCGACGCCGCCGACTACGCGCTGCCGGTAGCCGAAACCTCGTCCACGCGGCGCCGTCGCACCTCCACCAGCTGATCCGACGACGCCGGGTCCTTCAGTCGAGGTCGAGGCTGCGGAACACCAGGCCGGTGGCCGGCTTCGGATAGAAGAAGGTCGTCTTCGGCGGCATGCGCTCGCCGCCATGGCTGATCGTGGCGATCTGTTCGACCGTCGCCGGCCGCAGCAGGATGGCGGCATCGGCGTCGCCGGTCGCCACGAAGTCGCTGGCACGGTCCCACCCGTGCTGGAACGTGAGGTCGTGGGGGGGCAGAGCGGCCAGGGCCACGTCGAGTCGGCTGGAGTCGAGGTCGTGACTGGCCGCCTCCGTCGTCGCAGTGCGAGGACGGAGCAGCCAGGTCCCCGCCGGGGTGACGAGGCCGAGTGCGCCGGCGTCGTCCATGCGTCCGAGCACGGTCGAGTCGACGGCGGGTGTCTCGAAGGGCTCGAAGAAGGGCTCGAGAGCGGCGAGGACGTCGAAGCCTTTCGGCAGTCCGCGGAGGACGCGATGAATGGCTCGCACCGAGAGCTGCTCGTCGTTGAGCTCCACGACGAACGCGAGGATGCGGTCCTGTCCGCCCGCGCCCGTCCCCGCGCCGATCTCTTCCTGGTAGGCGAGGCCGATCTCGTAGCGGTGGTGGCCGTCGGCCACGAGGACCGGGTTGACGGCCACGGCGTCGGCGATGCCCTGCACCACCGCCGGCGAGGTGATGCGCCAGACGCGGTGGTGGACGCCGTCGGTGTCGGTCGCACGGGTGTCGGGCGGGCGCCCGTCGACGTCGGCGTCAACGAGGCCAGACAGCCCGGCGGTGGGGGAGAGGGCCCAGATCGGGGAGAGGTTGGCCCGTACCAAGCGGATGAGGTCGAAGCGATCGGCCTTGTCCTTGGCCGTCGTCCGCTCATGGGGGAGGATGCCGCGGCCCGGCGGTTCGAGGTGCAGCGTGCCCAGGATGC
>JBKJKM010000017.1:0-32652 GCA_046597375.1 Acidimicrobiales bacterium | reverse complement strand
GCCCTCACTGCGGAGACCGACGAGGTCTCCAAGACGGCGGGCCGCCGAAACGCCCATCGACGTGAGCGCGACCTCGAGGGCATGGCCGGCGTGGGCCAGACCCGAGCCCTGGTTCGGAACACCCAGGAGTACGAGTCGGCGGGACACCGTCGTCCAACGCTGGTCGGCGACGACGCCGTGATGCAGAGCGCTGCGGGCCACGAGCCCGCCCATACTGTGGCCGACAAGGGAGAGCTCGGTGATCGGCACCGGCCACGTCTGCACCATCACGTCGAGGCGCTCGGCCAGCTCCGCGCCGTTGAGGGCGATGCGACGTCCCGAATTGTAGGACGCATACACCGGCGTCACTCCGCGGTCGCGCGAGAGGAGCGAGCCGTAGGTCGTCGAACGGTCGTCGCGGAACCGCCAACGGTCGTCGGTCGCCATCAGGCCGTGGACGAAGACGCAGACCCGCTCCGACGCCGGACCCTCGGCCCGGAGCGACATCGGGATGGCGATGGGCACCCGCTGGTCATCGAGTGTGTCGCCGACGAGACCGTTCACGACGGCCCGCACGTCCGACAATGCCGATCCGACGACGTTCGCGAACGAAGCCATCAGTGATCCCCCATCAATGGTTCATCGTGTCATCGGGTTCAGCCAGGATGCCGATGGCCTTTTCCACGGCCCGCCGAGCCCGGGTGAGGCGGCGCTCATCGATCGGCAACTCCTTGCCCCCCGCGTCGATCGACTCTCGCAACCGCTCGATGGCAAGGTCGGCCAACTCCTCGCTGATGCCCTGCAGGCGCCGGCGGACGTCGTCGAACTCACCGGTCACGCAGCGCCTCCTCCACGATCTCGAGCGGATGTCGAGCCATGATGCCCGCCCCGGCAAGGTGATACGCACATCCGGGGTTGGCGCTGGCCACCAGAGCGGCTCCCGCCCTGGTGATCGCCGCCGCCTTTCGCTCGCGAATGGCGGCCGCCAAATCGGGCTGCTGGGCGGCATATGCACCGCCGGCCCCGCAGCACAGTCCTTCGTCGTCGAGCTCGACGATGTCGGCGTAGAGCGACAACACGGCCCGCACGGCGAGGTGAGCCTTCTGGACGTGCCGGAGGTGACACGGGTCCTGGAGCGCGACCGTCGGGCGAACCCAGTCCGCCGTCGGCGCCGGTAGTCGATCGAGACGGGCGGCGAGCCACTCGTGCACGTCGAGGACCCGACCACTCGAATCGAGCGACTTGAGGGCGGCGCCGCACCCGGCCGAGTCGACGAGGATCGGGGCCTCACCCGGCATCGAGTCCAGGGCCCGGTGGCCGAGGCGACGGCCCCCCTCGAGGAGTCCGGCATGGACGTGAAGGGCACCGCAGCAGTCGCCGCCGCGTCGAGGGAAGGCGACACCCGCGCCGGTCGCCTCGAGCACTCGTTGGACGGCCCGGTGGGTGTCTCGCTGCCAGGCGTCCATCACGCAGCCGGGAAAGAGCCACACGTCATCGCCCGACGCCACGAGTGGGCGGCGGCGCAGCGGAAGCCTCGGCAGCGAGAAGCGGCGAGGCACGAGCCCGAGTCGCTGCACGAGCGCGGCCCCTGTCGATCCGGCCAGCACGAGCCGGTGATGGCCGAGGGTGGCGTAGGCCGCCCTCTTCCACCATGGCTGGTACCCGCGCTCGGCGACGAGGGTCTCACGCGTTCCCTCCATCAGATGGCCGAAGGGGACGCCGGACGGGCAGGCCGACTCGCATCCGAGGCACTGGACGCACTCGTCCATGTACTGGATGAAGGTTTCGTCAGCGGCGCTCTCGCCGGCATGCACCGAGCGCATCGCCGCGATCCGGCCACGCGGCGACCTCGACTCCTCGCCACTGACCCGGTAGGTCGGACAGTGTGGCAAGCAGAGCCCGCACGCCACGCACGACGCCAGCTCCTCCTCGTCGATGTGGAGCTTCATGCGGCCCGGCCGGGGTTCATCCGGCCGGTGGAATCGAACGCGTCCTTGACCCGCCGTTGCAACGCGACGGTCGAACGATCCGGCGGCGGCGCCATCCACGGGCTGGGGAGGTGGATCGTGCCGATGCCGATCTCGGCCAGGAAGTCACCCTCGAGGTTCCGAAGTTCCGATGGCCGCACGGATCGCCGCCCGCCCGTGGGTACCTCGGGCGGACCGGACACTTCCGTCCAGCCCGCTCCGAGCGCCGAACGCTCAGACCGCACATCGGCGGCGTGCCCTTCGAGCAACACCCAGGTGGTGCGGCCGTTCCACAGCAGGCTCGACGGGCGGAACAGGCGCGCCCTCGCGTCGAACGGATCGCCGCCTTCCGCCGATTGCAGCCAGGTGGCGACCGCCGGGCGGGGCGAGCACCGGAGTACGACCTCGGCCAGGAATCCGAGCGTGCCGATCGATCCGACGAGCAAACGGGCCAGGTCGTAGCCGCTGACGTTCTTGACGACCGGTCCGCCGCCCTTGACGAGGGTGCCGGCGGCCATGGCGACGCGCACTTCGAGCACGGTGTCGCGCACGGGCCCGTAGCGCAGTCGGCGGAGTCCACTCCGCCCGACGGCCAAGACACCGCCGACCGTGGCCCGGCCGGGATCTCTCGGATCGAGGGCAACCTGTTGCCCACCGCCCGCCAACGCGTCATCGAGCTCGGCCACCGTCGTGCCCGCCCGCACGCGCACCACCATTTCGGCCGGCTCGAACTCCACGATTCCTTTTGGCGCGCTCACCTCACGGCTCCCGGAAGAGGCCGCGCCGCCCACGTCCCACTGCGTCCGCCCGCCGACACACGTCACCGGCCCGGCATCTGGTCCACCGACCTCGTCGGCAAAGGCAAGGAGGGTGGTCAAATCCATGCGCCCTCCGGCACCGCCTGCAGGTCACCGCAGCGCGAGCCACCCGGCAGCACCTTCAGCGGGTTGCAGGCGTGCTCCGGGTCGAACACCTCACGCAATCGGCTCTGGGCGTCGAGATCCTCGGGACTGAAGATCATCGGCATGTAGTCACGCTTCTCCAAACCGATGCCATGCTCGCCGGAGAGGACGCCGCCGGCGGCAACGCAGGCCTGGATGATCTCCGAGCCCGCGGCCAGCACCCGCTCCATCGTCCCCGGCTCCCGGCGGTCGAACACGATGAGCGGGTGGAGGTTGCCGTCGCCGGCATGGAACACGTTCACGATCAGCAGGTCGTGGCGTTCGCCGATCTCGTACACCTGGCGGAGGACGTCGACCAGCTTCGTGCGGGGCACGACGGCGTCGTGGAGGTAGTAGTTCGGGGCGATGCGAGCGATGGCGCCGAACGCCGACTTGCGGCCCTTCCACAACAGCTGGCGCTCGGCTTCGTCGGCGGCGATGCGCACGGCGCGCGCTCCATGGGCCAGCACCACCTCCTGCACCGAAGCGGCCGCCGCCTCGACACCATCGGGCATCCCGTCGACTTCCACGAGCAGGATGGCGGCGGCATCGCGAGGAAACCCAGCGTGCACGTAGTCCTCGACGGCCCGGGTAATGGCGGCATCCATCATCTCGAGGGCGGCCGGGACGATGCCGGCGGCGATGATCCCGCTCACCGCGGCAGCAGCCGCCTCGACCGTGGTGAAGTCGGCCAACAGCGTGCGGATGGCTGGCGGGTTCGCCGTCAGCCGCACGGCGATGCGAGTGGCGATGCCCATCGTCCCCTCGCTGCCGACGAACGCTCCTCGCAGGTCATAGCCGGGAATGTCGGCTTCGAGGCCGCCGAGCAGGGCGAGTGAGCCGTCGGGCAGCACGACCTCGATGGCCAGGACGTGGGCACTGGTGACGCCATAGAGCAGGCAGTGCGGTCCGCCGGAGTTGTTGGCCACGTTGCCGCCCACCGAGCACGACTGCTGACTCGACGGGTCGGGTGCGAAGTGCAGCCCGTACTCGTGCACCGCTCTCGAGAGATCGAGGTTGAGCACGCCCGGTTGCACCCACGCCACCCGATCCTCGGCGTCGACGGAGAGGATGCGGTCCATCTTCGTGGTGACCACCACGACGGGCGGCCGGTCGGGGTCATCGGACACGGGGACGGCACCACCAGCCAGGCCGGTACCCGAGCCGCGCGGGATGATCGCCCGACCATGGCGGCGGGCGACCCGCACCACGGCCTGCACCTCGTCGGTGGTGCGTGGGAAGCAGACGGCACTGGCGCGGCCCTCGAGCACCGAGGCGTCGCGCGCGTACAGGGCGAGCGACAGCGGCGCGTGGAGCACCCGCTCCTCGTCGAGGGCGGCCCGAAGATCGTCGAGCATTCCGTGCCCGTCGGCCACGATCAGTAGAAGTCGGCGATCGAAGGGGTCGGACCAGCGAAGGCGGCGGTGAGACCGGCCAGCGCCGCAGGCGACCCACCGGCGATGAGGCCGGCCTGGCGCAGTGTCGTCGCCGAGGCGTACCCGCTGTAGAGCGCCGAGAGTGCGTTGATGGTGAGGGAGACGTCGCCGTCGCCGCCCTTCGTCAACGTCGCGCCGCCGGACTCGACGTCGAGCCGCCAGCGACCGGCGTTCCAGTCACACTGCCGATCGGACAGGTCGAGATCGATCACGGCCTTGACGGCAGGGGGGAAACCGCGTGCGGCGATGGCTCCGGGCGCGTCGACGAGCCGCAGCATCCAACGGATCTCGGCCGTCGTCTTCAGGTCCTGATCGGCCAGGAGTAGCAACAACGGATGTTCGGGCGCACCGGTCACCTGCACGAGCTCGGCCTGCGTCGACGACGAGCCGACGAGCTTCCACATCGCCACCGCCACATCGGCCGCCTCGGCGCACAGCTCGTGCACCTCGATGGTGTAGCCGAAGGGCCCGGCCTTTCGCTGACCGTACCGGAGGTAGCCGGCGAGCTCCCCGGCCTCGCCCTCGACGAGATACAGGTGCTGCTCGGAGAACTTGGGGGCGGGCACGATGTTGTCCCACCCCACGTCGGGCCGGTCGAGCCACCCCGTCTGCGTGGCCGCGTAGCGCCGGTAGCATGCCTTCACTGCCGGGAGGTCGTCGAGGGTGGCGCGACGCACCTGCACCCCGCCGAGCGAACGCAGCTTGTGGAGACTTCGCGACGGAAGCGTCCGGAAGGCCATCGTGCCGGCCACCTCGAATCCGGCACCACGGTAGAGCTGGGTCTGGGCCGGATACAGCCCGGCGATCACCTCGCCCCGTTCACGGAGGTGCGGAAAGTGAGCGGCGGTGACGAGCGAGCCGTACCCGTGGCCACGGTGCTCCGGGGCCGCCGCCACGGGCGAGAACCCGCCCATGGGCACCGATCGTCCGCCGAAGAACTGCCCGAACGGCCGCACTTGGGCCCACGCCGCCATGTCGCCACCGACGAACACGGCGAGGCAGCGGTCCTTGTGCGCCTTGGCGAGCCATTCGTCCTCGGCCTCGACCGTCAACGGGCCGTTGAACCCGCGAGCGGCGATGCGATTGCACTCGCGCCATTCCTCTTCCGACTCTGGAGCGCGGACTACCGGAGATGCCACAGCGCTGCAGCGTAGGGCCACTACCCTTCGCCCCCGTGGCCACACGGGACACGACATGACGACACCCCCCATCGACACCCACGAGTGGGTCTCGTTCGAGGATCCGGACGAGGAGCGCACCTGGATCTTCGACGTGACCTTCCTGATGAGTAACTGGACGTGCATCTTCGGACGGGGATGCCAAGGGGTGCTCACCGGGCCGGCACCCGAGCTCGTGCAAGGGTGCTGCAGCTACGGCGCCCACTTCACCGGCGCCGACGACATTGCCAATACCGAGCGGGCGGCGGCCGAGCTCACGGCCGAGCACTGGCAATTCATAGAAAAGGGCCGGACGAAGGGCGGCAAGCTCAAGATCCTCAAAGTCAACGCCGAGGGCGAGACGGTCACCCGACAGGTCGACGGCGCATGCATCTTCCTCAACCGGCCGGGCTTCGCCAAGGGCCCCGGTTGTTCGCTGCATCAGGCGGCGCTCGAGCGCGGTCGGCGCCCACTCGATGACAAGCCCCACGTGTGCTGGCAACTGCCGCTGCGGCGCGAGGACCACGACGACGGCGAGGGACACGTCACGTCCCGCCTCATCCAGTGGGACCGCAAACACTGGGGCGACGGCGGCGCCGAGTTCCATTGGTGGTGCACCGAGAGTTCCGACGCCTTCATCGACTCCCGAGCGGTCTTCCAGACGATGCGAGACGAGATCATCGAAATGGTCGGAGCCAAGCCCTACGCCTTGTTGGTCACCTACCTGGAGAGCCGGGCGGCCAAGACCTACACACCCCACCCGGCGACGCGGGTCGAGCTTTCGGCGAAGCCCTCCACCCGTCCCTGACGCCCGGCCACGTCAGCGATGGCGGCCGCCGTCACCTGGGCGAACCCGTGGGTCGAGACGATGCAGGCGTCGTGGTCAGCGGCCAGTTCATGCGTGGTGGCACCGGGAATGGCCTTGGCCAACGCCCGCTGTTTCCGAGGCCGCACCAGCCGGTCCTTGGTGGTGATCACGACGGCCGACGGCACGTCGATGCGACCGGCGAACGGGCGAGCATCATGCTCGCCGAGGGCCCGGCCGGCATCGGCCAAGGCGGTGGGATCTCCCCGACGGAGTTCGGCCTTGAGCCAACCAAGCAGCGGGACGAGGTCGGGGGCTTGGCGAACGAGATCGCGCAGCGATCGATCGATGAGGCCACGGGGGCGCCCGACCCGCAGGAAGAACTCGACGGCGGCCATGAATTTGAAGACAAAGCGCTCCGACCGATGGGCCCGCCACTCCAGCGCAGTCGCCTCCAACACGAGACCGGCGACGAGGTTGGGGTGGCGCTCCCACAGGCGCATAGCAATGGGGCCACCCATCGAATAGCCGACGACGATGGCCGGCCCGGTGTCGAGCGTACGGAGGAGGGCGGCCGCATCGTCAGCCGCCGCCTCGATCGAGAACCGCTCCTCCGAGCGCATGCCACGCCCATGACCCCGGTGATCGACGGCCAGCATCCGGCCCTGGGCCGACACGGCGTCGTAGGCCCGAAACCAGTTCAGGTCGGCCGACGCCGTCCAGCCGTGCAGAAGCAAGATGGCGGGCTGGCCGATGGCGCCCAACCGCTCCCGGACGAACATCTCCCCCCGACCGGGCAACTCCACGATCCGGCCAGGCGGAAGACCCGCCGGCGGGACCGGGGCCGCGGGGTCGACGGCCTCGAGGCGGCGGGCGAAACGGACGGCACGGCGGAACTGACTCACTTTCGACCTCTACCCTCCGCGCCGACGGTCAAGCCGTGTCGGTGGTCACGCCTCCCCCAGCCTCGTTGGTGTTGCGCTTGTCAGCTGGCGCGAAACTTGCGGAGGGCGGGCCAGGCCTCGGCGCGAGTGGTGCGCCAGTCGTAGATCGAGCCGCCGATGGCGCCGTTCTCCACGGCCGCCCGCAGAAACGCCTCGATGTCGCCATTTCCCAGAGCGCCGACGCCGCCGACCGGCGAGACGGCGGCGGTCGGGTTTCCGAGGTTGTTGCGTAGCCGCCGGATGTTCTCGTCGGTGTACGTGTACGGATCGCGGTAGCCGGAGGAAGGCTTCCGGTCGGTCCAGTAGCCCATCGTCTGCCAAACGTCGTAGGACGCGGCGATCTCGCGATAAGGAAAATCGGGCCAAAACGCCGGGTTGACGACCTCGAGTTGCACCGGCGGCATCACGATGGCGCCAATCGCCCGGCCCGGAAGTGCCTCGCGGAGCCGACGGCTGAGATCGATCAGGCGCGCACTCCGCTCGACATTGTCGGCGACCTTTCGTGACTCGATGTCCACCGCCACGCCGTCGACGTCGAGGTTGGCGCTGGCGACCAGTCGGTTCAGGTCGTTCTCGACGTCTTCGAGCGTCGGGAGGTACCACGCCACCACCCGCAGGCCCCGCTGGTGGGCTCGGGCGATGATCGGCTCGAGGAGCTCACGCTCGGAAATCAGATCGGGGGTGTCGTGCTTGGCCGTCTGGATGAAGAGGGTCTGGACGCCCTCATTGGCCATGGCGTCGACCTGGTCGGGGCCGACGGTGGGGTTCGTTCCCTTGTAATGGCTCCAGTCGTACACGTCGACCCACGTGCCGAGCCCGGCGTAGGGGGCGATGTCTCCGACGACACGAGTCGGCTGCTCGACGGCCGCCCGAGCCCGGGGAGTCGGAACGAGCGGTGTGACGGGAGCGGCCGCAGCCGCCCGAACCGTGGCCTCGGTGGTGGTCGGAGCCGGCGGCGCCGTCGTAGTCGTCTCCGCCGGGGGCGCCGCGGTCGTGGTCTCGGCCGGCGGCGGCGGAGCGACGGTCGTGGACGTCGTCGTCGCCTCTGGTTGCGTCTCGGCCGTCAGCCCCTCGTTCTGGGCCCGCTGCTCGGCGTCGGCGGCGATGCCCCCGCAGGCCGCAAGTCCCAGGGCCACGGACGCGAGCCATCGAAACCGCCGCGAAGAAGCCACAACCGACAGATTACGGGAACGGAGAACCCCCATCCGGCACAGAACGGGTCATTTTCTGACCATTTGCACTGTTCACGAACCGTCCCGCCCCGACCCGCTACGGCACGTCGACGCCCTCTTCTTCGTCCTCGTCCTCCGTCGCCAGGCACCAGGATGCGTGGTCGGCCTCGGGGGCGGCACCGCACTCGGGGCACGGCTCGAGCGAGGGTTCCGTGGTCCTACGCTTTTCTGCACGCGCCTCTTCAAAGCGCCGATGGCGTCCCTTTTTCACGGGCGCTCTCCCCGATTCGAGAAGGTGGTTGAACGGGCAGGGAGTGTATCCGGTCGTCCGCACTACCCTGCGCTTTGTGGCCGACGACTCCCTTGATGTGGACGCGATGATCGAGCGCTTCCGGACGCGCGCCAAAGCCGTCCGCAGCCGCGGCATGCCGCCGATCGAGGGCCCGGACCGCAAGCGCTTCATCGAGCAGATGCAGTTCGACTACCTCGACTACGCCATGTTGGGCGACGCCAAGGGCACCCTCGCCGACGGAATCCTCACGCTTCGCATCGACCTGCGGCCCAAGGACGAACCAGCCGGCGATTGACTAGTCGTCGGCGGAGACCGGCGCCGGGGCGATCTCCTCAGGGACGGCCACAGCAATGCCAAGTTCGTCGCCCGAGCGGGCTTCCAGGACGAGATCTCCCCGTCCCGGCCGGAAGGCCAAGGCCGCTCGCCCGTCGACCAGTTGGCGGATCCGGTCGCCGACCAGGCCGGCTCGCCAGCCCCGCGCCAAGCGGGCATCGGCATCGCCCCGCAGGAGGGCCAGGAGATCGGATCGGGTGGCCAGCATGGCCGTATCGATGCGGAGCTCCTGGGAGAGTTGCCCGACCCATGCCGACACCAGGGTG
Source organism: Acidimicrobiales bacterium (assembly GCA_046597375.1). GTDB lineage: Bacteria > Actinomycetota > Acidimicrobiia > Acidimicrobiales > CADCTF01 > DATLED01. The sequence continues at coordinate 23,360 of JBKJKM010000017.1, read as the reverse complement.
ACCGCAGGGCGCAGGTTGCGATCGAGCTCGTCGGAGGGCGGCATGCGAATCGCTCCCCGCTCGAGAGACTGGCCGCGCGCCACCGCGGCGAGGATCTCCGGACCGGCGTCGCCCTTGAGGTAGCGGCCGTCGAGGCCCCGGATGTCGCGAAGTTCGGCCATGGACTTCGCCGCCCGATGGGCGACGCCCAGCAGGGCGAGGTCGGCCAGAACGGAGCGCGGCGGCTTGTCGATCGACGCGGCCCGCCGTTCCCGCCACGCGCCGACCTCTTGGGCGACGCCTCGCGATGCCCCCCGCAACGACCGGCTGTCCTTGATACGCCACCAGGCCGACTCGGGGTCCTGGGGGGTGTGCGGCCGCACGCGTAGGGCTTCGCACTCCTGTTCGGCCCACTCCCGTCGATCGCAGGCGTCCAAGCGCCGCACCAGTTGGTCGTGCAGCGCATGGAGATGGGCGACGTCGGCCGCCGCGTAGGTGCGCTGCCCTGGCGTCAACGGCCGTTGCAGCCAGTCGGTGAGCCGGTCGCCCTTGGTGAGGTGAAGTCCCAGCAACCGTTCGGCGAGCGACGACAACGACGGCGAAGAGAATCCGAGGAACCCGGCCGCCACCTGGGTGTCGAACAGGATCGAGGGGAGCACGCCACAGGCCCGGTCGAGGACCTCCAGGTCTTGGTCGGCGGCGTGCATGATGCACACGCCGGGCCCAGCGAGAATCTCGCGCAGGGGGCCGATGTCGACGGCCGTCGGGTCGACGAGGGCGATGCCGCCCGGCCAGGCGATCTGCACCAGCGCCAGCTGCGGCCAGTAGCTCCGCTCGCGGTGGAACTCGGTGTCGATGGCGTAGAGCGCCTGCGGCCGAAGCGTCGTCACCAGAGCGGCGAGCGACGACTCGGTGTCGACCCATTCCCCGGAAGGCGGATTCTCGGTCATCACCCCTTGACGTAGCCGGCGTCATCCCCGGTCACCTCGGTGCCCACGGCTTCCTGTGTCTGCTCGGCCGTCATCGCATGGAACGAGGCCGTCGCCACGACGCACGCGCGGCCCCGTTCGTCGCTGATCGTGGCCGCGGTTTCGATGGTGGTGCCTTCCTCGGCCACGATGCGGGCCTCGACGCGATAGCTCCGACCAACCCGGACGGGCCACTTGAACTCCGTCGTCGTCGTCGTCGTCAGCGCGAAGGCCTTGGCCACGGCGATCGTCGCCCACGACATGGCCTCGTCCAGCACCGCCATGGTCACGCCACCATGGACGTAGGACGGCGCGCCCGAGAAGGTGTCGTCGAGGGTGTACTCGGCGAACACGATGGCCGCCTCGTCATCGTGGAAGAACGGGATCTGGAGACCGCCGTCATTCGACGGCTCGCACACGAAGCACTTCGAGGCGAACCCCCAGCCGGAGTTGTCCAGGGGGTGCACGGCCACCGCCGGAACCTAGTGGGTCAGGCCCCGTTCTTGAGGGCGTTCAGATCCGCGATGTCGTCGGCGTCGAACTGACGCGGCGGCGGTCCCGTCAAGACCTGGCCGATGAGGCTCGACTCCACCGCCCAGTACATGACCGATCGAGTGTTGGACGAGTGACCCGGATGCTCTTTGTCGGCTCGGCCGGTGTTGCGGGCGAGGTCGACCAGCCCGAGCACGTGGCCGAGTTCGTGGACGAGCACCGCCTCCTCGATGGCATCACCGGTCACCACAGGTGTACGGGCGGCGGCGACGGAGTCGCTGAACACGGCGAGAACATCGCCGCGCACGGCGACGCCGAGTACCGAGTCGCTGCCCTCGAAGGTGCCACGGACGAACAGCACACGCAGCACGGCCCGGCCTCCGCCCTGCGTCGCCCGTCCGCTGGTGTCCGCCGTCGTCCGCAGGTCGTCGGCGCTCCACGACCGGGCTGCGCCGCCGAGGACGATCACTTCCGGAACATCAACCCCTTTGGCGGTCACCCGTTTGAGGCTGTCCACGGCGAAGGCCACGCTCGCCGACGCCGGCTCGGCGCCGCGCTGGTGCAGCTGCTCAAACACGATCGTGACGGCCGGCCGGGGCCGGAGAAGCGTGCGCGCGAAGGCACCGGGCGGTCCCTGGCTACCGTCGTCGGTCGGCGTCAGGACGAGGGCACCCGAACCGGGAGCCGGCTCGGCGGGCGGAGCCGTCGCATCGGTCGTCGGCGACGGTGTGGGCGCCGGCGCAAGGTCCCCTCCGGTTGCGGGACCACGCGGGGAGGGTTTCGTCGTCGGTGATCCGGCTGGGGGTGGCGCCGCACCAGCGACGTCGGACGCGGCCGTCGTGGTCGTCGACGGCGGCAACTGGCCGGCGATCGCCGGAGCGTTGTCGGTCGCGCCATCCCCGCCGCCGCACGCCGCCAGGAGCAACGCCAGGAACACCAGGGCCACGAAACGCTGCATCCGTCCATCGTTGCGCGCCCAGACGTCGACCGGCGGACAGCCCCCGGTAGCGTCCCGTCATGCCGCTCTACTCCTTCGAAGGCCGGTCGCCGGTCGTCCATCCCGACGCCTTCGTGGCGCCGACGGCGACGCTCGTCGGCGACGTGACCATCGAGGCCGGTGCATCGGTCTGGTACAACGCCGTGATCCGAGCCGACTACTCACCCGTCGTCGTGCGCGTCGGGGCCAACGTGCAGGACGGCGCCGTCCTCCACGGGCCGCCGAACACACCGACCGAGGTCGGGCCCGGCGCCACGGTGGCGCACCTCTGCGTCGTCCACGGCGCGATCCTCGGCGAGGAGTGCCTGATCGCCAACGGGACGACGGTGCTCGACGGCGCCCGTGTCGGCGCTCGCTCGCTCGTGGCCGCCCACTCCCTCGTCGCCGCCAACGCCGTCATTCCCGACGGTGTCCTCGCCGCCGGATCGCCGGCCGTCGTCAAACGAGCCCTCGAGGGCACACCCGCCGAGTTCTGGGTGAAGATGAATCCGCCGGCCTACGCCGAGTTGGCGCAGCGCCATCGCCACGGTATCGAGGAGGTCCACTGATGCTCTACGCCTTCGGGTTCGAACGGATCGGGGTCGTGGTCGGCGACCTCTACTTCCAGGACCCCCGGCCCAACGCCGGGGAGGACGGCCCCGAGCAGGGCGTGCGCCTCGAGGTGCGTCTGGTGGAGAAGCGACCGCTGCAGGGATCGATCTACTCGGCCCAGCCCATCGCCATCGACGCGCCGATCTGGCGAGCGGACCTCCTCGAGTCGGTGTCGGCGTCGGGCAGCTTCGACCGCACCCACCACCACCCGCGCTTTCGGCAGTGGGAGCCCGGCCGGCGCCACTTCGTGGAGGAGCTCTCCGCCGATCCGCTGGGCTGGGTGGGAGACCGCCTCCGAGATCTTCCGGCGTTGTTGGCCGAGGCCCAGGTCGATGCCGATCGGGTCGATCCTCGCGACGAGGCTCTGCTTCGCGACGCCGTGCCCGAGATTCTCGACGCCGTCGAGCGACTGCTGGCCAAGGTGAGAGCCGGCGACGCCGGGCAGCCGCCAGCCGACGGCGTGCTCGACGAGAGCGCCCGAGTGGGCTGGCTCTAACCGACCATCGTGGTCTGACCACCGTCCACGGGAAGAAGCACCCCGGTGACGAACGCCGACTCGTCGGAGGCGAGATACAGCGCGGCGTACGCGACGTCCCACGCCGTGCCCTGGTGTTGCATCGGCACCCGCGATGCGCGCGCCGCAGCCAACTCCTCGCGAGGCCGCCCGAGCGCGCGGGCCTGGGCGTCGACTGCCATGGGCGTGTCGATCAGGCCCGGGAGGATGGCGTTGACGCGGATACCGTGCCGGGCGTTGGTCGAGGCCAGCGCATGCACCAAGGCATTCACCCCGGCCTTCGACACCTTGTAGGCGGTGAGGTTGCCGGCCGCCGCCACCGAGGCCACCGAGGACACGCAGACGATCGAACCACGGCCCTGCTCGCGCATTACGGGGACCACGTGCTTGCACGTGAGCCACATGGCCTTGAGGTTCACGTCGAGGATCGAGTCCCACGCCTCCTCGGAGAGTCGCGTCGGCGTGCCGTCGCCGGCGCCGATCCCGACATTGTTGTGGAGGATGTCGATGCGGCCCCGGAACGTTTGCACTGCGGCGTCCGCCAACGCCGAACAGGCTCGCTCCGACGAGAGGTCGGTCACGTGGACGTAGGCCGTGCCACCCTCGTCGCGGATCAGCTTGGCCGTCTCCTCGGCCGACCCTTCGTGGCGGTCGACCACGAGGACGTCGGCCCCTTCACGGGCGAAAAGGATCGCCGTCGCCCGGCCGTTCCCAACGGTCGTGCCGGGCGTCTGGCCGCCGCCGACGACGACCGCCGTCTTGCCGGCGAGGCGGCCAGGCGGCCGATGCACTTCGTCGCTGTGGTCCTGAACCTTCATCGCAGGAAACTAGCCCCAGCCCTAGACGGGGTCGCCGGCGATGTCAGGACCTTCCCGGTTCTTCGCCCGGAGCGAAACCCGATCGGAGCGTGTTCTCGGTGACCACACGCGGATCGACGAAGGCCTGCAGATAGTCGGGTCCTCCCGCCTTGGTCCCGGCGCCGGAAAGGCCGTATCCACCGAAGGGTTGACGACCCACCACCGCACCCGTGGTGCCCCGGTTGACATACACGTTGCCGGCTCGAAGGTCGGCCGCCGCTCGGGCGATGTTCGCCGGGGATCGCGACAGGATTCCGGCCGTGAGGGCGTCGGGCGTGTCGTTGGCGAGGGCGATCGCCTCGTCCAGGTCGGCGGCTCGCAACACCACGAGTACCGGGCCGAAGATCTCTTCTGTCGCCACCTTCGACGACGACGCGACGTCGACCACGATGGTGGGAGCCACGAACCATCCGTTGCCGGGAACATCGACGGCCTCGCCTCCCAGCAGCACGCGTCCCTCCTCGTGGCCGAGCCGCACATAGCGCAGTACCCGCGTGTGCGCATCCGCGTCGATCAGCGGTCCCACCTGCACCTGGCGGTCTCTCGGATGGCCGACGCGGAGTTGGCGAGCGGCGCCGACGAGTCGACCCACGAGCTCGTCGTACACGGCGTCGACCACGATCAGCCGGGAGGTGGCCGAGCACTTCTGACCGCTGTAGGCGAACGCCGAGGAGATCGCCGCCGGCACCGCCTGATCGAGGTCGGCATCGTCATCGACGATCAGGGCGTTCTTCCCGCCAAGCTCGACGAGGACGCGCTTGATGTGGCGCTGGCCCGGCCGGTGCTGCGCCGCCGAGGCCACGATCGACAGCCCGACCTCGCGTGAACCCGTGAAGGCGATTCCCGCCACATCCGGATGCTCGACGAGTCGTGCGCCCACCACCTCGCCGATGCCAGGGACGAACGACAGCACCCCCGGGGGTAGACCCGCCGCCTCGAAGGCCTCGATCAACCGATAGGCCACCGCCGGCGTCTGCTCCGCCGGCTTCAGCACGACGCAGTTGCCGGTGACCAGCGCCGCGCTCACCATGCCGCACGGGATGGCCAGAGGGAAGTTCCAGGGCGAGATCACGGCGACGACGCCGCGAGACTGGTACGAGAGTCGGTTGAGTTCGCCGGGTGGCGACTCGACGGCGCCACCGCCGTCGAGGCGGAGCACCTCACGTCCGTAGTACTCGCAGAAGTCGACGGCCTCGCAGACGTCCGCATCGGCCTCCTTCCACGGCTTGCCCGCCTCGAAGACCTCGAGCGCCGCCAGTTCATCCCGCCGAACTCGCATCCAGTCGGCGGCGCCGAACAGCACGGCCGCACGCTTCGGGGCCGACGTGCGGCGCCACGAATCCCACGCCCCCAGAGCCGCATTGACGGCGGCGTCGACATCGGAGCGGCTACAGGACTGCGAGCGCGCCACGACCCGGTTGGGCTCGGCGGGATCGACGGAGAAGATGGTGGCGGCTGTCGCTACCCGCTCGCCGCCGATGACGGCCGGCACCTCGAGACGGGGCGCGGATGCGGCACGGTCGACGGCGTCGGCCAGGGCTGTTCGGACGGAAGCGGCGCGGAACTCCCCGTGCGGCTCGTGGTGGTACGGGCCGGGATGCCCGGCATCGGTCCGCTCTCCTCGGCGAGGCGCCTCCGGAGGCGGGAGGACATCTGCCGACGGTGCTGCGATCAGCTCGCCCAATTGGCGACCGTCGACGAAGCGTTGCCGGACGAAGCTCTCGTTCGAGGTGTTCTCGAGCAGACGGCGCACGAGGTAGGCCATGCCGGGAACGAGGTCGCCGACGGGCGCATAGACCCGCAGCCGCAGGCCGAGTCGGCGAATGGCGGCGTGGATCGGCTCCGCCATGCCATAGAGCATCTGGATCTCGTAGCCCGAGTCCGGGATCCCCCTCGACCGTGCGTAGGTCACCGCGTACGCCAGGGACCGCAGGTTGTGACTCGCGAAGGCCGCCCGCACGACGCCGTGGGAATCGTGGAGCATCCGGGTGCAGCACTCGTAGCTGGCGTCCGTCTCCTCTTTGCGGGCGAAGACCGGCGACGGCCAACCCTCGGCCGCAGCCACGATGGTTTCGGCATCCCAGTACGCGCCCTTCACGAGCCGGACACCGATCGGTTGTGGTCTCGATGCCGACCAGGCGATGAGCTCGGCGAGGTCGTCGCGCGCGTCCTTGAGGTACGCCTGGATCACCACACCGGCGTGCAGCCCGGCGAGGTCCGGCTCGTCGAGCAACTCGCGAAACAACTGCAGTGTGAGGTCCTTGACGTCGTAGTGCTCCATGTCGAAATACACGAAGGCCCCACCGTCGGCGGCCCGTCGCAGCAGCGGCCGCAGCCGTTGCTTGGCCTGCGCGAGCCCGTCAGAGCCAGTGAGCGGGCCGTAGAGCGGCGCCAGCGCCGTGGGCTTGATGCTGATGTTCACGCGCGGCAATGGTCCGAAGTCGTCGAACTCCAGCACGTCATCGGGCGCCCAGGCGCGCGTTCGCTCGAGCAAGGTGACGAGAAGGTCATCGACGCGCGCCGCGTAGCGATCGGCTTCGTCCTCCGTCACGGTTCTCTCTCCCAGGAGATCGACGGTGAAGGCGTTGCCCTCCCGCCACAACCGGTGGAGGCCGTCGACGGCTTCGGCCGGGCCCGAGCCGACGATGAACTGTTCGGCCATCTTGAGGATGTTGCGCCGGGCCACCGTGGCCGAGAGGGCGTCGCCGATGCCGAAGGGCGCCCGCTCGGCGAGATCCACACCGAGGCCCAACAATCGGGGCGCGTCGGCCCCGTCGAAGTACTCATGGATGTGGCGCAGCACGTCGGCGGACCCCGTGGTCGCAGGGAACACGTCGACGAACCGGAACAGCTGGGTCTTGAACGCCGGGTGGGCCATCGCCCACGACAACATCCGCTCGCTCCACCAGCTCATGTGGAACACCTGGCTCTGCTGGCCCGCGCCCAGTTCGGCTATCCGGAGCGCCAACCCGGTGACCTCGTCGTCGAGGGTCGACACCACGGGCCGACGCTACGCGCCTAGGTCACCCGGGCGCGCTCGACGGCGTAGCGCTCGAAGTCCCGCTGCGCCACCACACGTCGCAGCCGGTCGATGGCGTCCCACACGTCGACGAACCGGGTGGACAGCGGGGTGAGCCCGAACCGCACCAGGTCGGGCTCCCGGAAGTCGGGCACCACGTCGCCGTCGACGAGGGCCTGGCAGATACGCCATGCCTCCGGATGGCGGAACGAGAGATGGGAGCCGTGCGCGTCCGGTGACCGGGGCGTCGCCAGCTGAACCCCGAGCGGAGCCAGCGCCACGTCGAATCCGGAAAGCGCAAACGTCGTGAGGGCACGCCGCTTGACGTCGATGGCGGGCAGCCCGGCCGCCGCCGTGACGGTCACTCCCTCGTCGACGGCGAGGAGCCCGAGTATCGGCGGGGTGCCGACCTGGAACCGGTCGATGCCAGAGGCGGGCACGTAATCTTGGTTCATGGCGAACTGGTCGGCCGCGCCGAACCATCCCCAGATGGGCTGGCGAAGCTCGTGCTGCAGCTCCCGTCGGACGTAGAGGAAGGCCGGTGCCCCGGGCCCGCCGTTGAGGTACTTGTAGGTGCAGCCGACGGCCAGGTCGACAGCGCTGGCCTCGAGGTCGATTGGCACGGCGCCGGCGGCGTGGCTCAGGTCCCAGAGCACCAGTGCGCCGTGACGGTGCGCGACCTCGGTGATTCCCTTCACGTCGAGGAGCGCCCCGGTGCGGTACCCGACCATGGAGAGGCTCACCAGAGCGACATCTCCACTCGCCGTGGCCGCTTCGATGTCGGCCACGTCAGGGTCTTCGTCGACCCAGAGCACCTCCACGTCGCGGTTCGCAGCCAGCCCTTGGAACACGTAGCGGTCGCTGGGGAAGTTGCCGTGGTCGGTGACGACCACCCGCCGACCGGCGCTGGCATCGAGGGCCGCTGACGCCAGCTTGTAGAGGTTGACAGTCGTGGAGTCACCGACGATCACCTCGCCGGGACAGGCCCCGATCACGTGCTCGGCAATGCGATCACCGACTGTCCGGGTCAGGTCGATCCACGTCGACCAGCTGCCCACGAGGCCACGGCCCCACTCGTCGACGACGGCCTGCCGCAGACGCTCGACGGTGGCCTTCGGAAGCCGGCCGAGGGAGTTCCCGTCGACGTAGACCGGCCCGCCCTCATCGATCACGAACCGATCCCGGAACGGTGCGAGCGCATCTCGCTGGTCGAGCGTCTCGGCCTCGGCACGCGACCAGCGGTCCATCGGCCGGATCGTAGGGGCTCGCGAAACTGACAGGATCGACGCATGGCTCCCGACCCGTCGGCCTTCGCCTACGAGACCACCGAAGTGCGGGGCTTCGTCCAGTCCTTCATCCGGGCCGGCGCCGGGAGCGGCTATCCGCTCCTCCTGGTGCATGGCTGGCCGGAGACGAGTCGCATTTGGTGGCGGAACATCGCGCCGCTCGTCGACGCCGGCTTCGAGGTGATCGTCCCCGATCTGCGCGGGTTCGGGCGCTCGGCCGTCGGTCCCGATGGGTTCCACGACGTCGCCTCCCACAGTCGCGATCTCCACGCCCTCGTGCACGACCACCTCGGCCACGATCGGGTCGTCGCCGTCGGGGGGGATCTCGGCGGCCCGGTCATCCAAGACCTGGCGCTTCGATTCCCCGCGCTCGTCGAGCGGCTCGTGTTGTTCAACGCGCCCCTCCCCTACGACAAGGAGCGCATGGCCGGCATGCGTTCTCGCCCAGCGTCCGAGGCGGCCGACTACTTCTTCCGCCAAGGCACCGACGCCGATGCGCTGGCGACCGAGTTGGCCGACGGCAACCAGCGACGCCGCTACATCGCCACGTTCTACACCTCACGGTTCTGGGCCCATCCCGGCAGCTTCACTGCCGACGACGTGGCCTTCATGACCGAGCCGTGGGCCGACTCGGCCAAGCTCCGCGCCTCGTTCGGCACGTACGAGAGCGTGTTCTCCTCCGAGGCCCGTTCGGAGCTGCCTCTCCTGGCCCGCAACCCCGACGTCGAGGCCCTCCTGTTGTTCGGACCGAGCGATCACGTCATCTACCCCGAGTTCGACCGCATGGCCGCCGAGGTGTTCCCGAACCACGTGGGTCCGTTTCTCGTGCGCGACGCCGGCCATTTCCTCCAGTGGGAGGCGGCCGACGTGTTCAACAGCGCCGTCCGGTCCTTTGCGAGGGATCTGCTCCGTTGATCGACCTCGACGTGCTCGCCGCTCGAGTCGCCGAGTTGGTGTCGGCCAGGGGCGAGACCATCGCCGTCGCCGAAGGATCGTGTGGCGGCCGGATCAGCGCGGCGTTGTTGGCCGTGCCCGGCGCATCGCTGTACTTCGGCGGCGGCGCCGTCGTCTACACCGCCGCCGCCCGCCGCGCCTTTCTCGACGGCACCATTGCCGTCCCCGAGGGGTTGCGCGGCGCAACGGAAGGCTGGGCCGCATACCTGGCCGAATCGGTCCGTCGGCGGGTGGGCACCTCCTGGGGTGTCGGTGAAGGAGGGGCCGCCGGCCCGACCGGCAACCGATACGGCGATCCGGCGGGGCATGCCTGGGTGGCCGTCGGGGGCCCGACCGATGACGCCGTCGTCGCCCGCTCCGTACTCACCGGATCTGCGGATCGCGCCGACAACATGGTGGCGTTCGCCGCAGCTGCGCTCACTCTGTTGATCGAGCGCCTCGAGGCGCCGGCGCCTCAGCTGGCGTCGTCGAGCTGAGCGACGAGGTCTTCCACTCAGGCCTCGCGGCGATCCCAGTCCGGGTCGCACTGGTGAAGGAACTGGTCGCATCGCTCCTCCTCTGCCCCCTCACCGATGGCGCCGGCGGCGCGGCGCAGACCGTCGAGGGCCCGGAGGAAGCCGCGATTGGACTCGTGGCGCCAGCGGACGTAGCCGCTTCCCCGCCAGCCGTTGGCCCGCAAAGCGTCGAGTCCTCGGTGGTAGCCCACCCGGTAGCAGGCGTACGCCTCGACGTCATCGCGCGCCAGATCGCCCAGTGTCGCCCAGCCCTGGAGGAACAGGGGGTGGTCGGCGACGACGTGGCTGACGGCGTCGCGCCGCTGCTCGATGGGGGCCACCATCGCGTCCGCAAGGCGCGCCGCCAGTTCTTCGGGCGGAGGCGGAATCACGGTCTCGGGGAGACCGCCGGACAGGTGGACGGGTGCATCGGACATGCAAGGAGTGTGGCACCCGGCCGGTACGGTCCCGTTCCGTGGCCTGCGTCTTCTGCTCGATCGTCGCCGGCGACCTCCCGGCCGTCGTCGTGATCGACGAGCCCGACGTGCTGGCCTTCCTCGACGTGAAGCCCGTCTTCCCCGGCCACGTCCTCGTCGTTCCGCGCGTGCACCACGAGACCCTGCCCGAGCTGCCTTCGGACCTCGTCCCCGTGCTGTTCGAAGCGGCGCAACGCCTGGCCGCCGCCGTGCTCCTGGCGCTCGACGCCGACGGCTCGTTCGTGGCCATCAACAACACGGTCAGTCAAAGCGTCCCGCACCTCCACGTCCACGTCGTCCCCCGGCGCCGCAAGGACGGCTTGCGTGGCTTCTTCTGGCCTCGCCAGACCTACGCCGACGCCGATGCCATGGAGGCGACGGCCGCGGCCATCCGGTCGGCCCTCGCACCTCGGTAGCCTCTCGCGAATGCCGCAAATCCTGCGCTCGATCCTGATCGGTGTCCTCCTCGCCGTCACGCTGGCGCCCGTCGCGGCCGGCGCCCAGGAAGAGACGACACCGGCGCCGGCGCCGTCCGCCGATGCCGGGCCGGCCGTACCCGATGGATCCGGCGCCGGCAGACGCATCGTCTACTCCAACACTCAGCAGCGCATCTGGCTGATCGAGGAGGACGGTGGCGTCACCAAGAGCCACCTCGTCACCGGCCGCCGCAACTTCCCGGCCCCGGGCCAGTACGCCGTCTTCTCCAAGTCGCCGACGACTCGCTCCGGCAGCGTCCGCATGCAGTACATGGTGCGGTTCTTCCAGACCCGTCGTCTCGCCGTCGGTTTCCACTCCATCCCGGTCACCGCACGGGGACGTCCCATCCAGTCCGAGAGTCAACTGGGCACGTATCGCAGCCGCGGCTGTGTCCGCCAGCGCCTGGACGACGCCGCCTTCGTCTACCTCTGGGCCGGCCTCGGTACGCCGGTCGTGGTCGTCCGCTGATCGAGGCCGGAGGCGACGGCCCCATCGAGGCCGTGCTGTTCGACCTGCACGGCGTGTTGACGTCGTCGCCGTGGGCGACCCTCGCTTCGGTCGGTACCGGCGCGGGAAAGACCCAGGACGAGGTGCTGGCCGTCATGCTCGGCGACTACGCCGTCGATGATGACCACCCGTGGCACCGCCTCGAACGGGGCGAGATCGGCCTCGGAGAGTATTTGCCGGCGGTCATGATCCTGGCGGCCGACGCCGGCGTCGAACTCGACTTCAACCAGTTGCGAGGCTTCAACGACCGCATCATCGTGCACGACCTCGTCGTCGACCGAGTGCGCACCCTGCGCGAGGAGGGCTACAAGACGGCGGTGGTCACCAACAACATCGCCGAGGCCGCCGCCGGATGGCGGGCGCTGCTCCCGGTGGATGAGCTCTTCGATGTCATCGTCGACTCCTCCGAGGTCGGCGCCCGGAAGCCGAGCCCGGCCATCTATGCCGTGGCCCTCGAGCGTCTCGGAGGTGTCGCCCCGTCCGCCTCCGTCTTCCTCGACGATGCGCCGGGCAATGTGGCCGGCGCCCGGTCGGCAGGCCTCCACGCCATCCTCGTCGACCAACCGCCCGCCGCCTTGGCCGAGCTCGACGCGTTGCTCAGCTCGCGGCGCTGACCGCCGCCAAAAGCTCTGCTCGGGGAGGGCCGCTGCGCTCCGGGACCTTGATGTCCGCCGCCGTCATGTGGGCCACAATCGCCGGATCGGCCAACACTTCCTCAGGCCGGCGTTGAAGCTGAAAGGTCGCCAGGAACTGCGGCAGAAGCGTCATGTCGCTGAAGGCGGCGCCGCTGAAGGCGAGGAAGCGGTCCCACAGCTCGTCGCCTTCGGGACGGGGCCGTCCCTCGATCTCCGCATCGATGTCGGCCATGCGGTGGCGGTCGTGCCACACGGTCGAGCGGTACCACGGGGTGTGCTCCTCCTGGGTCACCTCGTCGAAGCGCTCGACGACCCGACGGTGGTCACCGGCCTCGACGTCGCGGAGCAGATCGCGCAAAGCGACGGCATGGCGAGTACCGAGCGAAATGCCGCGGCCGAGCGTCGGGTTGGTGGCCGCCCACGCATCGGCCACCGAGACCACGCCCGTGGCCACCGGCTCGCCGTCGACGATGAAGCGGCGCCACTTGTCCTCGATGCCGGCCATGGCGACCAGACCCGACACGGGCTCGGCGTCGAGGATCGCCGCGCCACCCGGGATCAGCGCCATCGCGGCGCGCCACGGCGCCTCGTGCCGAAGCGTCCGCAGCTCGGCATCGCCAGCCGAGCCGATGATGCCGACCCCCGTCGTTCCGCGATCGGCGGGCAGCACGAGCAGACCGACCGAGCCGTGGAACTCCACACTCGGCGGGGCGAACTCGCCTTCGGCTGGACGGACGTGGCGGCCGTAGTAGACGAATCCCGAGTCCTCCTCCTCCAGCACGGCCTGGCGAGCCCCGGCCTCCGTGAGCCAACGGGCCATCGGCGAACGGCGACCTCCGGCGTCGACCACCAGATCGGCCCGCACCTCCTCGCAATCCTCGGTGCGGAGGCCGACGACCCGAGGCGGCGTCGAGCCGTCTTCGACGATGACGCCCTCCACGGCCACACCGCGACGGACGGTCAGTCCCTGCATGGCATCGGCGGCGGCGGCCACCGCCGCTTCGACGACCGGACGACGGGCGGTCAACACGACGTGCTGGTTGTCCGGGTCGAGGGCCTCGGCGAAGGGGCCGAGCACGTTCAAGCGCAGCGCTCCGCCGGCATCCAGCGCGGCGGCCACCTCGGGGAGCTCGGACTCGATCATGCTGCGGAAGCCGGGAAGGAGGAAGTGGGGCAGCCGGAACTGGTTCACACCCTTTCGCTCCCAGCCAGCCCAGGCCTCTTCAGGCGGCGGCGGCGTGGCCGGATCCCGCTCGAGGACGACGACATCGTGGCCGTCCTTGGCCAACACCATTGCGGTCACCAACCCACAGACCCCGGCCCCGCACACCACGATCCGACTCATGCACCCACGGTACGCCTCTCGCCGTTCGTTCGAGCGAAGCGCTAGACACCGAGGATGGAGCTGATCCTCATCCGACACGCCGAGCCTCGGAAGATCGTCGACGCCGACGGTCCCGCCGACCCGCCGCTCGCCGAGCGCGGCCTCAAGCAGGCCGAGCGACTGGCGACCTACCTCGGCGACGAGCCGATCGGCGGCGTGTGGTCGAGCCCGATGCAGCGGGCTCGTGAGACGGCGGCACCGTTGGCCGCAGCCCTTGGTGTCGACGTCGTCGTCGACTCCGAGCTGGCCGAATTCGATCGGGACGCCACCAGCTACATCCCGATCGAGGAGCTCAAAGCCAACAAGGACGAGCGCTGGTTGGCCATGGTCGAGGGCACCTTCGAGGACAACGGCGTCGACCCGGCCGAGTTCGCCGCCGGCGTCGTCACCGCCATGGAACACGTGATCAGCGGCAACCCCGGCGGCTCGGTCGCGGTGGTCTGCCACGGCGGCGTGATCAATGCGTACCTCGCCCACATCCTCGGCATCGACCGCCCGCTGTGGTTCGAGCCGAAGTACACGAGCATCCACCGCGTGATGGCGTCACGGCGGGGCGACCGCTCCCTGCAAACCCTCAACGAGACCGCTCACCTGCGGGGCACCAACCTGCTGGTCTGAGCCATGCAGTTCGAGCCCCGCCTGCGCCACGGTCTCCTCGACGGCTCGATCGACGTCTGCTTCCGACGATGGCGATCTCGACAAGTCGTGGCCGGGAACCGCTACCGCAGCATGATCGGCCTCGTGCACGTCGACGAGATCACCATCGTCGACGACCCCGGCGCCTGCACTCCCGACGACGCACGACGCGCCGGTTACGCATCCGTCGCGGCGCTGCTCGCCGACCTCCGCCCGCCCACCGAGGGCACCACGCTGTACCGACTCGTACTGCGGCGCGTCGACGAGCCCGATCCCCGCAGCGTCCTGGCCGCGCGGAGCGAACTCACGACCGACGAGCGATCGGAGCTCGATCGGCGTCTCGACCGACTCGACCGCGCCTCGAAGATCGGCCCGTGGACCATGGCCGTGCTGCGACTTCTCGACGAACGGCCGGCCGTCCGGGCGGCTGATCTGGCGACATCGCTTGACCGGGAGACGCCGCCGTTCAAGCTCGATGTCCGCAAGCTCAAGGCCCTCGGGCTGACCCTCAGCTTGGAGGTCGGCTATCGCCTCTCGCCCCGGGGCGAGGCGTATCTGCGGGAATCCGCAGCGCCGTGAGCTGTGAGGACTGCGCCACCAGCCGGCCGGCGGCGTCCCACACCTCCATCACCTCGTCGGCGAAGCCGTCCTGCACGACGCCGACCCGGAAGTGCAGACGCAACGGCCCCGGGGCGGGCACAGGGCGGACGGAGACGGTCAGGTTCAACGTCGGCACCCATCCCGTCGCCACCAGTTCGAAGGTGGCGGGAGGAAAGCCGTCGACGGCGAAGAGCAGCGAGAGCGGATCGGGCTCGCGTCCGTCGACGAAACGCATCCAGCCCTTGAGCACACCACTTCCGCTCGAGCGACCGGTAGCGAACAGTCCCACCGAAGGATCGAACCGGATCGACACCCGATCGCGGATGGACGGTCCAGCATCGGGATCGCGAGCGGGCATGGATCGCGCTGGGGCCTGGTCTTCGTCGACGAGCTCGACCGGTGGGACGTCCCCCCACCACGGTGACGAGCCCTCGGCCAGCCGACCGAGGGTGAACATGGCGTCCACCGTGACGGCGCCCCCCTGCACGAGGCGCGCTCGCGCCTGGCTGGCGGTTCGTCCGACCCGCAGCACGTCGACCTCGGCCGTCGCCGGACCGACCGACGGCGACGACACGTAGGACACGTTGGCCGCCACCACATGCGGTTGGGTGCCACCAGCCGAGGCCACGGCCGCCAGTGCTGCTCGCCCGAGAATGGCCAGCAGGTACCCGCCGTTGGGCTTGTCGGGACCGATGGTCCAGGCGGCGTCGAGGTCGACGTCGAAGCTGCGTCCGTCGCTTCGCGGGCGAACGGCGGTGGCCGCGTCGAAGTGGCTTTCGGCCACGTCAGCCTCCGAGGTCGGCGTAGCGCCGGGAAGCGATCGACGACGGCTCGATCAACTCGAGAAGGGCGGCCACGATCCGGTCGCTTGCCGCGGCGACGCCGGCGGCGTCGGCGGCCTCGGTCGAGTCCCAGAGCTGCACCACGAGCCATTCGTCGTCGTCGCTGGTGGCCGACGTGCGGCGCAACAATCCGGGTTGGAGATGGGCGAAACCCGTCTGCACGCGAGCGTCGCGGGCCCGTAGTTCGGCGGGGTCGGCGTCCGGCCGGGGACGGAAGGTGAGGAGCTCGACGATCACCGGCGCAACCTAGAGGTCGGGATGGGCCGCGAGCACACGCAGCCGGCGACCTCAGGCCTCGAAGCGCAGGAGATGTTGCGACGCCTTGCCCCGACGCAGCACGACGTAGCGGCCGTGCAACGACTCGAGTGCGGGATCGAGCGAGGCATCGACGTCGGCCACCTTCTTGTTGTTGACGTAGACCGCTCCCGCCTCCAGGTGACGACGGGCGTCCGACCGAGACTTGGCCAGGCCGCTCGTCGCCAGGACGTCGACCAGGGACACCGATTGGCGAGGCAGGACCGTCGAGGGCGCCTCGGCGAAGACGTCGACCAGGGTGGCCTCGTCGAGCGAAGCGATCTCCTCGCTGAAGAGCACCGATGAGGCGTGTTGGGCTCGGTCGGCCTCGACCTTGCCGTGCACCAGCGCCGTCACCTCCCAGGCCAGCACCCGTTGGGCCTCCCGACGCTCCGGAGTCGCAACCGTGGCCGCATCGAGCTCCTCGATGCGCACTCGATCCAGCCAGGTGAAGTAGCGGAGGTACGCCCCGACGACGGAGTCCTCGCTCCGCACGAAGAACTGATACATGGCGTACGGACTGGTGCGCCGGCGGTCGAGCCAGACGGCGCCCGACACGCTCTTGCCGAACTTGGTCCCGTCGGCCTTGAGGACGAGCGGCGTCGTGAAGCCGTACACCGTCTCACTCCGCACCTTCCGGATCAGCTCGATGCCCATGACGATGTTGCCCCACTGGTCGCTGGCACCGAGCTGGAGGTTGCAGCCATGGTTGTCGTAGAGGTGGAGGTAGTCCGCCGCCTGAAGGAGCATGTAGCTGAACTCGGTGTAGCTGATGCCCTGGTCGCGTCCTTCGAACCTGACCTTCACCGACTCCTTGGCCACCATCTGGTTGACCGTGAAGTGCTTGCCGACGTCGCGAAGGAAGTCGAGCACGCTGACGCGCTTCAACCACTCGCCGTTGTCCTCGAGGATGGCGCCGGGCAGGAAACCCTCGAGTTGCGTCCGGATGCCGGCGAGGTTGGCGGCCAGCTCGTCGGAGCTCAGGAGGTTGCGCTCGTCGCTGCGGCCACCGGGATCACCGATCATCCCGGTGGCGCCGCCGGCGAGGGCGATCACCTGATGCCCGGCCTCCTGGAGCCGCCGCAGGTTGCACAGCTGGAGCAGGTTGCCCACATGCAGACTGTCGGCCGTCGGGTCGAAGCCGATGTAGGCCGTCGTGCCGCCGGCATCCAAGGCGGCGGGGACGGCGGGGTCGGTGAAGTCGTGCACCAACCCTCGCCATGTCAGCTCCTCGAACAGGCCCATGACACATAGCCTCGCACCTCGCCGTACCGTCTCCCAGCGAGATGATCGAGCGGACGGTGCGGCCCCGACATCCCGTCGACCTCCGCCTGACCCTGGGACTCGTCGCCCGGCCGGGCACGATGCGGGTCGGCCCTGACGGTGTGTGGCGGGCCACTCGCACCCCCGACGGCGCCGCGACCCTCCACCTTCGTGGTTACGCCGGGGAAGTCGCCGCTCGAGCCTGGGGACCCGGCGCGGCGTGGGCGCTCGACCATGTGCCCGATCTGATCGGCGACAACGACGAGGTCGACTCGTTCCGACCGGCGGCCGGCCTGGTCGCCACGCTGGCCCACCGTCACCCCGGCCTGCGCATCCCGCGCACACGCGCCGTCTTCGAGATGCTCGTGCCCGCCGTCTTCGAACAGAAGGTGATAGGCAAGGAGGCCCGTCGGGCCTACGCCGGCCTCGTTCGCCGCTACGGCTCGCCCGCACCGGGTCCGGCCGGCATCGTGCCCCCGGGTCTGCGGCTCCTCCCGACGCCAGCGGCGATCGCCGGCCTGCCCTCGTACGCCTTCCACCCGCTCGGCGTCGAGCGGAAGCGCTCCGACACGGTGCGCCTCGTGGCGCGGCACGCGACGAAACTCGAGGCCTGCTCGTCGATGAGCATGGCCGACGCCCATCGTCGACTGCAGGCCCTTCCCGGCGTCGGTGCGTGGACGTCCGCCGAAGTGGCCATCGTCGCCCTCGGCGACGCTGACGCCGTGTCCGTCGGCGACTACCACCTCCCCAATCTCGTCTCGTGGGCGCTCGCCGGTGAGCCCCGCGGCACCGACGCCCGCATGCTCGAGCTCCTCGAGCCGTATCGAGGTCACCGGGGCCGGGTCGTCCGCCTCCTCGAGCGAGCCATCGGCCACGCTCCCCGCTACGGACCCCGCCTCTCCTTGCGCGACATCGCCCACACCTGACTCGGCATCACTCGCCGGGTCCGGGGGCGAGCTTGCGGTCGTGGCGGGCGGCCGTGCTCACCTCGGCGTCGAGGGGCCACGGGTTGGGCAGGCAGCCATCGAGCTCGGTCGCCTGTTGGTTCATGATCGTCGCCGGGCGTCCGGCGGCCGGGCACTGGGGCCTTGGGTGCTTGAGGCCGAGCAGGTGTCCGACTTCGTGGTTGACGAGCATCCGCCGGTAGTCGTCGAGGTTCCCGGTCCACTTGTCGGTCGACGTACGCCACCGATCGGCGTTGAGGGCGACGACCGGCCCGTTCTGGCAGGAGTACTTCCCGTACGTGTCGTAGGGAAGGCACAGGGCATCGATTTCGCCACCCTCGGCCAGCACGATGCGGTAGGCGGCCTCGCCGTCGTCACGCACGAAGCGGTAGGCCGCGCCCGACCAGCCCCGCTCGTCGGTCAGGGTGCTCTCCACCACCGCCTCGAAGCCGGCCGTCGCCTCGTCATCGACGCGGCGCTCGAGCCGGTAACGGATCTCGATCTCTGCCGGCGCCGCTCGAGTGGCCATCGTGGAAGGCGGTGGCATCGTCCTCCGGAGCGTCGTGGTCGATGCTGGAACAGCCGTGGACGTCGTCGGAGCCGCCGAGGTCGTGGGAGGCGAAGGCGGGGTCGTCGCCGTTGTCAGCGACGTCATCGTTGTCACCGCAGCTTCGTCGTCGGCGGCGTGGCCGGCGCAGCCCGCCCCCATCACCGCCAGGCCCATGGCGAGCGCCACCTGAGGAACGACGCGCCGAGTCATGGCACGATCCTGCCCTCTACGGTGCGAAAGCCGATGAATGCCGACGAACTGCTCACTGCCGTGGTCGCCCGCACGCCCGTGGACGACCGCGAGCAGCTCTCGATCGAACTCTTCGAGCGCCACCTCCTGGCCCTCGAGCACCCGTTCGACGAGCACGCCGATCCGGTCCACGTCACCGCCAGCGCCATCGTGGTCGGCCCTCGCGGCGTGGTGCTGCACCGCCACAAGCGACTCGGCCTCTGGCTGCAACCCGGCGGCCACGTCAACGCGGGCGAGCCACTGGCCGATGCCGCCCTGCGGGAGGCCGGCGAGGAGACCGGGTTGGAAGTCTGCCACCCCGAGGTCGGCGCCACCATCGTCCACGTGGACGTCCACCCCGGCCCGCGGGGCCACACCCACCTCGACGTTCGCTACCTACTCACCGCCGGTGACGACGATCCTGCGCCTGGTGCGGACGAGAGTCAGGACGTGCGGTGGTTCGCCTGGGACGATGCCATCGCCATCGCCGATGCTGGCCTCGCCGGCGCACTCGGGGCGCTCCGCCCACCTCGCTAGAGTCGCCGGCATGTACCCCGGAGCGCTCGCCCAGACCCAGCCGGACAAGGTCGCCTATGTGATGTCCGGAACGGGTGAGGAAGTCACCTACGCCCAGCTCAACGACCGGTCGAATCAGCTGGCCCAGCTCCTCTTCGACCGGGGCATCCGCCCAGGCGAGAGCATCGCCATCTGCATGGAGAACAACGTCCACTACCTGGCGGCGACGTGGGCGGCGCAGCGGAGCGGGCTCTACTACACCTGCGTGAGCTCACGCCTCACCGTCGGCGAGGCCGAGTACATCCTGAACGACTGCGAGGCCAAGGCCTTCATCACGTCGAGCGACAAGCGGGAGCTGGCCGCCGAACTGGCCGACAAGATCCCGAACGTCCACACCCGCCTCATGATCGGCGGCACCATCGACGGCTTCGAGGCCTTCGAGGATGTCGTCGCCGGATACCCGGCCGAGCCCTTGGCCGAGGAGCTCGAGGGCTCCGACATGCTCTACAGCTCCGGCACCACCGGCCGCCCCAAGGGCGTCAAAGCGCCGCTCGCCAAGTCGGCCATGGGCGAGAACTCGGGCGGCGTGGCCGTGCTCGCCCAGTTCCTCTACGGCTTCAACAACGAGAGCACCTATCTCTCGCCGGCGCCGCTGTACCACGCCGCTCCGCTTCGCTTCGTCATGTCGGCGCTTCGCCTGGGTTGCACGGTCGTCGTCATGGAGCACTTCGATCCGGTCGAGTACCTGCGCAACATCGAGAAGCACAAGGTCACCCACACCCAGGTCGTGCCGACGATGTTCGTCCGCATGCTCAAGCTCCCCGAGGCCGAGCGCACGCAGTTCGACGTGTCGACCCTGCAGACGGTCATCCATGCCGCCGCTCCCTGCCCCATCCCGGTCAAGGAGCAGATGATCGAGTGGTGGGGCCCGGTCATCCACGAGTACTACGCCGGTACCGAGGGCAACGGGTTCGTGGCGTGCAACTCCGTCGAATGGATGGAGCACAAGGGCACGGTCGGAAAGGCCCTCACCGGCGTGTTGCACATCTGCGGGGAGGATGGCGCCGAGCTCCCGCACTACGAATCGGGCACGATCTTCTTCGAAGGCGCCACCAACTTCGAGTACCACAACGACCCGGAGAAGACGAAGGGGTCCCGCCACCCCGATCATGGCGATTGGTCGACCCTCGGCGACATCGGCTACGTCGACGACGACGGCTTCCTGTTCCTCACCGACCGCAAGGCCAACATGATCATCTCGGGCGGGGTCAACATCTACCCGCAGGAGGCGGAGAACGTTCTGACGATGCACCCCAAGGTGATGGACGTCGCCGTGTTCGGCATTCCCAATGAGGACTTCGGCGAAGAGGTCAAGGCCGTCGTTCAGCCGATCACCATGGAGGAGGCCGGCCCGGCACTCGAGAAAGAACTACTGGCCTTCTGCAAGGAGCACCTGGCCGGCTTCAAGGTGCCGCGCTCCATCGACTTCCAGGCCGACCTTCCTCGCCATCCCACCGGGAAGCTGTACAAGCGGCTGCTTCGCGACAAGTACTGGGAAGGCCACCAGTCGAAGCTCGTGTGAAGCGGCATTGATGTTGCCCTTCCGGCGGCCGCAAGTGCCACTCGAACGCGTTCTGACGACCGCAAGTGCAACATGAACGCCCCCGGGCGGCTGAGGCCGCGGGTCGGGTTGGTACTGGGGGCGGGCGGGGTCACCGGCGGGGCGTTCCACGCGGGCGTGTTGGCGGCGCTCGCCGAGGTCACCGGGTGGGACCCACGGACCGCAGAGATCGTCGTCGGCACGTCGGCTGGTTCGCTCGCCGGCGCCGTGCTCCGGGCCGGTCTGTCGCCCGACGACTTGTTGCAACGGGCGCTCGGCCGACCCCTTTCGGCGGACGGACGGCGGCTGACGTCACGGCTCGCCCCGCCACCCTCGAGATTTCCGCTGCGCCCCGATGTGGCCGCCCTGCGACCGCGCCGCTCCTCGGCGCCCGAGGCCCTTGCGCGGATGGCGACAAGGCCGTGGGACGTGCGGCCGGCAGCAGTCATGGCCGCGCTCCTGCCACCCGGTCGCGTCTCGACGTCGATGATCACCGGCGGCATCGAGCCGCTCTTCGGCAAGACGTGGCCGACGGATCCGCTCTGGATCTGCGCGGTGCGGCTCGACGACGGACGACGCGTGGTCTTCGGGCGTGACGACGATGGGCGGCGCCCGGTCCTCGGCGAAGCGGTCGCCGCGTCGTGTGCCATCCCGGCCTTCTTCGAGCCGGTCGTGATCAACGGGGCCCGACACGTCGACGGTGGTGTGCACTCCCCCACCAACCTCGATCTCCTCGGCGGGCTCGGACTCGACCTGGTTATCGTCAGCTCGCCTATGTCTCTGGCCGGTCGAGTGCGGCCGCAACTCTCCGCCGACTGGGCCGTCCGCCGTTTCTGCCGGGCCCAGCTCGACGCCGAAGCGATCGGGGTGCGCCGCCGAGGCACCCCCGTTCTCGCCCTCCAGCCGGCGGCCGATGTCGCCGCCGTCATGGGCCTCAACGCCATGGACCCGGACAAGCGAGCAGCGGTGGCCGACGCGGCCTTCGAGTCGACCCGGAAGCGACTCACTCGCGCCGACGTACGGGATCGCCTCGACCTCTTGGCTTGAAACAATTCGGCCACCGGGCACGATCGGCACGGCAGACTGCCGCATGACCATCGAAGTGAACGCCCTCGCCAAGACGTTCACCACCGGACGGGGCCGCCACCGGCGGAGCGTCGACGCCGTGCATGACCTGTCGTTCTCGGCGGTCGCCGGTGAGCGCCTGGCCTACATCGGACCCAACGGGGCGGGGAAGTCGACGTCGATCAAGATGCTCACCGGCATCCTGCACCCAACGAGTGGTGACGTTCGGGTGCTGGGCCTCGTGCCCTGGCGCGAACGCAAAGCGTTGGCGCGACGGATCGGCACGCTGTTCGGGCAGCGATCGCAGCTGTGGCTCGAGCTGACTCCGCGGCAGTCCCTCCGCATGCTCGCCGCCATCTTCGGCGTGGACGATGCCGACCTCGCGCATCGGAGCGCGGAACTCGGTGAGCTGCTCGAAGCCGGCGAACTGTTCGACGTTCCCGTCCGCAACCTTTCCCTCGGCCAGCGCATGCGATGCGAGTTGGCGGCGTGCCTGCTACACCAGCCCGACATCCTCTTCCTCGATGAGCCAACAATCGGCCTCGACCTCGTGGGCAAGCAGCGCTTCCGCGAACTGCTGGTACGCCTCAACGACGAGCGGGGCACGACGATCTTCCTCACGTCCCACGACGTGGCCGACATCGAGCACGTCGCCAACCGGGTGATCGTCATCAACCACGGCGCCGTGATCTACGACGACGACGTCGTCGCCATGCGCCGATCGATCCTCTCGACCAAGCTCGTCGAGGTCAGCCTCGAGCACCCCGTCGCACCCGTCGACTTCGCCGGCGTGACCGTGACGGAGCAGACCACGACGACCCTGAAGTTGGTCGTCGACACGACGACCCGATCGGTGCGCGGCATCGTCGACGAGCTCTTGGACTCCCTCCCGGTCACCGACCTCTCGATCGTCGATCCTCCGCTCGAACAGGTCATCGGCACCATCTACGACGCGCCGGCCCGGTGATCGCCCGCGCCCTGCGCATCAGTGCGGCGACGGCCGCCCGCCGCACCCTGGCCGAGCCCGGCGGGATGCTCGTGACCCTCTTCTTCTACGCCGCCGTCGTGTCGGTGCTCTCCACCCTGTGGCGCACCGCCACCGCGGCCAACGGCGGGGCCGTCGCCGGGTACAGCGCCGCGGCCCTCACGTGGTACGTCGCCTCCTCCGAGGCCGCAACCGTCTCCCTCAACA
>JBKJKM010000251.1:0-4791 GCA_046597375.1 Acidimicrobiales bacterium | reverse complement strand
GGTTGAGGAGTCGGCGGAGGTTGAGGGCGGCGGCGCGGTGGGTGAGCCAAAGCTGGTTGGGTTCGACGCCGCGGTAGCGGAGGCGTCGGTTGTTGCCGGCGACGATCCAGGCGAGGGTCCGTTCGATCATTGGCCGCTGGGTTCGGTAGCGGCGCTGGAAGTCGGGGTCTTTGGCGGCGACCCGGGCGGCTCGGAGCTCGGGGTCATAGGGGTGGACACTGAGGGTGCGGCCGGCTTTGGCGGTCGTGCAGCGATCCCGGAGCGGGCAGTCGTGGCAGAGCTTCCCGAAGGTGGCGTTGAGTTTGCGGGTGATGGCGACGGTGTGGCCGGCGGGGCAGGTGACCGTGGAGGCTTCGGTGTCGAGGGTGAAGTCGTCGATGGTGAACCCGCCGGGAACCGCGGAACGCAGCGGGATCGGCTTGATGGTGGCGCCGTGGCCGAGGGCGTTGAGTTTCGCCCGGAGTTTCCCGGACCCGTAGGCGGCGTCGCCGAGCACGTCGACGGGCCCGTCCTCCCGCGACAACAAGTCGATGGCGGCTTCGGCGTCGGGCACGTTGCCGGGGGTGACGGCGACGTCGGTGATGATCCCGGTGTCGGGTTCGGCGCCGGCGTGGGCCTTGTAGCCGTCGCGGTAGTCATGGACCGTCTTGTGGACGTGGCGGGACTCGGGATCGACGATCGACACGACCCGGTCGGCGGCGACCCGCTGGGCGATCCGCCACGTGCCCTCTTCGTCGCCGGGCTCGACGTCTTGGCCGGCGACGAGCGCCAACAAGCCCACGGCGTCGGCCGCTTCGTCGTCGAGGATCACCCCGTCGAGGGCGGCGATGATGGCCAGGGCGTCGTTGACCAACTCGGTGACCAGCGCCGCCTTGGCCGCCGCGTCGTCCCACACGATGTCGGGCTTGCCCGGCGTCGAGTAGTCCCGAGCCAAGACCGCACCAGCGGCCGCGGGAACGACCCGCAACACCCGGCGGATGGCGCCGACGAGCTGGGTCACGGTGTCTTGGGTGGCGACGGCGTCGTCGAGCACCGTCGAGTCCAAGGCCCGGCGGTCGCGTCCTTTGAGCACGCCGGTCGCTCGGACCACGCCTCGCACCGCGTCGAAGATCCGCTCCGGGTTCTTCGACGCCAACAACCGCTTCCGCCATAGGTGAGGACCGTCGGGTGGATCCCCGGGGCGTCGATGGCCAGGCCGGCGGCGACCTTCCACGCGATGTTCTGGCGCAGGGCGTCCGCCGCCTGGCGATCTGAGAGGCCTTCGAGCGACTGGAGGACCAGCGTCGACGCGATCACATCCGCCGGCACCGACGGGCGGCCCCGACTCGAGGGGAACAAGTCGGCGAACAACTCATCCGGGAACAGCTCGTGGCGATGATCCGCCAAGAACGCGTGCACCGACCCGTCGGCGACAAGGTGACGACAAAGGGCCGCCGCGTCGAGCAGCTCGGCGTTCGGATCGCTCTTCCCCTGCATTCCCCAAGTCTGAAGAACCCGCCACGAAATCGCGAGCACCTCCGACCGATTTGTTCAGCAGTCTCCTAGAAGGCGAGCAACTTCCGGGCGGCGCCGGCGATGTCATCGACCTGCGGCAGAATCGCCTGCTCGAGGGTCGGTTCGTAGCCCACGTGGCAGCTCTGGGCACCGAGCCGCGTCACCGGCGCATCGAGCTCGCCGAAGCACTCCTCGGCGATCCACGCTGCCACCTCGCCCCCGAAGCCGGCGCTGCGGATGTCCTCGTGGACGACGAGTACCCGTCCGGTGCGGGCGACCGATTCCGCCACCAGTTCCTGGTCCCACGGCACCAGGCATCGGAGATCCACGATCTCGATCGACTGGCCCGTCTCTTCGGTGACCTTCGCCGCCGCCTGCTTGGCCAAATGCACGGTGTAGCCGTAGGTGACGATGGTGAGGTCGTCACCGCGCTGCACGAAGTCGGCCTTGCCGAGCGGGATCAAGAAGTCGCGGGGCGGGAAGAGGTCCTTGGCGAAGGGCTGGCGGTAGAGCCGCTTGTGCTCGAGGAACAACACCGGGTCGTCGCAGCGGAAGGCGGTGCGCAACATCCCGGCCACGTCGCGGGCTCTCGACGGGTACATGACGATGAGCCCAGGCACGTGGGCGAAGATCGATTCGCCGCACTGGCTGTGCCAGATCGAGCCACCGGTCAGGTAGCCCCCGATCGGAATGCGCAGCACCATCGGACAAGAGAACGCCCCGTTCGATCGCCACCGGATCGTTGCCGCCTCGGTCTTGATCTGCGTCATGGCCGGCCACACGTAGTCGAAGAACTGGATCTCGGGAGCGGGCTTGAGCCCACGGATGGCTTGGCCCACGGCGCGGCCGACGATGTTGGCCTCGGCCAGCGGCGTGTTGAAGCACCGGGCGATGCCGAAGCGCGTCTGGATGCCGAGGGTGGTGCCGAACACGCCACCCTTGCCCTCGACCTCGGACAGCACCGACTCGGGCGCGTCGGCGACGTCCTCCCCGAACACGCGGATGCGCTCGTCCGCTTCCATCGCCTCGTGCAGGGCGAGACGGACCGCCTCGCCGAACTGCACCGGCACCGCCTCGGGATCCTCGGGCGGGCCGGCGACCCGTCCGTCGCCGGGGATGTCGGGGGTGACGTAGACGTGCTCGAGCACCTCGAGGGGGTCGGGTCGGGCGGCGGCCAGGGCTTGGCGCGCCGCGGTGTTCACGATGTCCTTGGCCTCCGCGTGGATGGCGTCGACCTGCTCCCGGTCGAGAATGCCGGCAGTGATCAGCTCCTCCTCGAGCAGATGGATCGGATCGCGCTCGGCCTCGTCGGCGAGCTCGCCGGCCGGTCGGTACTTGCTCTGGGTATCAGCGGCCGAGTGCGAGTAGGGCCGGGTGACCGTGGCGTGGATGAGACCGGGGCCTTCGCCGGCGCGGACCCGCGCAATGGCGCGAGCGCCCTGCGTTCGAGCGGTGAAGTAATCGCAGCCGTCGAACTTGGCGATGGCGAGGCCGCGGAACCCGCGCACCATCTCGCTGATCGGCGCGGGTGACTGGTCCTCGGCCCGCACCGAGATGGCGTAGCCGTTGTCGGCGATGAGGTAGAGGACCGGCAGGTGCAACCGGCACGCCGTGTTGAGCGACTCCCAGAACTCGCCTTCGCTGGTGGCGCCCTCGCCCAGCGACACGTAGGTGACCTCGTCGCCGTGGGCCGACGCACCCGGAAGGTCACGGCCGGCGATGTAGCGCGCCGCCTCGGCGCACCCCACGGCCGGAAGGCATTGGCTGGCCGTGGCGCTCGACTGGGTGACGACGTTGAGGTCCTTGGCGCCCCAATGACAGGGCATCTGACGACCGCCCGACGCCGGGTCGTCCGCCGACCCCACGGCCTGCAGGAGGATCTCGGTCGGGGTGACTCCGAGGCCGAGCATCAGGGCGCGGTCGCGGTAGTAGGGAAAGAACCAGTCATAGGACGGTCGGAGGTGGCGGGCCAGTGCGAGGAGCAACGACTCGTGACCAGCGCCCGAGATCTGGAAAAACACCCGGCTCTGCTTCTGCAGGGTGATCTCCCGGTCGTCGAGGGCGCGCGACACGCAGGCCGTGCGCAGGTCGTCGACGAGCTCGTCGACCGGGAAGCCCCGGTACGTCGTCATCGGAACGAGCGAATCTGCTGGACGCCGGCCAAGGCCTCGATGCGCGACTCGGCCAGCCGGTCGGCGGCGTCGGCGGTGGGGATGCCCTCCGACTCGGCCACGTCCAACACCGACGTGGTGGTGTCGAAGATGCGCCGCACGGCGGCATAGGCCCGCTCGCGGTGGTAGCCGCGCGGTTCGAGCTCGTCGGCGATGTTGATCACCCCGCCGGCGTTGACCACGTAGTCCGGGGCGTAGAGGACCCCGACGTCCTGGAGCAGCCCGATGCACGAATCGTCGGCCAACTGGTTGTTGGCCGACCCGACGACGGCGGCGCACCGGAGGCGAGGGATGGTGGTGGCGCTCAGGGCCTTGCCCATCGCACACGGGCTGTAGATGTCGCACTCGATGGCGGGGGCGTCGTCCACGCTCGCGACCTCGACGGCGAAGTCCTTCGTCGCCCTGGAGATGGCCCCGGCGTTGACGTCGGTGATCGTGACCTGCGCCCGCTCCTCGACGAGATGGCGTACGAGCGCCGAGCCGACCTTGCCCACCCCACTGACGACGACGTGGCGACCCGCCAGGTCGGTCGTGTCCCAAAGCCTCTTGGACACCGCCTTCATGGCGTGCAGTACGCCGTAGGCCGTGGCGGCCGACGGATCGCCGCTCCCCCCGAGCGAACGGCTGACACCGGTGACCGACCGCGTCTCCTTGCGGATCATGTCCATATCGGCCTGGGTGGTGCCGACGTCTTCGGCCGTGATGTACCGGCCGGCCAACGACTCCACGAAGCGGCCGTACGTCCGCAGGAGGGCCTCCGACTTGTCGCGACTGGGATCACCGAGGATCACGGCCTTTCCGCCGCCGAGGTCGAGCCCGGCCGCAGCCGCCTTGTACGTCATGCCCCGGGCCAACCGGAGCACGTCCTCCAGCGCTTCGTCCTCGGTGGCATACGGGTGGAACCGGGTGCCGCCGAGCGAAGGGCCGAGCTCGGTCGAGTGGATGGCGATGATGGCGCGGAGGCCGGTGGCGGTGTCGTGGCAGAACACCACTTGCTCGTAGGCCGGACCCGATCCGAAGACCTGCACTTCCAGCAACGTACCCTGCAGGAGGCGGCAGCCCTCGCACCTGTCGGGTGGCGGACAGCGGAAGCCGACCGGGGGGTGCGCGCCATCCTCCGAATTGG
>JBKJKM010000239.1:0-8831 GCA_046597375.1 Acidimicrobiales bacterium | reverse complement strand
ATGAAGTCGACGAGGACGTAGTCGCCCAGGTTCTCCGGCGTGGTGAAGAAGGCTCGTCCCCCGTTCATCCGTGACAACTTCTCGATGAAGTCACGGAGGTAGCTCGTCGCGTCGAGCATGAAGGTATTGATCTTGATGCCGTCGCGGGTGAGCTTGTTGACCTCGGCCAGGGTGGCGTCGACGGTCTCTCGGACCGGCGGGTAGTTGAAGAAGACCTCGCCGTTGCTCATGATGTGGGCCGTCGGTTCCCCGTCGGTGATCATGATGATCTGCTTGGTGCCCGTCTGGCGGCCCAGCAGACGTCGGGCGATCTGGAAGCCGTGCTGCATGTTCGTCCCGTAGACGAAGTCCCACGACACCTCGGGCAGTTGCTGAGGCTTGAGCTCACGGGCGACTTCGGAGAAGCCGACGATGCCGAGGAAGTCGCGCGGGTACTGCGAGGAGATCAGCGAGTGCAGGGCCATGGCGACCTTCTTGGCCGCCAGGAAGTTGTCTCGCATCGGCATCGACAGGGAGAGGTCGAGCATCAACACGGTGGACGTGCGGGTCAGCGTCTCGGTGCGCTCGATCTCGAAGTCATCGGGTGAGAGGTGAACCGGCGTCCCTCCGCCCGAGCGAGCCACGGCGTTGCGCACCGTCTTCTCGATGTGGAGGTTGAACGGGTCGCCGAACTCGTACGGCTTGGTCTCGTACGACCGCTCGTGACCCACGCCGTGCGGGTCGATCTGATGGCGGCCCATCTTGTCCTTGGTCAGCTTGGAGAAGAGATCCGAGAGCGCGTTCTTGCCGATCTGGCGCATACCTCGAGGCGTGAGCTCGAGCCGCCCTTCCTTGTTCTCGATGAGTCCGGCCTCTTCGAGCTGCTTGGCCAGCTGGGCCAGGCGGTCGAGGGAGTTAGCGCCTTCGTCTCCGAGGAGCTCGCGGGCCCGGTCGAGGTCGACGTCGGCCAGCGCGCCAGGACTGGTCGCCTGGCGCAGGAGGTTCTCGAGCTGATCGATGTCGCCGAGCTCGTTCATGAGCGAGGCGCCCTCGGCCATGTTGAGCGGGTCCTGGCCGCTGAAGTTGTACTTCTTGTCCCACCCCGCTTGCGGGAAGGCCTGCTGCAGGTTCTGCGACAGGCGGTCCATCTGCCAGCGGAGATCCATGTCCTCCATCAGCTGGTTCATCAGTGATTGCAGCTGTTGACGCTGCGCCGGCGTCATCGAGTTCATCATCGCCTGGGCCGCCGCCATCTGCTGGGCCATCGACTCCAGCAGCTCGTCGAGGTCCTTCGGGTCGTCCGGAAAGAAGTCGCCGAAGCGCTCCATGAACTCGGCGAACTTGGCGTCGGTGTCCTGGCCCTGCTCGCGCATCTCGAGGAGCTGGTTGAGGTCGCTCATCATGTCCTTCATGCGCTGCATCTGCGTCTCGTCCATGTTCTGCAGCGAACCCGCCATCTGGTTGAACTGGCTCTGCATCAGCTGTGATCGCAGCTTCTCGAGCAGCTCATCGAACTTCTCGCGTGCCTCCGTGGACGTGAACTCGTAGTTCTGCAGCTCCTTCACCTGACCGGCGAGGTCGGGCGGCAGAAGGTCGAGCTGCGTTCGCCGCTCTTGGGCCACCTCGTCGGTGATCTCCTGGCGACGTTGGTCCCCCGACTGGCGCGCCTCCTCCTGGAGCTCTTCGAGCGAACGTCGCTCCTGCTCCACCACGTCGCGCAGCTCTTGGGCGATGTCGTCGTAGGCCCCGCCGAGGTCGTACTGCTCGAGCTGATCCTTGCGGCGGCGGCGCAGCTTCTCGAGCAGCTCGCGCATGCCCTGCACCCGCTGGTCGTTCTGGTCGCGGAAGCCCTGCTGCATCATCCGCCGCAAGGCGGAGTTGACGTCGCCGTTGTAGAGGATGTCGTTGGTCAGCTCGGCGAGGATGTCGTCGGCATCCATCTCGAAGCCGACCTGCGTTCCGTCCCAGCGGCTGTAGTCGTACCGGCGAGGCATAGTGACCAGACCCTACGCCTGGCCACCTGTTAGTCGCCCTGCGGTGCCCGGTACCCGGCCTTCAGCTGCTCCCAGAGCTGCTGGCTGGCCGCCCAGTTCTCCTCACGAGCCTGGAAGTTCAGGGCGAATCCGTAGTCGTCGCCCAACACGAACCCGAGGTTGTAGGCGTGAAGCGATGCGCCGCTGGAGGAATAGGTGTACTCCCAGAGTGAGGCGTTCTCGGATCCGCTGAAGGTCGTGGGCTCGATACGCACCTGCCGGTAGTTCTGCTGGCGAGCGCCGAAGGTCTCGGACTGACGTTCCCAGTCGGCCTGGGCCGACTCGCCCGGCTTGTCCGTCCAGTCGACTCGCAGATAGGTGCCGGTCGTCGGGTCGGTGAAGTCGGTTCGGGTGCGGTCGCGCGCTTGCACCCGCCATCCGAGCGGGTGTGCGAGCCCGTAGCCCGTCTTCTCGTCGCGAAAGGCGACCCAGTCC
Organism: Acidimicrobiales bacterium; assembly: GCA_046597375.1. Classification (GTDB taxonomy): domain Bacteria; phylum Actinomycetota; class Acidimicrobiia; order Acidimicrobiales; family CADCTF01; genus DATLED01. Next base: position 6,384 of record JBKJKM010000239.1, on the reverse strand, counting down.
GCCGGGACCGCCGCGGTGCTGCGAGCGGCCCGGGTTGTCGTTGCAGCCGTCGTCGCGGGGACCGCCTGCGGATCGGCACTCGGTGCGCCGGTCGTCGACGCCGTCGTCTGGCGTGCCGCGTCGCCGGCGCCATCACCGTTGCCACCGAGCGACGCCGCCAGTGCGACACCGCCGGCCAACAGGACCGCCACCATGGCGATGGCGATACCGAGCCATCGCCGAGGCGCCGGCGCCAGTGTGATCGCAGAAGAAGCCGGGCGGACCGTGGTGGTCTCCCGACGGGCGGCGGGCGCCGCCACCGCGGTTGGCTCCGGCGTCGGGCTCGAGGCGGTAGCCGTCTCGTCCGAGGAGCTTCGCTCGACACGGCCGAGGATCGACGAGACCTCGGCGGCCTCCGGTCGCGCCGCCGGATCTTTGGCCAGGAGTCGGGTCAGGAGTGGCGCCAGAGGACCGGCGATGACGGCCGACCTCGGCTCCTCGTGAACCACCGCCGTCAGGGTCGACAGCGTGTCGGCCCGCCCGAACGGCGCTTCGCCCTCGACGGCGAAGTAGAGGGTGGCGCCGACCGACCAGAGATCCGCCGGCGCTCCCGCCTTGTTTCCGATCGCCTGTTCGGGGGCCATGTAGGCGGGCGACCCGACGATCATCCCGGTGGCCGTGATCTGGGGGTCGCCGTGCAGCGAGGCGATGCCGAAGTCGGCCAACTTGATGCCACCCGAGCCCGGGAGCACCATCACGTTGCTGGGCTTGACGTCGCGGTGAATCACCCCGTTGCGGTGGGCGGCCGACAGCCCGTCGACCAGTTGGCGCCCGATGGCGGCGACCTCCGAGGGCGGCAGCGGTCCGCGCTCGCCGACGATCGCCTTCAGGGTGGGTGCATCGACGAGTTCCTGCACGAGGAAGACCATGCCGCCCTCCTCCACCACGTCGAAGATCGTGACGAGACGAGGATGGCTCACCCGAGCGGCGGCTCGGGCCTCGCGGAGGACACGCTGGCGGAGGGTGTCCCGCTCGGCTTCGGGCAGGTGAAGGGGCAGTTCGACCCGCTTCACGGCCACCGGCCGCTGCAACAACGTGTCGATGCCCCGCCAGACCGTCCCCATGCCGCCCTGTCCGAGCAGGCCTTGAAGCTCGTAGCGACCGCCGATGGGGCGCACGGTCACGTCGTCGGGCGGCACGAGCGCGGTCCTACCCCGATTCGGGACACGCCCTCACCCGGCGCTATTCCTGGTTCGATGCCCGAAGGCCACACCATCCATCGCCTGGCCCTCGACCACACCCACGATCTGGTCGGCGGCCCACTCTCGGTCTCGTCGCCCCAGGGTCGCTTCGCGGAGGGCGCATCCCGACTCGACGATCGGGTCCTGCGCAAGGTCGAGGCCTACGGCAAGCACCTCTTCTACGACTTCGGTGGAGGCGACCTGGTCCACGTCCATCTGGGGCTCTTCGGCAAGTTTCTCCGTCACCTCCCCCCGCCGCCACCGCCTCGAGACACCGTCCGCCTCCGGATGAGCGGCCTGGAGGCGACGGTCGACCTCATCGGCGCCACGGACTGCTCGCTGATCGACCCGTCAGTCCGTGATGCCATCGTCGCCCGGCTCGGCCCTGATCCGCTTCGGCGCGACGCCAAGCCCGACCTGGCCTTCGCCAAGCTCCAACGCCGGCGCACGCCGATCGGGGCTGCCCTCATGGACCAGTCGGTGTTGGCCGGCGTCGGCAACGTCTACCGGGCGGAGATCTTGTACGTCTCCGGCATCCATCCGTTGGTCCCGGCAAACGCCGTCAGCCGGGAGCAGTTCGACGAGATGTGGTCGACCCTCGTCGACTGGCTGCGCCACGGCGTGAAGGACCGCACGATCATCACCGTTGATCCGAAGATCGTCGGCAAGCCTCGTTCGCGCATCCGCCGGCGTGAGGCCCTTTGGGTCTACAAGCAGGACAACTGCCGGCGCTGCGGCACCGAGATCCGCCGCTGGGACCTCTCCGGCCGCTGGGCCTACGCCTGCGAGACCTGCCAACCGAGGTAGTGATGGCCTCGCTCTGCGACGTTGACGGTGACGGTGACCGGGTTCAGCGGCCTCGGTAGGTGGTCCTCGTGCCGGCGGCTTCCTTGTTGAGGCGCTTGGAGAGGTGGAGGCCCTCGAGAACGAACTCGATCGCCGAAGCGACGGCGGCCGGGGACTCGGAACCGGCGAGGGCCAACACGGGCTCGCGCAGCGTCGGATGCTCCGTGAGCGTGCTCACGTACTCGGCGGCGGCGACGTCGTCACCGGCATGGACGATCGTCGTCTCGTTGAAGGCCGTCAGTGCGTCACGGAACTGGTCCATCGGGCATCGGTCCTTGAACACGGTCAGGACCGCCGCCTTCAAGAGCCGCTCGACGACCTGGTCGTCACGGCCCTCGTCGATCGACTCGATCTCGACCTTGCCGGACGTCGAGGAGACGAGGGAGTCGAGGTCGGACACGCGCGGCACGGCATCCTTCTCGCCCAGCCGCAACGCCCGCCGGACGGCGTTGGCGGTGAGCGTCTCGTAGTTGGCGATCGAGAGGCGGACGGAGACGCCAGAGCGCTGGTTGATGTGGGGAGACGAGCGGGCAAGGTGCGACAGCGTCGCAACGATCTCGGCCATGAACTCGGGAACGTGCACGTTGACTCCGAGCCCCTCGAGGGCCACCGACTCCTGCCGCACGACGCCGAGCTCGGTCTCCACGTCGAGGGGGTAGTGGGTACGGATCTGGGCCCCGAAGCGGTCCTTCAGGGGGGTGATGATGCGCCCACGGTTGGTGTAGTCCTCCGGGTTGGCCGAGGCCACCAACATCACATCGAGCGGTAGCCGGATCTTGTAGCCGCGCACCTGCACGTCGCGCTCCTCGAGCACGTTGAGGAGGCCGACCTGGATCCGCTCGGACAGGTCGGGGAGCTCGTTGATGGCGAAGATGCCACGGTTCGTGCGAGGCACCAGGCCGTAGTGCAGTGTGAGCTCGTCGGACAGGTAGCGGCCCTCGGCCACCTTGATGGGGTCGACCTCGCCAATGAGATCGGCGATGGACGTGTCGGGCGTGGCCAGCTTCTCGCCGAATCGGACGTCGCGGTGCACCCACTCGATCGGCGCATCGTCGCCCTTGTGCTCGACGAGGTCTCGGGCGTGCTTGGACACCGGGTGGTAGGGATCGTCGAGGATCTCCGACCCGGCGATGATGGGCAACCACTCGTCCAACAGGTTGGTCAGCGAGCGGATCATGCGGGTCTTCCCTTGGCCGCGCTCGCCCAGGAAGATCACGTCGTGGCCGGCCAGCAGCGCATTCTCGAGCTGAGGCAGCACCGTGTCCTCGTAGCCGAGGATGCCGTCGACGAGAGGCTCGCCGGCGGCGATCTTCCGAGCGGTGTTCCGCCGCACCTCCTCCTTGACGGGAACCGACTCCCAGCCGGATTCCCGCAGTTGGCCCAGGGTGGCAGGACGAGACGTCATGGCGCCGACCCTACAGGTGCGACGACGCTTTTGGTCCGGCGCCGATCGGCGCCGACCGGCGATAGCTTGACGCCCCTTGACCGAGCTCGGAGGGCGGTGGAAGGCGGTCGTCGCCGATGAGCACCTCCGGCGCACCTATCCCGAGCCCGACTTCGACGACGGCGACTGGGGCGAGCTCGACGTCCCCGGCCACTGGCGTTCCTCGGCCGACTTCTCCTCCACGGACGGTCCGCTGCTGGCCCGCCGGCGATTCGAGGCGTTCGCACCCGACCCGCCGACCGGTGACGCTGGCCAGCGGCACTGGCTCACCTTCGATGGCGTCTTCTACCAATCCGACGTCTGGCTCGATGGGTCGTATCTCGGCGACACCGAGGGCTACTTCTTCCCACACACCTTCGAAGTCACCGAACACCTCCGCTCCCGCTCCGAGCACCTCCTCGCCACGGAGGTCACGTGCAGCCCGCCGCGCGACCGCACGGCCAAACGAAATCTGACGGGCGTCTTCCAGCATTGGGACTGCTTCGATCCGGATTGGAACCCTGGCGGCATCTGGCGCCCCGTCCGCCTCCACGAGACCGGCCCGGTGCGCATCACCCGGCTGCGCCTGCAGTGCGCCGAGGCCACGTCCGAACTGGCGATCGTGTCCTTCCGCTCCATCCTCGATGCTTCCGAGGCAACCACCGTCGAGCTCCGGACCGTCGTGCGGCGGGAAGGTTCGCTCCTGGCCGAGTCCACCGAAGAGCAGACGTTGGCCGCCGGGGAGAACCGGGTCGAATGGCGTCTCGGGGTGGAGCGCCCCCCTCTGTGGTGGCCGCATGCGCTGGGCGAACCGAACCTGGTCGACGTGACGGTCGAGGCCCGACTGCTCGATCGACCCGCACCGAGTGACGCCCGCACCGTCAGGACCGGGCTTCGCAAGATCGCCATGGCCAACTGGATCGCGTCGGTCAACGGGGAGCGCCTCTTCCTCAAGGGTGCGAACCAGGGCCCGACGAGCATGGCGCTGGCCGAAGCGACGCCCGAAGACCTGCGCCGAGACGTGACGCTGGCCAAAGAGACGGGCCTCGACCTCCTTCGGATCCATGCCCACATCACCCGGCCCGAGCTCTACGCCGCCGCCGACGAGGCCGGTCTCCTGCTCTGGCAGGACCTTCCGTTGCAGTGGGGCTACGCGCGGGGCACCCGCAAGCAGGCCGTACGCCAGGCCCGGGAGGCCGTCGACCTCCTCAGCCGCCATCCGTCGATCGCCCTGTGGTGCGCCCACAACGAACCGCTCACTCTCGACGTCGAGCCGGGCACGGTGATGGACCAGGCGGAGATGGCGCGGAAGACGATCCGCGGGATGGTGTTGCCCAGCTGGAACAAGAACATCCTCGACGCCTCGTTGCGACGCGCGTTGGCGAAAGCCGACCGGAGCCGTCCGGCCATCGCCCACTCGGGCCTCCCCACGGGCGACAGCCACCTGTACTTCGGCTGGTACCACGGACACGAACGTGACCTTCCCAGAGCGCTCGCCGCCTGGCCACGACTCGCCCGCTTCGTCAGCGAGTTCGGAGCCCAGGCCGTCCCCTCGACGGCTGACTTCATGCACCCAGACCGTTGGCCCGATCTCGATTGGCCAACGCTGGCGCGAACGCACGGCCTGCAACGCGACATCTTCGATCGCCACGGCCTTGACCCGGCCGACTTCGCAACCTTCACGGAGTGGCGGGACGCGACCCAGGCCTACCAGTCGGAGCTGTTGCGCCACCACGTCGAGACCCTCAGGCGGCTGAAGTACCGCCCGGCCGGCGGCTTCGCCCAATTCGCCTTCGCCGATGGCCACCCGAGCGTTTCGTGGTCGGTGCTCGACCACGACCGGCAGCCGAAGGCGGGGTTGGCGGCACTCCGGGCAGCCTGCGCTCCCGTCATCGTGGTGGCGGACCGCCTCGACGGCGTGGTGCGTCCGGGGGACGCCATCGCCCTCGACATCCACGTCGTGTCCGATCGGCGAGAGGCACTGCCCGATCTCACCCTCGACGCCTGCCTGTCGTGGACCGGCGACCAGCACCGCCAATCGTGGTCAGGCGACGTCGGCGCCGACAGCTGTGTGCGGATCGCCACCCTGTCCTTCGTGGTGCCCGCCGCCCCCGGTCCACTTTCTCTCGACCTGACCTTGGAGGGCGGCGGGGCGCTAGCCACCAATCGGTACGAGTCCGAGATTGCACACGAATAACGGACGGGTGACAGGATTCGGAACGTGATCGAGGACATGTCGTGAACGTCCACCACCACAGCTACGACGCGGTGATCGTCGGCGCCGGCGGTGCAGGCCTGCGAGCGGCGATCGAAACGGCCGGGAAGTGCCGGACGGCAGTGATCACCAAGCTCTACCCGACCCGGTCCCACACCGGCGCCGCCCAGGGCGGCATGTGCGCCGCCCTCGCCAATGTCGAGGAGGACAGCTGGGAGTGGCACCTCTTCGACACGGTCAAGGGGGGCGACTACCTCGTCGATCAGCCGGCCGCCGAGATCATGTGCCGAGAGGCCATCGACGCCGTCATCGAACTCGAACACTTCGGACTCCCGTTCAATCGCACCCCCGAGGGCAAGATCGACCAGCGTCGCTTCGGCGGCCACACCCGCAACCACGGCGAAGCCCCCGTCATGCGGGCCTGCTACTCGGCCGACCGCACCGGCCACATGATCCTCCAGACGTTGTTCCAACAGTGCGTCGCTCGCGACGTGAACTTCTTCAACGAGTTCCAGGTGCTCGACATCCATTTCGTCGAAGATGAAGAGGGCGAGCGCAGGGTCGGGGCCGTCATCGCCTACGAGCAGGCGACCGGCGATCTCCACGTCTTCAACACCAAGGCCTGCCTCTTCGCCAGCGGCGGCTTCGGGAAGATGTTCAAGGTCTCGTCCAACGCCCAC
>JBKJKM010000317.1:0-7251 GCA_046597375.1 Acidimicrobiales bacterium | reverse complement strand
GGTGCGGAAGGCGACGCCCACGAAGATCGTGGTGCGCGTCGACTGGGACGCCCTGGTGCGGGGCTGGCCGATCGAGACGGAGGTGTGCGAGATCGCCGGGCTCGGTTCGGTGCCGGTCTCGGTGGTCCGGGCCATGATGGCCTCGGGTGATGCCTTCCTGGCCGGTGTGGTCACCAAAGGCGTCGACGTGGCCACCGTGTTCCATTTGGGCCGCAAGGCGACGGTGTATCAGGGCAGCGCCCTCGACTGGTTGGCGCCGACGTGCGCCACCGAGGGCTGCAACGCCAGTGACCGCCTCGATACCGACCACCGGGAGGACTGGGCGCGGACGAAGGTCACGTTGTTGCGGCGGCTGGAGCGGCACTGCCGCTCGTGCCACGACCGCAAGACCCGCCTCGGGTGGGCGCTCGTCGACGGGCACGGCAAACGACCACTCGTCCCACCCGACGACCCCAGACACCCACGCCACCAACCACGACAGACCCGTGCGGGGTGACACGCCCTCGGTGCTCGGCCCCTCGCCCAAGGGGGGTTGTCGTTCGTGGCGAGTTCGTCATCGGCGCACTCGTCGTCTCGGCCGCACTCGGCGCCAACGGCGTGGCTGTCGCCGGCGCGTGGCGCCGGCGTCGGGGTTCGAGGCGTCGGGAACCGAGGCTGCGCGTGCGCGGGCGATGAGTAGCGTTCGGGCGATGGTGGACGTCGCAGGCGGGCTGGCGTCGATCGTCGGAGCGGCGCAGGTGTTGACCGACCCGGACCTGGTCGCCGGTTACGTCGTCGACTGGTCGGGACGGTTCCGCGGGGCCACGCCGGCGGTGGTCCGTCCGGGAACGACGGACGAGGTCGCGGGGGTCATCCGCTGGTGTGTTGCGAACGGGGTGGCGGTCGTGCCCCAGGGCGGCAACACGGGGCTCGTGGGCGGAAGCGTCCCGCTCGGAGGCGAGGTGGTCCTCAGCCTCCGGCGACTGGCGCATCTCGGGCCCGTTGATGCCGTCGCCTCCCAGGTGACGATCGGCGCCGGCGCCACCCTCGAGGCCGTCCAGCACCACCTCGCGGCGACGGCGCCCGACCTGGAGTTCGCCGTCGATCTCGGAGCCAGGGGCAGCGCCACCATCGGGGGCATGGTCGCCACCAATGCCGGCGGCACGAGAGTGCTGCGACACGGGCCGATGCGCGACCAGGTGGCCGGCATCGAAGCCGTCCTGGGCGACGGCTCCGTCATCTCGCACCTGGCCGGCCTGCGCAAGGACAACACCGGTTATGACCTCGGGGGGCTCTTGTGCGGTAGCGAGGGGACCCTTGGGGTGATCACCGCCGTCCGGCTCCGTCTCGTAGCCGCGCCGAACCAACGCGCCACCGCCCTCCTCGCCGTCGACGATGCCGAGACCGCCGTCGACGGCTTCGTCGCGGCTCGTGCCGGCTGCCCATCGCTCGAAGCGGCCGAGCTGATCTTCGCCGACGGGGTCGACCTGGTCGTCCGCCACCTCGGCATCGCGCCGCCCTTCGCGTCCGGCCGATCGGGTGCCTATCTGTTGCTCGAGGCCGGTGCTCGCCACGATCCGACCGAGGAACTCTTCGCCGCGCTCGCCCCCGTGGCCGACCGCGTCCTCGACACCGCCGTCACCACCACGTCGACCCGACGGACCGAGCTCTGGCGCTACCGAGAGGCGCACACCGAAGCCATCAACGCCGTCGGGGTTCCCCACAAGCTCGACGTCACGCTGCCGTTGGGTCGACTGGCGGCGTTCTGTCGCGAGGTGCGGACGACGGTGGCGGCCGTTACCCCGACGGCCAGCACGTACCTCTTCGGTCACGTCGGCGACGGCAACGTCCACGTCAACGTGGTCGAACCGAACGGTCGCGACGTGCCCCAAGCCGTCGACGAGGCCGTCCTCCGCCTCGTGGCTGCAACGGGAGGCAGCATCAGCGCCGAGCACGGGATCGGCACGGCCAAGCGCGAGCACCTTCACCTGGCCCGGTCGCCGAGCGAGATCGAGGCGTTCCGCCGGATCAAGGCGTCCCTCGACCCCGCCGGCATCCTCAACCCTGCGGTGCTAGTGCCCCCCGAGGAGTGAAGCCACCAGGCCATCGAGGATGTCGGACACCGAGACCAAACACTCGTCGAAGTCGAAGTGGCGCATCACGGCGACGAGGATCAAGGCGCCGGCGACGATCGTCTCGACCCGATCCGAGGCCAGACCGGGATTGGCGGCCCGGTCCACCCGCCGCTCCGTCGCCAACGTGCGGAACACGTCCTCGGCCGCAGCTCTCGTCAACACGAAATGGTGGATCCGACGCGGGTCGAAGGTCTGCAGGCCCAACTCCACGGCGGCCACCGTGGTGACACTGCCGGACAATCCGACCAGGCGGGCCGCGTCGAGCGTGGCCGGCACTTCGCGCACGACGTCGTCGAGATGGCTGCGCACGATACTCAGGGCGTCGGCCAGCTCGCCGGCATCAGGCGGATCGGAGCCGAGGTAGCGCTCGGTCAACCGCACGCAGCCGACGTCGATGGAGTGCACGCCGGTGGGCTCGTCGCGCCCAACCACGAACTCCGTCGAACCGCCGCCGATGTCGACCACCAGGAATGGTCCATTGGCGGCATCGAGTTCGGAGATGGCGCCGGCGAAGCTCAGCCGGCCCTCCTCCACGCCACTCAACAACTCCGGGCGCACGCCGATCACCGACTCGGCGGTGTCGAAGAATTCCTCCCGGTTGGCGGCGTCCCGAGCAGCCGACGTGGCCGTCACCCGCACACGTTCGACCCCGTGGCCGTCGAGCAGCCGGCGGTAGTCCCGCAGCACGACCATGACGCGTTCGATCGCCGCCGGCGCCAGTCGGTTGGTCTGGTCGACGCCTTGGCCGAGCCCGGTGATGATGGTGCGCCGCTCGAGAACTCGGCCACCGGCATCGACGATCAGGATGCGGGTGCCGTTCGTGCCGCAGTCGACGGCGGCGACTGCGCTCACGACCAGTTCCCCGTGGACAGTTCCACTTCGACCCAACGGCCAACCGGATCGTCGCCGCCGGCGAGGTGCCAGGCGTAGTGAGCATGCAGGCACTTCACGCCCACGCGGGTGCCGGCGACGCCTCCCGAGGGCCGAGGTCCGTCCCAATCCGGAGGGAGGGCGGCGTCGCGCTCCTCGCCGTAGCGCCGGTGGGCGGCGATCAACTCGTCGGCGTCGACCTCGCGCTCGGCCCGGTCGACGCCGCCGGCCGCCTCGATTCGGCTGACGGCGTCGCGAATGTCGGACGCCAACAACCAGTAGCGCGTCGGCATGGGCCGGCCGTCGTCGAGCAGCGGCGCGTTTCGGATCACGACCGGTGCCCCTCCGACGTCGCGCACCACCACCGCGAACGCACCCTGCGGACGGCGCCCGAGTCGAGCGACGACCTGTTCGAGGTCGCTCAGCGCTTGCGACGACGACGGCGCAGGAACCACACGATCACCAGGACGCCCGCCACCACGGGAATGGCGCGCTTGGCCAGCGGCACGCCGGCCGCATCGAGCAAGTCGACCGGCGCCGCCGCCTTGTGCTCGATCTTGCGCACCGTGCTCTCAGCCGCCTTCGGCGCCGCGGAGCCCTCCCGGCTCGCAGGCTGGCCGCTCGGCGGGCGGCTGCTCGCGGGCGCTCCCGGCGCGGCGGGTGCGGCGGATGCGGCGGATGCGGCGGATGCTGCCGGCGCTGCTGGCGCTGCGGCGGATGGTGAGGTCGCGCCGCTCAGGAGGTCGTTCTCCAGGCACTCGACGAACTGGGTGAGGAGCTTGCCCGACACGTCGACCAGCACGCCCCGGCCGAACTGGGCGACCTTGCCGGTGATGGTCAGGTCGGTGACGACCTTGACTGCGGTTCCGCCGGCCTCGGGCGTCAGGGTCGCCGTGATGATGGCGCTGGCATTGCCCTGCCCACGCGTGTCACGGCCCTCGGCCTTGAGGACGGCGACGTGGGCATCGTCATCGCGCGACTGGAACGTGGCCTTGCCCTTGTACTGGGCGGTGATCGGACCGACCTTCACCTTGACGATGCCCCGGTACTCGTCCCCCTCGATCTCTTGGAGCTGGGCGCCCGGCAGGCAGGGCGCGATCCGCTCGACGTCGGTCAGCACGGCCCAGGCGTCCTCCACGGGGACGCTCACCCGGAATTCGTTGGTCAGCTCCACTGCTCGAGATCCTCCACGGTGTCGACGTCCGCCGGATTGCCAGCGCACGCTACTTCGCCCACGAGCTCCGGCCGCCGGCGCATGAGCTCCCTCGCTCCTTCGTCGCCTTCGAAGCGCAGTTGGTCCCAAATGGCGGCGTCGATCCGCACCGGATTGCCGCGGCGCCCGTCGTAGGTGGCGACGACGACGGGGGCGACCTTCCCACCTGCGTCGGCGACGGCGCGCCACGCCGTCGGCCGCACCAGTGGCTGGTCGCCGAGGCCGACCACGATGGCGTCGTGTCCCTGGGCACGGGCGTGGCGGACGGCGACGCCGAGCGACGTCGCCTGCCCCTCGGCCCACCTGGGGTTCGACAGCACGGTGACGCCGGCCGCCGGAGTCAGAACCGACGAGAGATCGAGCGCGCCTTCGACCACGACGGTCTCGTCGAGTCCGGCCGACCGGGCGTGCTCCACGGCCCAGACCACCAGCGGCCGACCTCGAAAGTCAGCCGCCAGCTTGTGCGAGTGGCCGACGAAACGGGAGCCGGCCCCCGCGGCCAGCACCACCGCAGCCGTCGTCACGACCAGGCGACGGAGAAGACCTTGTGCGGCTGGGAGATGCCCTTGAGGTCGATCTCCTGGCCCTGGTCGAAGTCGAACTCACCCGACGACGCGCACAACTCCTTGAGCAGAGCCGACACCAAGATCTCGCCGCCTCGGGCCGCCGTGGCGATGCGCGAGGCCAGATTGACCGTCGACCCGAGGAAATCGTCGGCGTCACGGATCGCCTCACCGGTGTGGAGGCCCATGCGCACCCGGATCGGCGTGTCGGGATGAGCGGCGCTCCACTCCTGCTGGCGTACCTGTACCGCCCGTGCGCACCGCAATGCCCGTGCGGCGCTGTCGAAGGCGACCATGAACCCGTCGCCGTGGACCTTCACCTCGAAGCCGCGATGGGTCAGCAACTCCTCGCGCACCAGCCGATAGTGATCGCGCAAAAGGCCCTGGGCCCGTTGGTCGCCGACCCGCTCGTTCAGGGACGTGAATCCCTCGATGTCGCTGAAGAAGATCGTGACCGTGCCCTCAGGCGCCACCTGGGCCCGGAGCTGGGTCCATTCGTCGCGCACGTCGGCGGCCACTGCCTCGATGCCACGACGTCGCGGCGGTGGCGATGGCCGCGAAGGAGGCATCATCGGCGAGCCGGACCGCGAAGGAGGCATCATCGGTGGGCCGGACCCTCCGCCGAAGTCCGGGCCGAAGCCGTGACCGTGCTCGTGGCCGTGATCCCGCCGACCCGAGCGCCGCAGCGCCCGTTCCCGATCGCGATCGGCGCGGTCGCGGTCACGCTCCTCACGGCCGCGATCACGACTCCGACTCCGGATCGGCGTCTCCCCCGGCGGACGTCGACTGCGCACGGTGACTCCACCCATGAAGGCGAAGGCCCGCACTCGCACCAGTGGTGAACCCGGCAGCACCGGGACCTCGCGGATCGAGGCCTGCTTGCCGCCCATGAAAGCGAATCCCTCGAGGACGACCTCGATGCCTTCGGGCACGATGACGTCGACACCCCCCATGAACGCGATGGCGTTGATGGTGATCTCCTCGCCGACCACCTCGGCCTGGCGAAGATCAAGCAGACAGGCGCCCATGAAGCTGATGGCCGTGGTCTCCTTCTCCACCCGCCAGCGGCCCTTTCGTTGGCTGCCGCTGAAGATCGAGACCGTCCACCGGGCGGCCGAACGCACCCGACCGGTGGTCGCCCCCGCGGTGCCCGTGGTCGAGCCGCTCGTCGTTCTCCCGATGACGGGGAGATCGTTGGTGACGACCTCGATGTCGGTGTTGGTCGTCGCCGCGAAGACGTGGCCAACCCGATCGGAGAACTCGTCGAGGGTGATCAGGCCGGCAGCACAGTGGTGGCGCAGGAAGGCCACGGCGCGATCGCGGTCGCTGTCGTCGACCCGAACGCTCGGGAGGTCGCTGCTCACCGGACGCCGTGCCGCCGGAACCGTCGATCGCTGCGTTCCCGAGGCGGCCGCACATGCACCTGGCCGAACACGGCGAAGGCGCGGACGAGGACGACCGGCGACCCGGGCACCGGCGGGGTCGGTCCGGTGGACACCCGCTTGTCGCCGAAGATGGCGACGCCCTCGAGATCGACCTGAATGCCGTCAGGGACGATGACCGTGATGTCGCCGAAAACAGCGAGAGCCGTCACCAGCGGGTTGGGGCCCTCGATGAGGGCTTCGCTGAGGTCGAGGGTGCAATCGCCGAACACCGCGACCGCCGCACTCTCGTCGTCGAGTGTGAACCGACCCTGGCGGGTGGTGTCACCGAACACGGCGACGAGCCACTTGACGGCCCGGCGGGGTCGGGAGCGGTCGCCGCCGAGCGGGTCGACCCTTGCCTTCTCCGACCAGGGCGCCGGTAGGTCGCGGACCATCTCGTCGAGCTCCGACGCCGTGCGAGCGGCATAGACCCCGCCAACTCGGTCGCTGAACTCGTCGAGGGTGATGCGACCCTCCGTGCAGTGGAGGCGGAGCAAGGCCACGACGCGGTCGCGATCGGTGTCCGCGATCCGAACCCCGTTCGAACCCGACTCTTCAGGCAGCATCCCCTGCGTCACCCCTCCCGGTCCTGGCGACCCCGCTGGTTCCCCGGGCATGGATCGGACCTTCAGTGTCGCGCAGGCTCGGGGGCCGCCGCCCCGTGCGAAGAGCGATGATCTCGGCGCAGATCGACACGGCAGTCTCCTCGGGTGTCCTGGCCCCGATGTCCAGGCCGATCGGGGCCAGCAATCTGGCCAATTGGTCGTCGGTCACACCCGCGTCACGGAGTCGTTGGCGGCGCTCGGCGTCGGTGCGTCTCGAACCCATCGCTCCCAGATACCCAACGCGCGTCCGGAGGGCGGCGACGACCGCCGGCACGTCGAACTTGTGGTCGTGGGTGAGCACGCACACCGCGTCTCTCGGCCCCAGGTCGGCGCCGTTGGCATCGAGGTAGCGATCGGGCCAGTCGACGACGACCTCGTCGACTGGCCCGACCGCTACCTCGCTGCCAACGGCGCCGACCTCGGGCCGCGAGACGCCGTCTGCGTGCTCACCCACGACCACAA
>JBKJKM010000170.1:0-7745 GCA_046597375.1 Acidimicrobiales bacterium | reverse complement strand
GCGACCAAGGCGGCCGAGCTCTTGGTCGCCGCAGGGTGATCGAGAGCGGCGGACACCAGTCTCGGCGCAGCCGCGGCATCGTCGCCCAGGTACTCCATGAGGATGCCGTCGGCCGTTCGAGCCACCGGGTAGGGCACGCTCACGCCGGCCTCGTACAGGCGCTGAAGCGAGTGGAACTCGTGGTCGACCCACCCTCGACCGAGCACCTCTCGACCATGGGTCGAGCGGCGCGCGACGGCGCGACGGTCGCGAGTGTTGCCGATGGCTCGCCCGTCGCGGTACCCGTCGTCGTGCACGAAACTGGCGGCGCGCTGAAAGCCGAGGGCCTCGAGTTCTCCCTTTGCCGATACCCGGCGGGGGCGGTAGCGCTTGTGGGCCAGGAGGCAGCTGCGTCCATCGTCGGCGATGCGTTCAATGACGAAGACCTCTGCCTCCTTCCCGGTCTTCAGGGGGCCGAGGTGATGGTCGGAGTAGTGGTCTGGATCCAGGATCAGGTGAGGCGGCGGCGCGATCATCGCGCTCCTTCGGGTCGGGGGGTCGGGTGGACCTCCTGACCGCGGGCAGGTCAGACGCGGGAGATGACGTCCGGGCGCAGCGGCGAGGAGGGTACGGAAATGGGAGCAAAGACCATCGGACGTGCACCTCCAAGCTTTGATGGAACAGGGACCATCGCATCGTTGTCGCGATCGCCCGCCGATGCGAGCGATATTGGCGTGGAGGCACGGGGTCTTTGGCCTCCACCATTGAGTTCGTAGCCTTTCGATGGCCGCTTTCTGAGCAGTGATCTGTGAGCGCCGATCTACCGTTGGCGTATGTCTGCTACCGCTCGGTGGGCGGGGCTCGTGCCCGAGCTCGACGTTGCCGATCTGTCCGTCTCCATCAGTTTCTATACCGGGGTGTTGGGTTTCCAGGTCGCGTTCGAACGTGGCGCGGAGCGGTTCGCCTACCTCACCCTGGATGGCGCCGAGCTCATGCTCCAGGAGGCGGCCGGCCCGGGCCGACGATTCAGGTCGGCCCCGCTCGAGCCGCCCTTCGGGCGAGGCGTGAACTTCCAGCTGTCGGTCACCGATGTCGACGCCGTGTACGAACGAGTCACCGCCAGCGGGTACAAGCCATTGATCGAAGTGGAAGAGCGGTGGTACCAGGTCGAGGTGACCAATCCAGGCGGCAGGTGGCCGGCGGCAGGTCCGACGGAGGCTGGCAACCGCCAGTTCGTAGTGGCGGACCCAGACGGGTACCTGTGGCGGCCCTTCACGGATCTGGGAGTGCGTTGATCTCCCCCATGTTGCATCCGTGCTGAGGGCACCCGGACGTAACCTCCGTCGATGGGAACGTGGGACCGGATCCGATCGCTACTGCTCCGAGAAAAGCGTGACCTCGACGAAGCTTTGGAGGAGTTCGAGGTGAAGGCGAGCGCTTCGCTGGATCGGCGTGAGCGCGTATTACGTGCCACGCCGGAGGAGAAACTAGCGATGGAACAGGAGCGAGGTGCCGAGAATGATGCGGCGTTCGACGCCGTCCGTCGACGCATCGAGGAAGGCAACGCGTCGACCTGATCCACGCCGATCGGGAATGCTGACGGCGTGACCCCCACCATCGCGCTCGTCGGTAGCGGCGAGTACCTCGAGGTGTGCCGACCGGTGGACGAGCACCTGCTGTCTCTGCTCGACACTGGTGAACGAGCACCCCGTGTGGCGTGTCTTCCGACCGCCGCCGCCAAAGACGGCGAACGGGTGTGGCGACGTTGGCAAGAACGCGGCGTCGCCCACTTCACGCGGCTCGGCGCCGAGGCGGTCGCCGTCGACGTCATCGATCGTCGTACGGCCGACGACGATGCCATGGTTCGCGATATCGCCGGCGCCGATCTCGTCTACCTCTCCGGAGGCAAGCCTTCGCTCCTGCATCAACTGCTCGAGGGGACAGCCGCGTGGGCCGCGATCCTGGGCGTGCTCGACCGCGGCGGCGTGCTCGCCGGATGCTCGGCCGGCGCCATGGTGCAGGGGAGCCACATCGCCGGGCTACGTGGTGGCCCCGGCTCCGCAGGATTCGCCTTGTTGGCGAACACCATCGTGCTGCCTCACTTCGACGAGTACCCGTCCCTCGCCGGCGACGTCGTGAACCGCCTCATCGGACGCGGGCGAAACGTGGTCGGAGTCGACGGTGCCACGGCACTCGTCCGACACCAGGACCAATTTCGTGCGGTCGGGCGTGGCTCGGTCACGGTCTGGGGACCAAGCGGCAAGTCCCGCTTCCACGACGAGGGCCTGCCGGAAGGCATCTTCGGGATCGGCTGACTGACGCTGGCGGTACCGTGCGTCATGCGCATCGGGGACCTCGAACTCCTGGCGGTCAGTGACGGCATGTGCAAACTGCCGCAGCAGTTCTACATCGGCCTCGACTTCAGTGCGCATGCCGAGTTGCTGGCCGACGACGGACGGGTCCACATTCCGATCGGCTGCTTCGTCGTCCGCACCGGCGACACGACGGTGCTCGTCGACGCCGGCCTTGGCGACCTCGACGTGGGCTGGGCCCGTGGTGGCGACCTTCCCGATGCGCTGCGAAACGTCGACGTCGAGCCCGAAGACATCGATGTGATCGTTTGCAGCCACCTCCACGTCGATCACATCGGTTGGCTCGCCGTGGGCGGTCAGCCGTACTTTCCGAATGCGACCGTCCGCTTCGGCGCCGCCGACTGGCAGCGCTTCGTCGTCGACGTCGACGCCTCGGACCGCGGTCGCCAGATCATGGAAGCGCTTGACGCAGCCGGCCGGCTCGAGCCCATGGAGGGTGACATGGTCGCCATCGCCCCCGGGATCACGGCTCGCCACACTCCCGGCCACACGATGGGCCACTACGGCCTCGTCCTCGCCTCGCACGAGGAGCGAGCCCTGCTCCTGGGCGATGCCGTCGAGTGCCCGCTCCAACTGGAAGAACCCGAGTTCTCGGTCATGTCCGACGTCGATCCGGCCCTTGCAGCCCGCACCCGCGAGGCGCTCTGGGACGAGCTCGAGGGGACGTCCGCCGTCGTGACTGCCGCCCACTTCCCCGGACTCGAGTTCGGGCGGGTGCTGCGTGGCGAAGGCAAGCGCTACTTCACGCCGCTCTGAGTTTCCTTGACGGATCCGGCCTTTGTGAATACCTTCACAAGCAAGGAGCCGGGAGGTCGGGACGATGACGACGAGAAAGCCAGGGAACCGGAGCTTCACCGACTGGGTCGACGACCAGATCCGAGACGCGCAGGAGCGGGGTGAGTTCGATGACCTTCCCGGCAAGGGCAAGCCGCTCACGGGTCTCGACGGGACCCACGACGAGCTGTGGTGGGTCAAGCAGCTCCTTGCCCGAGAGGGCGTGTCGTACCTACCCACGCCGCTGGCCTTACGGCTCGAGGCGGAGAAACTGATCGAGGGCATCGACCGACTCTCTTCGGCCGAGGCAGTGAAGCGGGCGATTGACGACCTCAACCAGCGCATCCGGCAGGCAAATCGGATGCCAGCCATCGATGGGCCGCCCACGACGTTGATGCCGCTCGACTCCGACGAGATCGTGCGCAAGTGGCGAGAGACTCGTCCAAAAGTCGATGTCGACGTCGTAGCCGTGGCGTCGGACGAACGACCGGCGCCAGTCCGACGGTGGTGGCGCCGGCGCCCCTGAATGGCGAGCACGAGATGTCCGCCTGGACCACGATTTGTACGTGCCATTCGAACGACGGGTCCAGGAGCTGAGCGATGAGCGTCGGTTGCTCGACCTCGCCCACGAGATATGGCGCAACGACCGGCATCGAATGAACTTCGAGACCTCGTTCGGGACCCTGGCGTGGGAGGGACCGACGGCTGGTCGATCCCGACTGTTCGAGCGGGACGGACACCTCGTCGGATGGGCGCGACTGACGCCCGGCTACGACCGCATCCGTCGGGTTGGCGAGCGGGATACTGCACCGGCGAACTTGGTGTGGATGGTGGACTGGCGTGACCCCGATGCCGGCGAACTCTTGATCGCAATCATCGTCTGGGCGGAATCGCGGAGCGATGCTCCCTTCACCACATCGCATGCGATCGCTGACGACGTCGCTGGTGCGATCCTCGACTCGCGCGGGTACATCCCCGATTCGACCGAACCGTTCGGCATCTATCTCCAGCTCGAGCTGCCGGCGGTGTCCCATCAGCCCGTGGCCGGGTACACCTTCACCACGATGGCCGACTTGGCGGATGTGGAGCTGCGCGCCGCCGCCCACCGAGTCGCATGGGAGGGCTCTACCCGCACCGCCGCGGATGTGGGCCGCACGATGTCCAAGTGGCCGTATCGGGCGGACCTCGACATCGTCGCCCTGACCGCCTCGGGGGAGCCCGTCGGTTCGGCGCTCGCCTGGTACGACTCTGCCTACGACTACGGCGAATTCGAACCGGTGGGCGTCGGCCCACAACACCGCGGCAGAGGGCTCGCACGCTCGCTGCTGCGCTTTGGGCTCGAGCGATTGTCAGAAGCAGGCGCGTCGCATGCCGTGGTCGGGGCACGGGGTGATGACGATTACCCCATCCCACGCCACGTGTACGAAAGCACCGGCTTCCGTCGCTTCGTCACGCAGCAAATCGTTCGAAAGCTCTGACCCGGCCTGCCTCACGGATCCGGAAGGGTCGCTCGTCGCCTCTGCAGGAGGTCCCGCTCGACCTCGTTTTCTGTCCGGGACAGCGCCGAGTCATACGCCGCCGCCGCCTCGCCACGCCGACCGAGTCGGGAGAGTACATCGGCCCGGGCGGCGTGAAAGAGGTGATAGTCGTCGAGCTCAGGCGCGAGAGCGTCGAGCGACGCCAATGCCGGCGCAGGACCGTCCCGCTCGGCCACGGCGATGGCGCGGTTGAGGGCGATCACCGGCGATGGGGTGAGCGCCATCAGCTGGTCGTAGAGGGCGACGATCTGGCCCCACGCCGTGTCGATGCTGCGGGGCGCGTCGCTGTGCACGGCGGCGATGGCGGCCTGGATCTGGTACGTCCCGGGCTGGTTCCGGCGAAGGCAGCGGCGCACGATGGCCTGGCCCTCGACGATGAGATCCGTTCGCCATCGGGTGCGGTCCTGATCGGCCAGGCGCACCAACTGGCCCTCGGCGTCGACCCGGGCGTCCCGGCGTGATTCGGTCAGAAGCAACAGCGCGAGCAGACCGTGGGCCTCCGCCTCATCCGGCAGCAGGGCCACCAGGAGACGCGCCAAGCGGGTGGCCTCGTCGCACAGATCGCTGCGGAAGAGCTCGTCGCCTCCCGATGCCAGGTAGCCCTCGTTGAAGACGAGATAGACGACCCGGAGCACGGAGCAGAGGCGATCGGGGAGTTCGGCATCGTCCGGAATGCGGTACGGGATGCGGGCCGCCCGGATCTTGTTCTTGGCCCGAACGAGGCGCTGGGCCATGGTGGCATCCGGCACGAGGAACGCTCGAGCGATCTCGGGTACCTGGAGACCGGCCACCAACCGCAACGTCAGCGCCACCTGGACGGCAGGAGCCAAGGCGGGGTGACAGCAGGTGAAGATGAGGCGGAGCTGGTCATCGGTCACCGTCAACGCCTCGAGTGGTTCGTCGGCTTCGAGCATGCGGCTGGCCGCGACCTGTCGATCGTCCCGGGAAGACTCCCGCCGGAGGCGGTCGATCCCCCGGTTGCGGGCGGTGGTGATGATCCAGCCGGCGGGGCTCGGAGGTGGACCGTCGCGGGGCCACCGCTCCAACGCAGCGACAAAGGCCTCCTGGACCGCTTCCTCGGCGATGTCGATGTCGCCGAAGAACCGGACAAGGGTGGCCAGAGCCCGACCTGATTCGTTCCGGAAGGTGCGCTCGATGATGGCGCGATCCGCTTCGGGCACGGTCAGGCGGACGGCTCGTCCTGGAACGGGCGAACCTCGACCGGGTTCCCGCAGGCGGCGCTTCCCTCGGCGGCCCACTTCATGGCGGCGTCGAGGTCGGGGGCGTCGATGATCCAGAACCCGCCGAGCTGCTCTTTGGCCTCGGCAAACGGGCCGTCGGTCACGAGCAGGTCGCCGCCTCTGGCGTCGACGACGGTGGCGGTGCTGGGCGGCTGCAGACCCCCACCGAAGACCCAGACGTTCTGCTCCTGGAGTTGGACGTTGAAGGCGTCCACAGCCGCGAACGCTTTCTGCATGTCCTCGTCGGTGGCGTACGGGTTCTCGCCTTCGACGTTGTGGACGGCGAGCAGGTACTGGACCATGGGAAGTTCTCCTTGACGGGACCGGCCTCGGTGCCGGTCTTCTCCTACACGAACGGGATCGGCCTCGATCGACACCGACGCGGAGTTTTCTCGTCCGATCAGGTGGCCCCCGGGGACAAGGCGAAACCTCGGTAGGCGTCGGCGGCGATCTCGTCGCAGATCTCTCGATAGCGACCGACGCCGCCCGTGTACGGGAGGATCACGCGGGACTTGCCGGCGATGTTGGCACCGACGTACCACGAGTTGCAGCTCGGGGCCGTGTACGGGGTGCCGACCGAGACCTCTTCGACGTGATCGAGCCACTCGTCCTGGGCCGCCGGGAGGGGCTCCATCGTGGTGATACCCGAGCGCTGATGCGCGGCGATGGCGTCGGTCACCCAGTCGATGTGTTGTTCGATCGACACGACCATGTTCGACAGCACACTCGGACTTCCGGGGCCGGTGATCATGAACAGGTTCGGAAATCCGGCGGCCATCAGGCCGAGGTACGCGCGGGGCCCGTCCCGCCATTCGTCGGCCAGGGTCCGCCCGGCCCGGCCGGAGATGTTGATGCGCGTCAGCGGACCCGTGAGCGCATCGAAGCCGGTGGCCAGCACGAGAACATCGATCTCGACCGCACCTCCTTCGGTGATGACGCTGCTCGGGGTGATCTCCGTGATGGCGCCCTTGCGGAGGTCGACCAGCCGGACGTTGTCCCGGTTGTACGTCTCGAAGTAGTCGATCTCGACGACCAGTCGCTTGCACCCCATCCGGTAGTCCTTGGGTATCAGCGACTCCGCCGTCTCCGGGTCGTGCACGCGCTTGCGCACCATGTGCGCGAAACCCTCTTCCATCTTCTCGAGTGCCGCCGCCATCGCAGCACGATCGGGCGTGCCGCCTGATCCGCCGCCCGCTCCGGCCGCCAGGCCAAATGCTCCGGCGCCGACGGCTCGACCGTTTCCGTCGGTGGTCGGCATGGCCATGCCGGAGATGCCGGCGCCCGAGGTCCGCTGCATGCGACGGAGTTCCCGATAGTTCGCCTTGACGTAGGCCTGGAGCTCGTCGTCGATCGGAGCCACCTGTCCGGGGAACGAGTAATTGGGCGTGCGCTGGAAGACGGTGAGATGAGCGGCTTCTCGCGCCAGATGGGGGATGGATTGCATGCCGGACGATCCGGTGCCGATGATGCCGACGCGTTTACCCGCGACGTCCAGTCCCTCGCCTGGCCAGAGTCCGGTGTGGGCGATGACGCCGGCGAAGGTGTCGATGCCAGGAATGGCTGGAAGGTTGGGAGCCGACAGCGAACCCGTCGCCATGACGCACCAGCGGGCGCTGAAGTGGGCGCCTTGATCGGTGTCGACGGACCAACGTTCGGACGCCTCGTCGAAGGCGGCGGACGTGACACGGGTCGAGAACCGGAACGACCGGCGGAGGTCGAAGCGGTCGGCCACGTGATTGAGGTAGTCCTCGATCTCCGGCTGGGCGGACATCACCTCGCTGAACGACCACTCCTGTTCGAGCGACTCGTCGAAGCTGTAGGAGTACTCGATCGTCGGCACG
>JBKJKM010000025.1:0-11413 GCA_046597375.1 Acidimicrobiales bacterium | reverse complement strand
ATCGTCCTTCGGATCGGCTACTGCCTCATCCGATTGGCTTCACCGCACTGGCCTGCATGCCCTTCTGGCCCTTGGTGGCCTCGAACTCCACGCGCTGGCCCTCAGCAAGCTCGCGGTAGCCCTGGACTTGGATCTCGCTCTGATGGACGAACAGATCCTCGCCGCCATCCTCCGGCGTGATGAAGCCGAAGCCCTTTGTTGCGTTGAACCACTTGACGGTTCCCGTTGCCATGTCTATTTCCTATCTCCACGCACAAACCTTGCGGGGAGACTCAGGGGAAACCCGGCATGAAGCACTTAATTCCTGCGTGATGTTTGATGGAGTGAACCTTCAGCGTAGCTGCCCCCGGGATTGGTCGCACGGCCGCACCGCGACCATGGCGCAAGAGCCGAAGGGCAGGCAGGTGCGGATTGCGAGCCAGAACGATCCCCGCTCGAGAGCACTTCTCGGGTGCAGGGTGCCAATGGACCGCCAGATTGGCATCGATGGACTGAGTGGCGAGCACAAATTGATGCGCCCTGCCGGATCTGCCCGCGAACAGCGATTCAGACGCACCGCGCCGCCGCCCTCAACCTCCGCCGACTCCTCAACCGCCTACTCCACCACGACGCCGCCAACGGCTGGGCCCTCGCCTCAAGGAGCGCCGCCGCGCTCATCCTCCAGGCGGGCCACGCAAGCACCCGCCGGCTCGGAAAGCGGCTCCGCGGAGCCGCAACATCAGTCACACCATCAACAAGGGGATGGGCGATGCGCCCACCCGACGATCCAGCCCTACGAAAAGACCCGATCGAACCGTCTTGTTCAGCAGGACACCAGGTGCCGAGCCCCGACAGTCCGGTCCAGCCGCAGCCAGCCAGAGTGTTCGCTCGCCCGCCTTGGACCTGCGGCCAGCAGCGTCGCTTGCGAGCGGTCTTGGTCGTCTCGACGTCGGCGAGATCGATGAGTTCGAGCTCGACGCGCTGATCTATGACTACAGGGCGCAAGTTGTGACCTCTTCAGAGGCGTTACGTGACCGCGGCCCCGGCTTCTGACGGGCTTGCGCCACCGGTCACGCTGTTGCGGTCGGGCCGTCGGCGCGGCGATCCGAACTGACGACTACTGGCGGGCTTGCGGTGCCCGAATCTCGTTTCTGCCGCCGTGATCAGCCGACGAGGGCGGCCTCGAACTGGGCCTTGAGGAAGTCGGCGACGCTCGGCGGGACCCGGCTCTGGTCGGCGCTGGACTCGCCTTCGAACCCACCGGCGTGGAGCATTCGTACCTGGGACCAGCCGTGCAGTGCGTGGAGTGCTTCCCACGCCCGCAGCCGTTCGCCGTCGAGAGGAGCGACCGCGGTGTAGGTGCGGCGGTAGCGGCGCGCCATCCGGGGCCCGACGGCGCGGAGGGCTATGCGCTCGACCGGACTGTTGGCGGCAATCGAGGCAAGCCGGAACAAGAGCAGGGTGCGCGCCACGTCGCCTTCGCGTGGGCCGAGCCCCGCGTCGGTCCAGTCGATGACTGATGCAGAGTCGCCGTCGACCATCACGTTGAGGGGATGGAAGTCGCCGTGGCAGGCGACGGCGGGGCCGCCCGTCGCGATCGGGAGGAGACCCTCGGCCTGTTCGAGGGCTCGGCGTAGCTCGTCGTCGTGTAGCTCGCTGGCGACTCTCCGCGGGAGGCCAAGGCGCTGATCGACGAGTGCGTGGTCGCTCCGCTCGCCCGGCCAGGTGTCGGTGGGGAGGGCGTGGAGTTGGAGTTGGAGTCGGGCCAGTTGGTCGACGAGTCGGCGCGTTCGCCACGGCTTGGCGGTGAGCGCGTCGAGCATCGTTGTGCCGGGTGCTCGCTCCATGACCTGGGCGGGAAGGCCGAAGCCGTCATCGGATCCGATCACCTCGAGCACCTGCGGCGCGGCGTAGCCGACCGATGCCGCCCATCCCTGCGCTTGGGCCTCACGGCGCGCCTGCGGCTCCCGATCCCGAGAGGGCAGGAGACGCACGACGAGCGGGACCGCCCACGCTGCGGGGAGCGCATCCCCCTCCAGGTGGACCACGTGGATATAGGAGTCGAACCCTCCGCCGATCGTGGTGGGCGGCTCGGCCACGCGCGCGTCGCCCCAACGCGTAGCCGCCCGTGCCCGCAGCACCTCGGCGACGGCGACGGAATTGCGCGGGTCGACGGTGCTCACGGAGCGGAATCTAGATGTCGGAAGCGACTGGACATCGGCCGAGTCGGCCACATCGAGCGTGCTCGCAGGCTCGTCCCATCTGTGCGTATGTCAAGGTCGACGTGGGTGAACCCAGCCTCGCCGGAAGGTTCGGCGTTATCGCCAGCGAGTGGCGACGATGAAGCCCATGGTGATGAGGCCGAGGCCGCCAAGCAGGTAGGCGTTGGACGGCTCGCCCCCGGGCATCAGCGAGAGGTAGTTGCCGATGATCGTCAACATGCCGGCGACGAGGAGGATGCCCATGACGATCGGTACCCAGCGGGGCGAAACCTTGTACTCCTGAGGGATCGGCGGGGTGTAGCGGCCGCTCGAGGGCATGGAACCGCCGGGTCCCGGGCCCTTGGTGGCCGACCCCTTGGGCGTCACCCGGCCGCCCTTCGCCGTCACCGGGCGGGCCGCGATGGAGCCGCCGGGGCGACGTTCCTTCTTCTTCTCGGGCACAACCCGCAGCGTAGTTGCCGCCGCCGACGGCCAGAATGGTGCTCGGACACGCTGATGATCGCCCCTCCCAACTCGACGATCCGGAGCTCCTCCCTGGGTTACCCGCCGGCGCGCCGGCGCTCACCCGCCATCCTCATCGCCGCCACGCTGATGGCCTTCCTCGCCGTGCTCGCCTTCCGGGCCCGTCCTGCCGACCCCGAAGCCCGACTTCCCGACCGGTACCGACTGGCCGATTTGATCGCCACCCAACAGCAGCAGGCGGCCAAGCTCCGCCAAGACGTGGCCCGCCTTCGAGCTGACGTCGACGCCGAACGAGCGGCTAGCGCCACTCGCACCGGCGGTACGGCCCAGCAGGCCGAGCTCGTCCGCGACGCCTCGACCATCGCCGGGCTGGCGGCAGTCGCTGGACCGGGTCTCGAGGTCACCCTCAACGACTCGAAGCTCGACGCCGCGCCGAACGGCGGCAGTGTCAACGATCTGGTTGTCCACTCCCAAGACGTGCAGGCTGTGGTCAACGCCCTCTGGCGCTCGGGTGCAGAGGCGATTTCGATCAACGGGCAACGGCTCGTGTCGACGAGCGCCGTGCTCTGCGTCGGCAACACGCTGCTGCTGAACGGCACCGTCCACTCCCCGCCCTACGTCGTGAAGGCGGCCGGGGCCGCGCGCGACCGCTTCGACAGCGACCGCCTGGTCCGTCGGCTCAAGCAGGACGTCAGTTCCTATGGCCTCGGCTTCACGATCGAGCGCAAGGCGAAGCTCGAACTACCGGCGTATCGCGGCTCCACCAAGTTCACCTACGCCCGACCAATAGCCTGACCTCGTGGCTGATCCCGGAGTGCGCGTCGTCGTCATCGACAACTACGACTCGTTCACGTACAACCTCGTCCAATATCTCGGCGAGCTGGGGGCCGAGCCGATCGTGCATCGCCACGATGCCATCACCGTCGACGAGGTCGAGGCGCTCGCCCCCGACGCCATCCTGATCAGCCCTGGCCCAGGCACCCCCTCTGACGCTGGCATCTCCAACGCCGTGATCGAAGGCCTTGGTCCTCGCATCCCGCTCTTCGGGGTGTGCCTCGGCCACCAATGCATCGGCGAGGTCTTCGGCGGCCGCATCGTTCGGGCCGGGCAGGTGATGCATGGCAAGACGAGCGAGGTGCACCATCGAGGCCAGGGTGTGCTGGCCGGCCTGCCCGATCCCTTCGCGGCGACCCGCTACCACTCGTTGGTCGTCGAGCGCGAGTCGCTGCCCGCAGTGCTCGAGGTGACGGCGGAGACGTCCGACGGCGTGATCATGGGTCTGCGCCATCGGGAGTATCCGATCGAGGGCGTCCAGTTCCACCCGGAATCGATCCTCACCTCGGTCGGCAAGGATCTCCTCGCCAACTTCCTCAGTGGGCTGGCTGTCGCCCGGATCTAGTTCGTGGTGGTGGTGGTTGGCGAGGACGTGGTCGTCGACTGACCGGTGGTCGGCACGATGCTGCCCTTCCCGAGCGTCACCGTGACGGTGGCGCCTTTGTCGGCCTTTGCTCCGCCCGCCGGGTTCTGGGCCACGACTCTGCCGTCATCCGAGGCGTTCGACGGGGCCGTGCCCCCGGAGCGGTAGGTAAAGCCCGCGCCTTCGATCTCGGCCTTGGCTTGCTCGGCCGTCATGCCCAACACGTTCGGCACCGATGTCTGCTCGGGGCCGGACGAGACGAAGATCGTCACGGTGGAACCCTCGTCAATGCGGGTGCTGGCGGTCGGATCGGTGCGGATCACCTTGCCGTTGTCGACCGAGGCCGACGCCTCTCGCGACGTCTTGGTCTTGAATCCGGCCTGACCGAGCTCGTTGGCGGCGTCGGCGGCGTCGGACCCAACCACATCGGGTACCGGCTTCTGATTCTTCCCGGCCGACACGACGAGGTCGATGCTCGAGCCTTTGGCAACCTCGGACGCGGCCGGTTGCACCTGGGAGATCACGATGTCGGCGGCAACGGTGGTGCTCGGCTCTTCCTTGATCACGATGTTGAGCCCTGCAGCCTCAGCGAGGTCGCGGGCCGCGTCGAGGTTCTTGCCCACGAAGGGCGGGACCTTCACCTTGACGGCTTCGGCGACGACCTTGATGGTGACCGCTCCGCCCTTGTCGACGCGCCCGCCGGCCAAGGGATCTTGGGAGAACACCTTTCCGGGCTCCTGCTGGTCGCTCGCCTCGGTGAGGATCTGTACCTCGAGTTCGAGTGCCTCGAGTTGGGCCTCGGCCTCGGCCTGCGTCTTGCCCAACACGAGAGGCATCTCGATTCGCTCGGCGGTCTGGTCACCGATGAGCCCGGTTTCATTGGCCACGAACCACAACAGCCCACCGAGCACGGCCAGCAACACGATGAGCAGGACGACGAAGGCGCCGGTGCCGCGCTTGGTGGGCGGTGGCCCGCCGGCCCGCATCCGATCGTCGGTCTGGGTTCGGTCGACGACGCGTGTGGACTCGAAAGCCGGCGAGGCGATGGTGGCGTCGACGACCGGCACGGCGACGGTGGGGTTGGCCAGCACCATGCGCCCCTGGCGAAAGCGGAGGAGGTCTTGTCGCAGCTCCTCCGCGCTGCTGTAGCGATCGTTGGGGTTCTTGGCCATCGCCTGGAGGACGATCGATTCGAACGCCTCGGGCACGTCGGCGTTGATGGCGCGCGGGGCGACCGGCACCTCGCGCACATGCTTGTAGGCGATGGCCATCGGGTTGTCGCCGGTGAATGGTGGCTTGCCCACGCTCATCTCATAGAGGACGACGCCGAGGCTGTAGACGTCGCTTCGCCCGTCGACCCGGTCACCCTGGGCCTGCTCGGGGGAGAAGTACGTCGCCGTGCCCATCACGGCGCCGGTCTGGGTGAGATCGCCGTCGCTGTTGGCGGCGCGAGCGATGCCGAAGTCGGTGACTTTCACTTGGCCGCTGGGGGAGATCAAGACGTTGCCGGGCTTGACGTCGCGATGCACGACGCCGCTTTTGTGGGCGAACCCGAGGGCGGCAGCCACGTCGGCGGCGATCTCGGCCGCCCGGTCGGGGAGCAGCGGTCCCTCGCTCCGGACGATCTGGCCGAGGGTGCGACCCTCGATGAACTCCATGACGATGAAGTACGTGCCCTCTTCCTCGCCCCAGTCGTAGATGCTCACGATGTTGGGGTGGCTGAGGTTGGCGGCGGCCTGCGCCTCGCGGCGGAAGCGCTCGACGAAGTTGCGGTCGGTCGACAGCTCGGGGAACAGCACCTTGAGGGCGACGGGCCGGTCGAGCATGAGGTCTCGGGCCAGGTAGACCTCGGCCATGCCGCCTCGCGCCAGATGCCGGGTGATCTCGTACCGACCGCTGAACACCTGCTGCGATTGCTGCGACATGGAAATCCCAGCCTAGAGGGCGCTCTCCCTCCGACCGGCCCACTGGCGTTGGGCTACAAGCCGAGGCCGGCCTTGAGGAGTTGCTGGCCGATCGGCGCCGCCACTCGTCCGCCCGTGGCTTCGGTGACGCCATCTTGGCTCTCGACGATCACGGACACGGCCAGCTTGCGGCCGTTGGCGTCACCGAAGCCGATGAACCAGGCGTGGGCGTTGTCGCCCGTCGTCTGGGCCGTGCCGGTCTTGCCGCCGACGACGGCGCCCGGCACCTTGGCCCGGGTCGCCGTTCCGGTCTCGACGACGTTGATCATCAGATCTCGCAGTTGCTGCGCGACCTCGGGAGACGTGGCCCGCTTCCATTCGCCCGGTTCGTACGTTCGCACGGTGTCGCCGTCGGAGTCCTTCACCTCGGCCATCACGTGGGGCTTCATGATCGAGCCGCCGTTGACGATCCCGGCGGCAACCAGGGCCATCTGCAGCGGCGTGGCCCGCACGCTCTCTTGACCGATCGCCGACTTCGCCAGGCCTGGCAGGTCTTGCTTGAACTCACCAGGCTCGGGAAACACCGACCGAGCCGCCGCCGGCAAGTCGATCGGGGGGCGATCGTTGAATCCGAAGTCCGAGGCCTCGCCGTGCATCGCATCGGCGCCCAGGTCGAGACCCATCTGCCCGAAGCCGGTGTTGCACGACACCTTCAACAGGTCGACCAGGCCACCGCCGCAGGTGCCGCCGCCGAAGTTGGGCAACGTCGCCGTGGTCTGGGGCAGGTCGAGGACCTTCAGTGGCGGGTACACACGCGCCGCCACCTCCGGGTTGCGCTCGAGCGCGGCGGCGCTGGTGATGACCTTGAACGTCGAGCCCGGGGCGAAGGTCTCCTGGTAGGTCCGGGCCTGCAGGGGCTTGTTGGCGGCGGCGTTCAACAGCCCGTAGTTGGCCTGCACCGCCTTTTGGTCGTGGGCGGCCAACGGGTTGGGGTCGTAGGTGGGGTTGCCCCAGAGCGCCAGTAGGGCACCGTTGGATGCGTCGAGGAGCACGACCGAGCCGCGCTTGTCGCCGAGCGCATCGCGCGCCAGTTGTTGGAGGTTTTTGTCGACAGTCAGGAACACGTCACCGGTCACGGTGCGCTCGACGAGCACGTCCTTGATGTTGCGGAAGCCCAGATCTCGGCCGGCGAGCTCGTCGCCGTAGGAGCGCTCGATTCCCGTGCGGCCGTAACTGAAAGAGAAGAACCCGGTGAGGTGGCCGAACAGGTCGCCGGTGGGGTACTGGCGTTGCAACTCGAACTGGTCGTCGGACGGCACCGATTTCGCCAACACGGTGCCGTCGGCCGAGATGATCTGGCCGCGCGCCTGACTGAAGTCTTTCACCGCCACGCGCGTGTTGCGGGGGTCGTTGGCCAACGCGTCGCGCCGGACGACCTGGAGGTAGTTCAGCTGGAGGAAGAGGGCTACGAACAAGCCCATCAGAACGACGCCGACGCGCCGAATCTGCCTATCCATTGGTGCTGGCGGTCGGGCGTCGCTCGACGGCGTCACTCGAGATGCGCAACAGCAGGGCCAACAGGATGTAGTTGGCCAGGAGCGACGACCCACCGTAGGAGACGAACGGCAACGTGATGCCGGTCAGCGGGACGAGCCGGGTGACGCCTCCGAGGATGATGAAGGTCTGGACGCCGAGGGTGACCGAGAGCCCGGTGGCGAGCAGCTTCTCGAAGTCGCTGCGGGCCTGTATGGCGATCCGGAGGCCGACGCCGACCATGAGGAGGAAGGCCGTCACGATGGCGACGGTGCCGAGCAGGCCGAGCTCCTCGCCGATGGCGGCGAAGATGAAGTCCGTCTCGACCTCGGGGATGCGTCCCGGACTGCCGAGCGAGAGGCCGGTGCCGGTGACCCCGCCGGTCCCGAAGGCGAAGAGGGACTGGACGAGCTGGAAGCCTTTCCCGCCAGCGTCCTGGAAGGGATCGATCCAGATGTCGACACGAGTGCGCACGTGGGCGAACGAGCGGAAGGCGAGAAACGCACCCGCGGAGAACAGCAGCCCGCCGAGAGCGAGGTAGATGCCCCGCGCCGTCGCCACCCAGAGCATGGCGACGAAGAGGGCGAAGAAGAGCAGCGAGGATCCGAGGTCCTTCTCGAAGATCATGACGACGAGGGAGAAGCCCCAAGCGGCGATGACGGGTCCGAGGAACTTCGGGTCGGGAAGATTCACCGGCCCGACTCGTCGGGTGAACGTCTGCAACAGCTCGCGCTTCTCCACCAGGTACCCGGCGAAGAAGATGGCGAGGAACAGCTTGGCCAGCTCGCCCGGTTGGAACGTGGCCGGACCCATCCGGATCCAGATTCGGGCGCCGTTCACGTTGCGTCCCACGACCGGCAGCAGCGGCATCAGCAACAGGGCCACCCCGAGGAAAGCGAACGTGTAGCGGTACTTCTCGAGGTCACGGGCGCGCCGGACGAGCAACAGCGTCGCGATGAAGGCGGCGACGCCGACGGCCGACCACAGCGACTGGAGGGCGGCCAGGTCGCGGTCGAGGCGAGCGATGACGACGTACCCGATGCCATTGAGGAGACCGGCCATGGGGAGCAGCACGCCGTCGGCGTTCGGCGCGAGGCGCCGGGTAGCGACGTGGGCCGTGGCAAGTAGGCCGAGGATGATGCCGAGGAAGGGGACGACGTTGGCGGGTAGCGACGCCGACTTGCCGAGGCTGGCCAGCGCGTAGGCGCCAACCGTGACGAGGGCGGCCAGGACCATCAGCCCCAGCTCCGTCGTGCGCCGCGACGCGCGAACCGCAGTCACGGGGTCGAGGTGGGGGCGGCTGCCGTGGTCGGTGTGGTGCCGGCGCCGGGGATGGTCTGCAGGTTGCGGACGTAGGCCCTCGCCTCGTCGAGCGAGGTGACCTCGTGACCGTTGGCCACGGCGTCGGCTCGGGCGGGAGGTACGGACGACTCGGTGAGGTCGGTCGTCTCCTCGACGGTGGGGGAGAACCACAGCAGGCCACCGGGCCGGCCCTTGAAGATGGCGACGCGACCTTCGTCGAGACCGACGAAGTAGGAGCCCCGGGCATACAGCCCGACGGCGGCCGCCGCCCCGCCGAAGACGAGAAGCACCACGAGGAGGAAGACCACGACCCGACCGGTCACCCGCCGCGTGGGCTCGGTGTGCACGTCGGGCTGGGTGCCGGAGTCCCACGAATCACTACGACCCCGGGTCCCTTCCGCAGTCGGCGCTTCGTCACGCGAGAGACGCCGGAGTTCCGCATTGCGCTGATCGGCCGTCATGAGACCCGAGCCTCGGGATGCCGTCGGCGCGCTTCCGGCGCCAGGTTCGTCCGCCAACACCGCCGAGGCCGTCTCGGCCCGACCCTGGTCGTCGACCACGTCGACCACGATCACGCTGATGTTGTCGGCGCCACCGTTGGCGTTGGCCTGATCGACGAGGACGCGTGACGCTTCCTTGGGGTCGCGCACCGTCCGGAGTACCTTGGCGATGTCGTCGTCGTCGACCTCGTTGTAGAGGCCGTCGCTGCAGATGAGCAGGCGGTCGCCGGCGTACGGGATCAGGTTCTGCATGTCGGGGCCTTCGCCGAACGAGGGACCCAACACCCGCGTGACGATGTTCCGACGGGGATCGACGGCCGCTTCGGCCTCCGTCAACTGTCCCTGTCGGAGCAGCTCTTGGGGGAGGCTGTGGTCGTCGGTCAGCTGGGTCAGTTCGCCGTTGCGCATCAGATAGATGCGCGAGTCGCCGATGTTGGCGACGGCCAACAGCTCGTCGTCACCCTCGCCGACGAGGGCCACGACCGCGAGCGTCGTGCCCATGCCCCGAAGGTCGGCCGAGCTGGCGGCCTTGTCGGCCACTGCGGCGTTAGCGGCCGTGATCGCCCCCTCGAGGCCGTCCGCTCCGCCTTCGCGCCGGAAGGCGGCGCGCAGCGCCTCAATGGCGGTGAGGGAGGCGACCTCGCCGCCCTGGTGCCCGCCCATGCCGTCGGCCACGGCGAAGATCGGATCGGCTTCGAGCACCATGTCTTGATTGAGGTTGCGGCGGCGACCGACGTCGGTTGCGCTGCCGCTGCGGAGCCCGGTCACTTCGCCACCTCCAGGACGGTCTTGCCGATCATCAGCCGATCGCCCAGCTTCAAGGCCAACGGGCCGGCGACCTTCTCCTTGTTCCGAGTGCCGCGCCGGTTGAGGTAGGTGCCGTTGGTGGAGCCAAGGTCTTCGACGAAGAGCTCGCCGTCCTTGCGGAACACGCGCGCGTGGAGTTGTGAGGCATAGGTGTCGTCCACCTTCACCTGGCATCCCGCTGCTCGTCCGACGGTCAGCTCCTCGGCCAGGTCGAAGGCCTGACCTTTGCGCTCCGCTGGCTCCATCACCTTCAGTTTGGTCGGCGAGCCCTTGGGCCCTGACGGCAGTCGGTCGCGTGGTGAGGCGCCCCTCGGGCGGTCGACCGGCGCACCTCCACCCGTGCTGAGATCGCGGGGCGACGCCACCTCGGCCCACACCGCCCGCAGGACACGGAGGAAGAAGAGGTAGAGGAGGGCCAGCAGCAGGAATTGGAGGATGCGCAGAAGGGATTCGGGCACGAGAAGTTGGGCTCAGCTCGCTTCGAAGCGAATGGAGTGGACGCCGATGGTGATGGTGTCACCGTCCTCCAGGGGGCGCGGCGCCTTGGCGCCCGCTCCGTTGACCTTGGTGCCGTTGAGCGAGCCGAGGTCGATAAGGAAAAACTGCCCGTCGTCGAGCCGCACCTCGGCGTGCTGGCGGCTGACCTCCTGGTCGTTGAGCACGACGTCGCACTCCGGGTGGCGCCCGATGGTGACCGGTTCCAAGGCGATCTGCACTCGATGGCCGTCGGCCGTGACCAACGCCCCCACGGGCCCTCCGCCGGCGCCCTCCACCATGTCGGACGAGACCAGGAATTCGCCGGCCCCGAGCTTGGGATCGATCTCGAAGGTCAGGTTGACCGGTCCGACCAGTACGTACCCCTCCTCGCGAGCGTGCTCACGCACGTAGCCGGCGAGGTCGCGGGTCACGGCCTGTTCCATCTTGGCGATGACTTGTTCGTGGTCCTCGGCGCTCACGGCGACGCGAAACTCGTTGGGAGCGATCAGACCCCGGACGCCGACCGTACGACGGACGTCCATCTCTCTGGTGAGTCGTCGCCCGACCTCGATCGGCGTGAGTCCGCGCCGGAAGGCCTTGGCGAAGACACCCTCGACGAGACGTTCGAGGCGTCGCTCGAACTCCTGCAGTGCCATGGCGATCGGAGCCTACCCAGGCGACAGCTCTCGAATGCCCACGGTGTCGGGTCGGGTAGATTGACGGCTCCACTCGGGCGAGTGGCGGAATTGGCAGACGCGCAGGATTCAGGTTCCTGTGTCCGAAAGGATGTGGGGGTTCAAGTCCCCCCTC
>JBKJKM010000271.1:0-21428 GCA_046597375.1 Acidimicrobiales bacterium | reverse complement strand
GGTGGGCGTGGCCGCGCCCAGGAGAGGCTGGCTGGCTGGGTGCACCAAGGGCTTGAGCAGCTTGGCGGCGCGCCGGCCACGCAACTGGCCGACCAGCACCGGATCGATGGCGGAGATCATGTCGCCGGGGAAGGGGAGCTCGTCGCTCGCCAAGGCGTGCGCCTCGATCACGTCGTACGGGGCGAACACGGGTGCCGGCTCCCGCCACCAGAGCCGGCGGAGCGCACCCGATCGCAGATCGATGCCGGTTCCGGTTGCCGGGGTGCTGCTCAAGACCAAGACCCGAACGCGCATCTCCCACCATGTTGTCTCTTTCGCGGCACGCCGTGCAGGGATGGCTCTCAGGGAGTGAGCTGGCCCGTCAGTGCAACAACGGTGTCGACGGGCGCCCGGCAGGCGAAGTCTCGACAGACATAGGCCAGCCCGTTCCGCCGTTCGTGCCACAACGGGGAGTCGTATCTCTCGCCCCACGCCAGCACGGCGTTGGGCAAATAGCGGGAGGTGACGGCGTCGACGAGATCGGGGCGATCGCCGACCACGGCCACCTCGTCGACGCCTCGCGCAACCAGGTCGACCCCGGCGAGGGCGTAGGTGAACCCCTGAGGGTGGTGGGCCAGCGACTCCGACAGCCAGGCGAGGATCCGCTCGCCGGCATCGGTATAACGGCCTTCGCCGGTCAGGGCACCCAGTCGGAGCAGTGCGACGGAGGCCACGCCGTTGGCCGACGGGGTGGCGCCGTCGTAGGAGTCCTTCTGGCGGACGATCAGCTGCTCGGCATCATGTCCGACCGTGAACAGTCCGCCCTCTTCGGTGTCCCAGAATCCGTCGAGCAGCGCGTCCGCCGCGCTCCGGGCGTCGTCGATCCACCGGGCCTCGCCGCGAGCTTCGGCCAGGCGGGTGAAGGCGTCGATCAACCACGCATGGTCGACGGCATAGGCGCGCAGGCGGGGGTTGGTGCGGCCCCGTTGCCAACTGCGTCGCCACCGACCATCCACGCGCAGCTCGGCCAGCAGGAACTCGGCGGTACGAGCGGCGTCGTCGAGCCAGTCCTGGCGGCGCATCGCCGCCCCCGCCTCGGCCAGCGCGCTGACGAACATGGCGTTCCATTCGGTCAGCACCTTGTCGTCGAGCCCCGGACGCACCCGTTGCGACCGCGCCTCGAGCAGAAGCGCACGGGCCCGCTCGATCTCCGCCGGAGGCGCGAGCTCGCCGCGCACGGGCCGGTGGAGGATGTTGGATCCCTCGAAGTTTCCCGACGGCGTCACACCCCACCAAGCCGTCGCCGCCTCGGTCAGACCCTCCGGGTCGAGAACCTCGGCCAGTTCCTCGGGACGCCAGACGTAGAAGCGGCCCTCCTCGCCTTCGGAGTCGGCGTCCTCGGCGCTGTACAGGCCACCCTCGGGCGAGCGGAGGTCGCGGGCGACGTAGGCGACGAGCGCTTCAGCCACATGTCGCCAGTGGGGGTTGCCGGTGATTTGCCAGCCGTGGACGTAGGCGCGGAGCAGCTGGGCCTGGTCGTAGAGCATCTTCTCGAAATGCGGCACCATCCAGAAGGCGTCGACCGAGTAGCGAGCAAAGCCGCCCCCCAAGTGATCGTGGATGCCGCCCGAGGCCATGGCATCGAGGGTCGTCGTCAGGATCCGCAGGCTCTCCTCGTCGGGGTCGTGGGCGTGGTGTCGGGCCACGAGTTCGAGGAAGCTCACCTGCGGAAACTTCGGCGACCGCCCGAATCCGCCCCACTCGGGCTCGAAGGCGGCCCGCAACGTCTCGTACCCGGCATCGACCATGGCCGAGTCGAGCGCCGGTCCGTGCTCCGCGGTCCCGGCCAGCGTGGATCGTGCCCGGACACTCTCGGTCAGCTGGTCGGCCTGCCCCACGAGCTCCTCACGGCGCTCCGTCCAGGCTTCATGGACTCCTTGCATGAGGTCCACGAATCCTGGCCGCCCGTGGTGCGAGGACTTCGGGAAGTAGGTGCCGGCGAAGAACGGGCGCCCGTCCGGCGTGAGGAACACCGTCATCGGCCATCCGCCGCTGCCAGTCATGGCCTGCGTCGCTTCCATGTACACGGCGTCGACGTCGGGCCGCTCCTCGCGGTCGACCTTCACGTTGACGAACAACTCGTTCATCACCGCCGCCACCGCCTCGTCCTCGAAACTCTCGTGAGCCATCACGTGGCACCAGTGGCAGGCGGAGTAGCCGACGGAGAGAAGGACCGGTTTGTCCTCGTTGCGAGCCTTGGCGAAGGCTTCCTCGGACCACGGGTACCAGTCGACGGGGTTGTCCTTGTGTTGTTGCAGGTACGGGCTGGTCTCGTGCGCCAGCCGGTTCTGCGGACTCATCGACTTCCGCGCTGAAGTCGGGGCTCCTCGAGCGGGCGGTCGGGGGAGTCTGTGGGCTGCATCTGGGCCTCCTCTACACATCTCCATACACACGGCGTCCGTGGTGTGCCGGGATGTGCCGCCGATCGTCGCCGGCTGGTCCGGGCCATCGTCGCGCGCCCTGCGGTGCGCGGATTGCGCCCCGGTGGCGTCCGGACAGTCCGGTCGCATGACCCGAGTGCTCGGCCAATCGCCGAACAGGCCGCCCCGATCGTCGGTCACGATGAGCGCATGCCGAAGATGACCTCAGACGAGACCACCGAGTATCTCGAGGCTCCAGGTCGACTGGTGCGCGTCGGTACCGTCGACGACGACAGTCTCCCCCTCGTGGTGCCGACGTGGTTCGTGGTGGAGGACGGGGTGCTCCTGGTCACCCCTCGCGAACGGTCGAGTTGGTTCGCGAACCTCCGGCGCTCGCCCAAGGGATGCTTCACGGTCGATGGTGACGGCTGCCAGGTGATTGTTCGCGGAGTGTGCAAGACCGTCCACGACCTCGGGCACGACGACGAGTGGCGCGAGGTCTACCGGCGGATCACCACTCGCTACCTCCCCGACGCAGCGGCCGACGCCTACCTGACCGACACCTGGAACGAGCCACGTGCGCTGCTCGGCATTGCGCTCGACGATGCGCAGGTGACCACATGGCGGTTCCCGATGAATCCAGGCGAGGACTGGCTCGACGTGTGGGCTCCTCGCTACTACCACGAGGGTCACCCGCGCGCGATCGCGCCCCGCGGGGTGGTGTAGCTCGGCGTCGTCGCGCTCTCGGACGCAGCGACATCGTGGCTCAGATGAAGGCAAGGTCGTATTGCTCGGTGGGGAAGGAAGGCTTGACTATCGACTATTGATGCATCATAGTCCGAGCATGCCCCGCCCGGCCAAGCCCTTGCCATCGGCTTCCCTGCACATCGTGCTGGCCCTGCTCGACGGCGAGTCGCACGGCTATGCCCTGATCGGCCGCGTGGCGGAACTGAGCGATGGCGCGGTTCGGATGGGTCCGGGAACGTTGTATGGGACTCTCAACAGACTCGTCGGCGACGGTCTCATCGAGGAGACCACCGATCGGGTTGCCCGGGATGACAGCGAACGGCGCCGGTACTACCAGCTCACCGGCACGGGCAAGGCCGTTGCCGTCGATGAGGTCGTTCGCCTCCAGGGGCTGGTGCACCGCATCGCCGTCCACCTCCCGGGCGTGGCGACGGCATGAGCGTCCCGAGAGCGTCACGCATCTACTCGGGGCTGCTCCGCCTCTACCCGCGCCACTTCCGAGACGAGTACGGAATCGACATGACCCTGCTGTTCGCCCAGCAGCTACGCGATGAGCCCACCAGTCGCGTCTGGGCCCGCAGCGTCGTCGATCTCGTCATCACCATCCCCGCCCGACACCTGGAGGCCCACGTGCACCGATCCCCCAACCCCACCGTCGCTGTCCTGTTCGCCGCCGTCAGCATCAGCGGCCTCGCCCTCGGAATTCTCGGCGGTTCCAGCCTCGGGATACTCGGCTTCGGCTTGGTCGTCGCCGTCGTGGCCGGCGGGCTCGCCGTCGCCGCCTGGCGCAACACCCGAGGGATCGCGGTCGCCCGACCGGCTTCCGAACGCTGGTGGCAGGTCCTCCTTGTCGGCATCATCGTGCTGGCCACGACGATCGCCGCCGTCAACGTCGTCGGCGAGGTGTCGAGCGGGTTGTGGCTGCCGATGATGCTCACGCTGTTCGCGGGGTTCGTCACGACGGCCGCCGGACTCATCCTCGGCGTCGTCCACCGCATCGGGACCCGTCCCGGCGGCGTTCCGGGCTGACTCGTCTGTGCGGTGCCGCCGCCACCCTGCGAGCACGGCTTTTAAGGTCGTTCGGGAAGCCCGAATTCGGTGCCGATGGTCCGAGCAACGTCAGCCGGCGAGAGTTCCGCGTTGTTGATCTGAAGGTCGTCCTCGTGGATGGGGGTCCTCAGGTCATACCGGCTCATCGCCGTTCGAAGCACGCTCACGTCGGCGATCTTCTTCGTCTGAGTTCGTGAGTCCATCGCCACACGCTGTTCGAGGACATCGTCGGGCGGAAGGAGCTGTACGTAGTGGACCTGACCCCCGAACGTGGTGGTTGCCTCCGTGATCTTGCGAACGTGCTCGTCGTCTACCCCGTGCCCGTAGACCAGCGTTGAGGCGATGTCGACTCCGGCTCGGGCGGCGGCGCTGATCAACGCGACTCGAAGCTCCTCGACGAGGGCGCCGAAGCCGGGCTCCCCAAAGGAGAACAGCCGCAGCGCTGGATCAACGCTGGCGTGATTGTCAACGACCTTGAGCAGGTACTGGCTCGCCAATTCGGTGGCGACGGTGAGCTTTCCGGCGGCCGGGGGGCCGTAGATCAGGACATGGTGTGGACTGGACACGGCCCACCTCTAGTCGACCCTCGTGGAGCCAGCACGCTCATTTCTTCGTCAGTGCCTTGCTAACCCTTGTGCTGGTCTCGGAGGGCTCGAACTTCGTCGTGGGCCGCCTTCACTTCGGCGAACTGCCGGGCGACAACGTCTCGGAGTCCGGCGGAGATGTCGGCATCCAGGGCCTTCTGAAACTCCTTCACGGCGTGATCCTCACCCTGTTCGGCCGCGTCCAGCACCCCGTTGGGGTCGGAGCCGGCGAGTGCATCTTTCAGGCTCAGCCAACCCCGGTGGACTTTTGCCGCCACCGTGCCCGACTTCTCGACATCGTCGTTGTACGCCGCGGCCATCGACCGAAGCTCGTTCGAGAAATTGGCCCGTTGCTCGCTGAGTCGCAAGAACGTTTCGGCCAAGTGGGGGGTGTCGGAGTCGCGAAGCTTCTCCGCGCCCATGGCGAAGCCTTCGCGGCCGTCCTCCAGAGTCTCCACTAGCTCTTTGGTGACGCTTTCATCGGTGGACATGGTGCCTCCAACTGGTAGGTACGGTGGCCCCAACCTGCCCGTTGACGGCGGTCGCAAACCTCCGGTCACCAGCACAGGGATCGAAGCGGCTCCGCCGAGCCGCAAGTCCGGCCACATGAACAACAACACCCGACCGGCCGGCGGCGGCGAGCGGAATGGCCGCTACCCCTGTCGGTGCCGCTCAACGATCTCGACCGCGAGGCGGTCGAACCCACGCGGGAACGAGCGACCCTCCACGAGCCACGCCTCGACCTGTGATCCGCCCCATCGCTCTCGCGCGGCAGCCAACGTCTGCCCGACGCGCCTGGCTTCGGCGCCATAGGTAGCTCGGCGAGCATCGTCGGACACGGCCCCCGCAAGGAGCGTCGCGCCCCGGTGATCGCCGATTGCTTCGAGGAGCGGCAAGAGGTTGCGGACGGCGGTGAGGGCGTGGGTCTGGTTGCCGTGGCGAGCGAAGTCGGCCAGCGCTTCGGCGTACTCGTCGAGCGCCTCCTGCGTCCGTCCCGCGCGAGCGTGCCCGTCAGCGAGGGAGGTGCGGGCAACCGACACCACGTACTGGTTGCCGACGGCCGTACCGACGTCGATCGCCTCGCGAAGGGCGGCGGCTGCCGCAGACGCGTCGCCGACCAGCTCGAGAGCCTCGCCCCGCGTGTAGGCGAGCCACGCAACGTCGCTGGGCGCAAGGCCGTCGAGTCCAACGGCGTCGGCCAGCGCTACCAGCCCGCCCGCCGGATCGCCGCCGTAGGCGTGAGCGAGCGCAGCGGCCATCACACCGAACACTTCCACGTGCCGGTCGCCGAGCTCCCGCCCAAGTTTCACCAGCCCGAGGGCCGCCGACGCGACGGCCTCGAGGTCGCCCTCGTAGAGCGCGACATCGGCAAGTACCTCGAGAGCACTCGCCCGCAGGCGTCCGTCACCCAAGGCCACCGCTGCCGCCCGCATTCGTGCCGTGACGAGGTCGCCGCGATGGGCGCCGGCGCTGGCCGCCGTCAACTCGGCCCCCGGCAGCGTCCGACCAGGTGCACGCGCGAGCAGCTCTTCGCTCCAAGCGGCCGGCTCGTTCCAAAGCGTCGAATACGCGGCAAGGAACAGCGAACCGCTCATCTGCGACGCCAGCTCGGGCTCTCGCCGCTGCGCCCACCTGTGGGCGACACGCGCCTCGTCGCTCAGCCGCTCGAGACGCCGTCTGCCTTCGGCCTCGCGCGGGGTGCGCAACAGGTCGTCTACCTCGCCAAGCGCACCGGCGACGACGGTGGCGTGCCGGTCTCTCACGGCCGCAGCTGCGCCTGACTCGTCGAGCCACCGGGCAGCGACCGCCCGAATCGTCGACAGCATGACGTAGCGCGTCTCGCCGTCGTCAGCGGCCACGTCGACCGCGAGCAGCGAGCGCTCGGCCAGCTCGGCGAGGCCGAGCCGGGCGACGGTGGCCGGCTCGCCGGGTGTCACCACGGCCGCCGCTTGGGTCGCCGTCACCCCACCGGCGAACACCGACAGCTCGGCAAAGAGACGGCGATGGCTCGGCTCGAGCAGCTCGGCCGACCAGCCGGCGAGCGACTCCAGCGAACGATGACGGCGAGTCGGACTGCGGTGGGTCACCGCCAGGAGGGCTTTGGGCTCGAGGATCAAACGCTCGAGGTCGTCAAACGTCATCGACCGGAGCCGGGCGGCCGCCATCTCGATCATCAACGGCAGCCGATCGAGCGCCGCGAGCAGCCGATCCAGGCGGTCGTCGTCGACCCCCTCCCACGAGTGCCGGGCCGCACGCGCTCGTTGGGTGAACAGCTCGCGTGCGGCCCCAATCACAAGCGGGCGCATGTCAAGGATCATCTCCTCGCTGAGGCCCAGGGGCACCTGGCTCGTGGCGAGCACCCGCACGGCGTGATCGGGCGCGCGCACGAGCTGCGCCACGAACGCCGTCGCTTCTTCGGCGACGTGTTCGCAGTTGTCGAGGACGATCAAGGCGTCGAGTCGGGCGATTGACTGGGCGGCCTCGTCGGCTCGCGCACCGTCGAGAACAACCCCGAGCGACCGCGCCACGGCAGGGACGACGTGCGCGCCGTCTTCCAGCGCGGCGAGTTCGACCAGGTGCACGCCATCGCGCCAGCGCACGCCGGCACCCTGTGCCACGGCGCGAGCCACCGCTGACTTTCCGACCCCGCCCGGTCCGACCAACGTCACCAGTCGCGCCACGTCGAGCGCCTCGTTGACGGTGGCGAGTTCGACGCTGCGACCGACGAGCCCTGTCCCGCTGCTCGATGCCGACGCGACGGCCCAAACCTCCCCGACGAAACGGTACCCCCGGCCCCGGACGTTCTTGATCGTGTGCTGGCGGCTGCCGTCGTCGCCGACCGCCCGCCGCACCTCCTTGACCCGGGTCGTGAGGTTCGCCTCGGACACGAAGCGGTGCCCCCAGACACCGTCCAGCAGCTCGACCTTCGAGACGACCCGCTCGCGTTGCTCGATGAGACAGACCAAGAGGTCGAACGCCTGTGGCTCGAGGTGGACGACCTCACCGCCATGGCGCAGCTCACGCCCGGCCGGGTCGGCCTCGAAGTCCCCGAACCGCCACACTCGACGAGTCTCGCCGATCCTCAGGCGATCCTCAGACTGCCCTCAAGCACGCCGGTGTCGCCCGTGGTCCACTCCAGGCATGGCGAACACCAACCCCGGAGGCAATTGATGGCGGGCTTCCCCGAACCGCGCGCTGGCGTGATGTACCTCACCGAGGGGGGGTCGGAGACCGAGTTGATGTATCAGCACGGCCACGAGCTTCGAGAGTTCGCGCTCTATCCGCTGCTCGACGATCCCGCGGCGATGGCCGACCTCACCGACATGTACAGGCGCTACCTCGAGGTCGCCGCGACATACGGGTTCGTCCCGCTGATGGGCGGGCTCGACTATCGCGCCAGCCCGTACTGGGCGTCCAAGCTCGGCATCTCGCCCGAGGCCCTCGTCGATCTGCAACTCCGCTCGATCGAGTTCCTACGCGACGTCTCCCGGCCGTTCCTGGCACGGCTCCCACGGATCCTTGTCTCCGGCATCATCGGACCACGAAACGACGCGTACACGGAAGACCGGACGATCACCGCGGAAGAGGCCGAGGCGTACCACGGTGTGCAGCTCGCGTCGCTCCGAAGAGCGGACGTGGACCTGGTGAGCGCCCTGACCTTCAACAATGTGCCCGAGGCGGTCGGCGTGGCGCGCGCGGCGGCGCGGTATGGCTTGCCGCTGTCCGTGGCGTTCATGGTCGATGGCGCTGGTCGACTCTTGACGGGACCGACGCTCCAGGAGGCGATCGAGGCGGTCGACGCGCAGGCGGGTGATGCACGCCCGGACTTCTACGGCATCAACTGTTCGCATCCAACGGAGCTCGTGGCCGGCCTGGCCGAGGGACGGTTTCTCGAGCGGATCCGCAGCGTGCGACCCAATGCGTCGGTCGCCGAGAAGCAGGCGCTTTGCGAGATCGGCCGCCTCGAGGCTGGCGACCCTGAGGAGCTGGGCGCGCAGGTGGCTGAGCTCGTGCGGCGGCTCCCCAACCTCGACATCGTCGGCGGCTGCTGCGGGACGTGGGATCGTCACCTTCGTCAGATCGCCCGCCAACTCCGCGACGTGTAGCCGTCGCCCAAGCCCCGAGTGGCGTTCGCTCTGTCGGTCTGCGGACGCCGCCCGCACGCGCTCGGAGGTTCGGCGTGACAGCATGCTGGCGATCGAGTCGGGAGGTCGTTGGTGCTCCTCGCAGAAGAGGTTCCGCGCTCCGGGTCGGCGCCGCAGATGAATCGATCGGCGGTCGTTGACCGGTTCTTGGGTCGCGTCCGGTGGAACGAGGTCCACCAACGCATGGCGACCCTGCCGGTGTTCGCCGACTGCTCCCGAGCGGAGATCCGGCGATTGGCGCGCGAGGGTGACGAGTGCCTCGTGCCGGCGGGCGTGGTGCTCTGCCGGGAGGATCAGATCGGGTACTGGATGTTCGTCGTGATGGCCGGCGAGGTCCTCCTCTCGCGCCAAGGGCGGGCGGAGCTCGGCGCAACCCTCGGCCCAGGTGACCACGTCGGCGAGATCGCCATCCTCGGTTTCGGTCCCCAACCTGAGACCGCCACCGCTCTCGTCGACACCTGGGTCTTCGCCCTCGGCCGGCGACCTCTCCTCGGCTTCCAATCGATCCCTGGTTTGCAGCGCGGCCTCTTTCCAGGGATCGATTCGTCGGAGGTGCCCGAGAAGGTGCGCGAGCTGCGTCGAATCGGCACCGCCCAATGGAAGTACCAGCGGCGCCGAGTAGAGGCCTCCCCGCCGCGGGCGGAAGCCC
Source organism: Acidimicrobiales bacterium (assembly GCA_046597375.1). Taxonomy (GTDB): domain Bacteria; phylum Actinomycetota; class Acidimicrobiia; order Acidimicrobiales; family CADCTF01; genus DATLED01. The sequence continues at coordinate 11,854 of JBKJKM010000271.1, read as the reverse complement.
TGCCGGTCGGCTTGCGAACGTTTGCGGCCCGGGATCGTAACCAGGCTCACCCATTCGTCGGCGTCTTCGCCCAAACCGTCCCGCCGGTGATGCCCGCCTCGGACGCTCGGCCGATGTCTCGTCTCGCCCTTGCGGTGGTGACGATGGTGATCTCGGCGGCCGCACTGGTGGGGTCGCTTGCCTACCACCCGGGTGTCCTCGTGGTGCGGCCGAGCGACCCGGTCGAGGTGACCCACGACCTCCAGGTGGAAGTCGAAGGGATCTCCGTCCGCCCTCCGACCGGGCGATACATCCTCACCGCCGTCGACATCTCGGAGCCCAACCTGCTCGGCCTTCTGAACGCCATCGTCAGGGATGAGCTTCGGCTCCCATCGACCGATGGTGCCGATGACCCGGACGCCCAGCTGGAACGCCGCCAGCAGTTCGTCGACAGCCAGCAACAAGCCATCCGGCTCGTCGCCGCGCGCGTCGGCACCGATCCCGAGGCGTTCCACGTACGGTTCAAGGCGAGGCCGATCTCCGGTCCGTCTGCTGGATTGGTCTACGCGCTCGTTCTCGCCGACATGGTGGGTCAGGTCGAGCCCCGATCGGGCCGAGTGCTCGCCGCGACGGGCACCATCGACGACCTCGGCCGGGTGCTGCCGGTTGGCTACCTCGAGGTGAAGCGTCGGGTCGCGAGGCGGGTCCACGCCGACGTCTTCCTCGTTCCCGGCCACGTCGCCCCCGCCGCCGCCGGCATCGTGGGCGTGGACACGTTTGAGCAGGCGCTCGAGGCGAGCGGCGCCGGGCGTTGATGGAAACCGACCATGGAGGCGACGTGAGCTCTTCCGATCTCGTGACCGAGTGGCGAGTGCGCGGGTCCTACTTCGAAGGCTGCAACTGCGACGCCATCTGCCCCTGTCGGGCCGTGCGCGGGGTCCCGGGTGGGCTCTCCACCGACGGTGTCTGTTACGGAAGCCTTTCGTGGCGCATCGACGAGGGACATGCAGGCGCCACCGACCTCGCTCATCTCCTGGTCGTGTTGTCATTTCGCTACCGCGACGATGTGCAACCGAGCACGCAGTGGGAGGTCGTGGCGTACATCGACGATCGCGCCGATGACGCGCAGCATCGTGCACTGGCCGACATCTTCTTGGGCCGCGCCGGCGGGACGGTCGCATCCCAGTACGGCGCCCTCATCGGCGAGGTTCACGCCATCCGACGGGCCCGTATCACTCTGGAGCACGTTGCGCCGCAGCGACGCATCCATGTGGCTGGCTACCTCACGGTCGAGTCGGAGGGGGAAGCGTCCGAACCAGGCGAGGTGCAGTGCGGCATTCCAGGCATGGACCATCCCGGCACCGAACTCTTCGGCGACACGCTGGTCTCGACCGACGAGGTGTTTCGATGGGAACTGCGGGGCCGACGCAATGGTTCGTTTGCCACCGACTTCGACTACCGCGCAAACGGCTGATGCACTTCGGCTGCTCTCCAGGACGAGTCAATGCCCGGACCGAGCGAACCGCGCTCGAACGTCGTAGCATCTGAACGGGACGGAGGTGGGCATGGGCGTTCCATCAGCGCTCGAGACAAAGGTGTCTGGCACCCGCGTTGGCGTCCGCTTCGTCACACCGTCAGTCCTGTTCGCGCTCGCCGCGATGGGTTGGTGGTGGTCCGCCCGCATGGCCGATCAGATGGCGAGGCCGATGCCGGCCATGGGCACGAGCGGCATGGCCAGCCACGAGGTCCTGACGCTCGCCGCATTCCTCGTGGCGTGGTTGGCCATGATGACGGCGATGATGTTCCCGGCGGTGACGCCGGTGGTCAGACTCTACGGTCGAGCCGCCGCCGCCGGCCGGGTGGCACCACTGCCGATCTTCGTGGCCGGTTACATCGCCGTCTGGAGCGCGATCGGCCTGCCCGCATATTTGGCCTGGAGAGCCTTGATGGACCCCATCGACGAGGCCCGTCCCTGGGCCGGCCGCCTCGCCGGTGGCGTGCTGGTCGCCGCAGCCGTCTGGCAACTGACCCCGCTCAAGTCGGTGTGCCTCCGCCACTGCCGCTCGCCCATGTCGTTCTTTCTCCGCTTCGGTGCGGCGGTGACCCGCCCGCTGGGCGCGTTGCGCATGGGCGCCACCCACGGGTTGTTCTGTCTGGGCTGCTGCTGGGCGCTGATGGCCGTGCTCGTCGCCGTCGGCACCATGAACCTCGCCTGGATGGCCGGGCTCGCACTCCTGATCCTGATCGAGAAGAACGCCGCGTTCGGTGAGCGCGCTGCCCAGGTGGCGGCGGTCGTCTTCGTCGCCGTGGGCGTCGCCCTGGTCGTTCGTCCCGAGATCTTGACGGCTCTGACCTAAAGGAGAGACAACATGACGACAACCGAGACCACGACCGCCTGGAACTTGCGCGGGAAGGGATACGAGTTCTGCAACTGTCTTCCGGGTTGCACGTGTAACTTCTCCGGCTTCCCCACCTCGTCCGATGGCAGCTGCAAGGCCGCCGTCGGCACCCATGTCGTGGAGGGTCGGTGCGGCGACGTCGACCTGTCCGGGATCAAGGCGATCGCCATCCTCGATTGGCCTGGCCCCATCCACGACGGCAACGGCAAAGCCATCTTCGTCGTTCCGCCTGCGGTCAGCGAGGAGCAGCTTGGCTGCTTGGCCCAGATTTTCACGGGACAGCTGGGTGGCCTGCCGTGGTCGATCCTGGGCACCACCTTCGAAGTTGCTGGAGTCGTTCGGGCCGAAGTCGAGATCGACGATGACGGCATCAACAGCGGCATGCGGGCGGAAGGCGTGGGCGAGGCCAAAGGGACCAGCCTGAAGAACCCCGTCACCGGTGAGGAGCATTCGGTCGCCATCTCCTTGGAGACGGGATTCATCTGGAGTCGCGGCGAGTGTGGTCAGGGCAGCTTCCACGTGGAAGCTGAAGGCGTCACCCTCGACTTCACCGACAGCAACTGGATCTACTACGACTTCGACTGGACCAATCAGACCTGAGCGGACCTGACGACCGGGCTGGACGTGAACCGGCCGCGCCCTCAGACCTGCACTTCGGCTACGCCCTTGGGCGCCTGCTGCGACATGAAGCCGAACAGGTAACCGGCCACCCGCCGCATCTGGATCTCCTCGGCGCCCTCGGTGATGCGGTAGCGCCGGTGGTGGCGGTAGATGTGCTCGAACGGCATCTTGCGCGAGTAGCCGAGCCCACCGTGCACCTGCATGGCTCGATCGGCCGCCTCGCAGCACAACCGGTTGGCCACGTAGTTGCACATCGAAACCTTGTCGGACACCGAGAACGGGCCGTACGTGTCCATCTGCCACGCCGTCTTGTGGATCAGCGCCCGCAGCATCTCGGCCTGCGTCTGCAACTCGACGAGCGGGAACTGGATGCCCTGGTTGGTCGCCAGTGCCTTGCCGAACGGTTTGCGGTGCTTGGCGTACTCGACGGCGCGATCGATGCAGAACTGTGCGGCCCCCAGGCTCGACGCCGCCTGCCGGATGCGATTCTCGTTGAAGAACAGCTGGACGACGCCGAGCCCTTTGCCCTCACCGCCGAAGATGGCCGAGTGCGGCACCCGCACGTCGGTGAGGCGGATGTGGGCGTGGTCGGTCGGCATGTTGAAGGTCCAGAGGTATTCGAGGATCTCGAAGCCGGCGCTGTCCGCCGGCACGAGGAACGCGGTGATGCCGTCACCGTCGCCGGCCTTTCCGCTGGTGCGAGCGAAGATCAGGTCGTAGGTGGCTCGATGGATCCCGGTGTTCCACGTCTTCTCGCCGTTGATGATCCACTCGTCGCCGTCGCGGACAGCCGTCGTCTCCATGTGGGTCGCATCCGATCCGTGATCGGGCTCGGTGATCCCGAAGGCGAACCCGCGACGTCCCTCGGCCAGGTCGTCGACCCATTCGGCCTGCTGCTCGGCGGTGCCATGAGCCAGCATCAACAACAGGCCGACGTTGTTGCCGACGATCGACGACTCGTTCTGCAGGTCGTTGTGCAGGCCGAGACCCTTGCGGGCCAGGTGCTCACGGATGATGGCCATACCGAGGTTCGTTCCGTCTCGCCCACCGTGTTGGCGGGGGAAGGCGTAGCGGTAGTGGCCAGCGGCGTCGGCGCGCCGACGCATCTCGCCCAACAGGGCCTCCCACTCCTCGTTCGGGAGGCCGTCGCGCTCCCAATCGGTTCGGGCATCCTCGCGCCGATGGTCGAAGAACCGAATGTTGTCGTCGCTCTCCTCGAGCGGCGTGATCTCGCGGGCGATGAACGCATCGAGCTCGGTCAGGTAATCGGCGATGTCGGTCGGGATGTCGAAGTCCACGACGGGCGAACTTAGCGTTCGTTCTGTTCGGAGGAGCTGCTGGGTAGTGTGCGCCCGTGCGGATCGCCGACGACCCGGTACGGCGGGAACGACCGGGCAAGATTGCCATCCTCCGAGCCGCCGTCGAGGTGATGGGGGAGGACGGTTACGAGGGTGCCTCGATCCGCGACATGGCCGGGCGCGCCGGGGTGAGCGTCGCCGCCCTCTACTACCACTTCCCATCGAAGCTGGATCTGCTGCGCGAGTTTCTCGACGAGGCCTACGACGTGACGCTGGCTCGGCTCGACCGACGCCTCGCCGACTGCGATCCGTCGCCGCGGGTGCGCCTCGACGAGATCGTCGGCACCCTCATCGCCTCGCATCTGCATGACCAGTTTTCCCAACTCGCCTCCAACGTCGCCTTCCGCGAATACACGCGCTTGAACCCACCGGAGCGTGCCGCCATCGATGCGAAGCGCCAGCGCCTGCTCGACCTGGTCGAGGGCGTCATCGTCGCGGGCATCGGCGACGGGACCTTCCGCGTCGATGAGCCGCGCGAAGCCGCGCGCGCCATCGTCATCCTGGCCACCTCCCTCGTCGAGCCCTATCAGGAGATGAATCGCCCGATGGCTGACGTCATCGCCCTCTACCAACGTTTCGCCCGATCGATTGCGAGCACACCATGACCATCGTCCCCCGCACGCTGGCCGGGCTGACGCCCGAGTGGCTCTCCGAGGCCCTCGACACCACGGTGGCGACGGCACAGGTCGCCACCATCGCCGAGGGCGAAGGGTTCATGGGCCGGCTCGGTCGCGTGACGCTCACTTACGGCGAAGGGGGCTCGGGTCCGGCGTCGCTCGTCGCCAAGTTGCCGACGGACGATCCGGGCAGCGTCGCCCTCGGGCAGATGCTCCGGGTGTGGGAGCGCGAGGCCCGGTTCTACCTCGATCTTGCGCCGCGGCTTCCGGTACGCACGCCGAAGTGCTACTTCGCTGATGGCGACCCGGATTCCGGCATCTACGCCATGCTCCTCGAGGACCTCTCGGCCTACGAGGGCGGTGACCAACTGGCCGGGGCGACGCCGGCCCGAGCAGAGGCCGCGGTGCAATGGTTGGCCCGGTTCCACGCCGCCGAGTCGGGTGGAGGACACGCCGCCGGCCTCGACTGGCTGCCGGTCACGGCGACCGACCCGATGTACCAGGACATCGGTCCGATGCTCGAGGCGGTGTGGCCGATCTTCCTCGACAAGTTCGCCTCGTTGCTCCCGCCGAAGACCGCTGGCTGGATCGAACGCATGGTGCCCCGGTGGGGCGAGAGCATGGCCGAGCAGCTCCTGCCGCCGACGGTGATGCACGCCGACTTCCGCATCGACAACCTGTTCTTCGACGAGCGGTCCGACGAGATCGAAGTGGTCGCCCTCGACTGGCAGGCGATTGCGCGAGGTGAAGGCCTCTACGACGTGGCGTACTTCATCGGCGGAAGCCTCCCGATCGAGCAACGCCGAGCGACGGAGCGCGACCTGGTGGCGGGCTACGGCCGCACACTGCGCGAGCTCGGCATCGACGTGCCCGCCGACGCCGAGCTGTTCGATCACTACCGAAGGTCAGTGCTCCTGGCCATGACCGTCGGCGCGCTGTTGATGGGTCAGCTCGACCTCACCATCAACCAACGTGCGGTCGATCTCGCCAACTGCGCCATCGAGCGGATCTACACCACCGGCGCCGATCTCTCCGTCGGCGACCTCATCGACGACTGAGGCCCCGAAGCCGGGATCGAATAGCCCACCGTTGCCTGTGCGACCAACGGGCCATTGCTGCCCGACGTGATGCGGACGTCGGTCACCGAGGAACGGGAGCCGAGCCGGAGAAGTTCGGCATCGGCGTAGAGGTCCTGATCCAGTCCCGGCTTGGCCAGGAAGTTGATGGTCAGGTTCGACGTCACCGCCAGCGGGACGATGCCGATCCGCGAGAGTGTGGCGAGCCAGGCGGCGGCATCGGCCAGGGACATCATCGTCGGCCCCGAGACGGTCCCGCCCGGCCGTTCGTGGCCCGCCCCGACCGGCATGCGGAGCCGGGCGCCCGCCGCCGTCACCTCCTCGACGCCATAGCCCCGTGGGGCGCCCGGGAAGGCGCCATGAAGAAAGTGGTTGAGCTCGGCAGGGGTGAGGACCGGCGGACCCATGGCTGGAAGATCGTATGCTCCCGCCCCTATGGAGCTCAGACTCGACGGCAAGGTCGCACTCGTCACCGGCGCATCGCGAGGGATCGGTCGGGCCATCGCCCAGGCGTACGTGAACGCCGGTGCCCAGGTCATGCTGGTGTCGCGCAAGCAGGACGCCCTCGAGGCGGCGGCCACAGCGATCGGTGGTGAGACTGCGGTGTTCGCCGCCAACGCCGGCGAACCGGACCAGGCGGAGTCGGCCGTGCAGGCCACGCTCGATGCCTTCGGTGCCCTCGACATCCTCGTGAACAACGCGGCGACGAACCCCTACATGGGACGGGCCGTCGAGATCGACGAGGCACGGTACGACAAGACCTTCCAGGTGAATCTTCGAGGCCCGTTCTTCTGGACGCAGAAGGCGTGGAACATGGCGATGAAGGAGCACGGCGGCGCAGTCATCAACATCGCCTCCATCGGGGGCATGCAGTACGGCGGCCACATCGGTGTCTACGACAACACCAAGGCGGCGCTCATCCACTTGACGGGGCACTTTGCGGCGGAACTGTCCCCGACGGTACGGGTCAATGGCATCGCGCCGGGCCTGGTGAAGACCGACTTCGCAAGGGCACTGTGGGAACCGGCCGAGGAGCAGGTGGCCAAGCGGATGCCGCTACGCCGGCTCGGCACCCCCGAGGACATTGCTGCCGGTGCCCTCTTCCTGGCCAGTGATGCCGCCTCGTGGATGACCGGACATACGCTCGTCATCGACGGAGGGGCGATGGTTGGTCGCGGCGCCGTCTGAGGCACCCATGAGGTCAGGCGGCGTGGACCAGCGAGCCGTTGCGAAGACCGGTGAGGCTGGCGTCGACGGCCGCCTCGGCGAGGCGATCCTTGAGATCGAGGCACAGCGGCGGCCCTGAGAGCAGGGTGACAACCACGCCGTGCGCCGTGGACCAGAGGACAAGGGCGACGAGGTCGGAGTCGGCTCGGTCGAGGTCACCCCGCGACTGCGCTTGTTGCACCACGGTGCGGAACGCATCGTGGATTGCGCTGCCAAGCGCCGGGCAATCGGCGAGCGGCTCCGAGGTGAGCTCCGGGCGAAAGAGGAACATGGCACGAAACAGGTCCGGGTTCTGCAGCCCGTACTGGATGTAGGCGAGCGACATGTCGCGGAGCCGCCCGACGGCGTCATCGCCTTGAACGATGTCGAATCGGCCCACCAAGGCGTCGATTTCCCTCTCGACGATGCCTTGGAGCAGGTCTCGCTTGTCGACCACGTGGGCGTACAACGCGGGTGCGGTCACCCCGAGGCTGGAGGCAACTCGCCGGAGCGAGACGGCGTGCAGACCTTCGGCGACCAGGATGTCGCGAGCGGCCTTCGCGATGGCTTCGCGCGTGAGTGGCTGGCGCATGAGTGGTAGTTCTCCCCTCGTCCCTTCCGCCGTGACGTGTATAGAGACGTGTACCCCTCAGGCCCGGGAGTTAAAGCCCATCATTGAGAAGATTGCGGCGAATCTTCCCGATGGAGGTGCGTGGGAGGGCCAAAACGACGACGACCTCGCGAGGACACGCATAGGCAGGGATCGTGCGCCGAGCATGGTCGCGCAGGGCGTCGAGACTCGGCGGATCGGCTCGGTCGCGAGGGACGATCCAGGCGACCACCCGCTGCCCCCACTCGGCGTCGGGTCGTGCGCCGACGGCAACATCGACAACGTCGGGGTGGCTTCGAAGGGCGTCCTCCACCGGGGTCGGCCAGACCTTCTCGCCGCCCGTGACGACGACGTCCCCAAGCCGGCCGTCCACGTGGAGTCGGCCGTGCACGTCGACCCGGCCAGAGTCGCCCGTCGCCAACCAGCCACCGCCGCTCTTCGGATCGCTACCGTCGCGATAGCCCCGCAAGAGCATCGGCCCGCGCAGGTGGATTTCACCGCCGCCGTCGATGCGGAGGTCGACGCCGTTCAGCGCGGTGCCGTCGTAGGCCACCCCGCTGCCCGTCTCGGTCAACCCGTAGGTGTGCACCACGTGGTCGGACCGATCCCGCCAGTCGGCGCTCCCACCCACGAGCACGACCCGGAATCGCCCGAGGTCGAGGCGGTTGGCCTGCGTCGGGACGAGCGACACCAAGGTCGCCCTCGGATCGTCGGGGTCGAAGAGGAGGGGGGTACCGGTGACGAGGGCACGCGTGAGGACGCTCAGCCCGCCGATATGAGCGACCGGCAAGAGGGCCAGCCAGGCGTCGTGGTTCGGATCGACGGCGAGGCGCGCACTGCTGGCTCGAGCGCTGGCGGCGATGGCTTCGTGGGTCAGTACCACACCCTTGGCCGTTCCGGTCGTGCCGCTGGTCGCGACCACCACGGCGTCGCCGTCCGCCGTCGGCCGGGCTCCCCGGAGTTGCTGGTGCTCGCCGTCTCCGTCGATGAGGACGGCCGGTCGCAACTCCTCGAGCAGGGCGGCGAGGGCCGGTTTGGGGAGGCGGGGGTCGACCGGGAGTACGGCATCGCCGACGTCCCATGCGGCGGTGAGGTGGCGAACGAAGGCCGGACCCGTCGGCAGGGCGATTGCGAGCAGCCGAGGCACCAGCGGTAGCGTACGCGACCGTATGAGTGACAACTCTCAGAGTGCTCTCGACAAGCCACGTGACGGCATCATCCGTCCAGGAGCCGAATGGGCCCCCGGGACCGGCGCCGAGGGGTTCGAGGACGTTCGTTACGAGCTGGCGGCCGTGGCTTCGGGCACGATCGCCCGGATCACGATCGACCGTCCTGAGGTGCACAATGCCTTTCGCCCCCAGACGATCATCGAACTCGGCCACGCCTTCGAGATCGCCCGTGAGGACCCATCCGTCGGGGTCATTGTCCTCACGGGCGCCGGAGCCCGAGCCTTCTGTTCGGGGGGCGATCAGCGCGTGCGCGGCGACTCCGGATACCTGCACGACGATGCTCTCGGCCAGTCAGGCGTCGGCCGCTTCCACGTGACCGATCTCCACGTCCAGATCCGGCGACTGCCGAAGCCGGTCGTGGCCATGGTCGCCGGCTACGCCATCGGGGGCGGCCACGTGCTGCACGTCGTCTGCGACCTCACGATCGCCGCCGACAACGCCAGGTTCGGCCAGACCGGACCAAAGGTCGGCTCCTTCGACGGGGGGTTCGGCGCCTCGGTGCTGTCGCGCCTGGTCGGCCCGAAGAAGGCCAAGGAGATCTGGTTCCTGTGCCGCCAGTACGGCCCGGAGGAAGCCGAGGCCATGGGCCTCGTCAATACCGTCGTGCCCCTCGAGGACCTCGAGGTGGAGACGGTCAAGTGGTGCACGGAGATGTTGCAGCTCTCGCCCTTCGCACTCCGCTTGTTGAAGGCCTCCTTCAACGCCGACGAGGACGGGTTGTCGGGCCTGCAACAGCTGGCCCACGACGCCAACCTGCTCTTCTACATGTCGGAGGAGGCACAGGAGGGTCGCAACGCCTACAAGGAGAAGCGGGTGCCGGACTTCACCCGATTCCCCCGGCGTCCCTGATCCGATGAACGTCTGGCTCGAGGGCGCCCGCCCCAAGACGCTGCCAGCCGCCGTCGTTCCCGTGGCCGTGGGGACGGCGGTCGCCTTCAGCCAGGGCGACGTCGTCTGGTGGCGAGGGGTTGCTGCGCTCGTCGTTTCACTGGCGGTGCAGGTCGGCACCAACTTCGCCAACGACTATTCCGACGGCATCCGTGGCACTGACGACGTCCGGGTAGGTCCCGTCCGCCTCGTCGCTTCGGGTCTGAAGCCGGCGACGTCGGTGAGGCGGGCGGCGATCCTCTCCTTCGCCGTGGCGGCGGTGGCCGGGCTGGCGTTGGCCTGGGCCGTGACCTGGTGGCTGATCCCGGTGGGGGCGGCGTGCTTTGCCGCCGGGTGGCTCTACACCGGCGGGCCCCGTCCGTACGGCTACGCCGGCCTCGGCGAGGTGTTCGTCTTCGTGTTCTTCGGCTTGGTGGCCACCGTCGGCTCGGCGTTCGTCCATGTCGAAGGGATCACGCTGTTGGCCATCGGGGCGAGCGTGCCCGTCGGCGCCTTGTCGACGGCCCTGCTCGTCATCAACAACCTGCGCGACATCCCGACCGACACGGCCAGTGGCAAACGGACCTTGGCCGTGCGTCTCGGCGATCAGGACACGCGGGGCCTGTATCTGGCGCTGCTGATCGCCGTGCCCGTCGGTGCCGCGGTGCTGCTGGCCGTCGTCCGTCCGTTCGCGCTCCTCGCCGTGCTCGGGATCGTGCTCAGCGCGCCGGCCGCTCAGTCGGTGCGGCGAGGCGCACGTGGCCGTGACCTGATCCCCGTCCTCGTCCGCACCGGGCAAGTGCAGCTGGCCTATGGGTTGCTCCTGGCTGCGGCGCTGGCGGTGCGTTGACCGCCATCGTCGCCGAGGAACGGCAGCACGACGGCGAGGAAGGCGTCGGGCTGCTCGAGGTGGCAGGCGTGGCCGGCGTCGGGCAGCACGACGACCCTGGCATCACCGCCCCAGTGCGACGACAGGCGGTGGGCCAGCGCCGTGAACTTTTCGTCGCGCTCGCCGGCAACGAAAAGCGCCGGCATCGTCGCTTCCGCCAGCCGACCCCACAGCGGCGCCTGCGTTCCGGTGCCGGTGTTGCGAAGGCTGGCGGCCAGACCCTCAACCGTGTTCTCGCGACGGTCCTCGATGTTGGCCGCCTCGTGCGGGAGCGTGGCGAAGAGCGGGTTGGCCAGCCATCGAGTGAGGAAGGCATCGAGGCCGTCTCGCTCGAGGTCGGCGGCGAGCGCTTCGTCGGCGGCGAGCCGGTCGCGCCGATCCTCGTCGGTGTCGAGTCCAGCCGTCGCACCCACCAGCACGACGCGTCGCACCAACTCGGGGCGGTGGAGTGCGAGGTGGAGCGTCAGCCGCCCGCCCATCGAGTAGCCGACGTAGGCCGCCTCGCCTCCGATGTCGCCGATCAGGTCGGCGCCACGGACGAGGTCGGCGTCGCGGTGGCCGGCCGACCGTCCATGACCCGGCGCATCCACGGCGACGACCTGATGGTGTTCGACCAGGCCGGGGAGCACGTGGTCCCACGATCGGCGCGTCTGGGTGAACCCGTGCACGAGCACGACGCGTGGCTTGCCCGGTTCACCGTGCAGGTCGGCGTGGAGTGGCACGTGGCCACGGTATTCGGGCCGGTGATGCCGTGACGTTGCAGGCAACGTATGCCGCAACTCTGGTCGAAGAGTGGGTGCGGAGCGGGGTGACCGACGCCGTCGTGTGCCCGGGTTCGCGCTCCACGCCGCTGGCCTTGGCGTTGGCTGCCAACGACTGGCTGAAGGTGCACGTCGTGCTCGACGAACGGTCGGCCGGCTTCTTCGCCGTCGGTCTGGCCATGGCCAGCGGACGCCCGCCCGTGGTGCTCACGACGAGCGGTACGGCGGCGGCCGAGCTCCAT
>JBKJKM010000056.1:0-13979 GCA_046597375.1 Acidimicrobiales bacterium | reverse complement strand
ATTGTTTCGACCGCTCGGTCCCGAGCCCAGAGCCGGGGTTCGGGGGCTCGGCGCTCTCGTCATCCCCCGTCGTGGCCGACCCCGTCGGTGCGTTCCTCGGCGATCTCCTTTCAGGCTGAGGTCGCCGTAGGCTCCACCGCCGTGGAAGAGCAGGACTACCGAACGACCTATGAGCTCGAAGGCCACAACTGGTGGTTCGTGGGCATGCGGCGGATCTCCCTCGCCCTCCTCGGCCATCGTCCGAACGCCCGCCCAGAAGATCGCGGACCGATCCTTGATGTCGGTTGTGGCACGGGGATCATGCTCGAGCACCTCGAATCGATGGGAAGCCCGACAGGTCTCGATTTCTCGGCCACGGCCCTCGATTTCTGCCGCCAGCGGGGGGCCGACCGGCTCGTCCAGGGCCGGGGCGAGCAGTTGCCGTTCGCCGACGCCTCGTTCGCCGCCGTCACTGCGTTCGGGGTCGTGGAGCACATCGACGCCGACCGTGCCGCGATCGAGGAGTGGGCTCGGGTGCTTCGTCCCGGCGGCGACCTCGTGTTGCTGACCAGCGCCTACCAATGGATGTGGAGCGGTCACGACGTCTCCAATCACCACACCCGGCGATACGTCACCAAAGAGATCCGCCAGTTGCTCGAGGACGCCGGGTTGCGTCCGACCAGGGTCTCGTACGTGAACTCGTTGCTGTTCCCCCCGATCCTGGCGGTGCGCATCGTCGAGCGTCTGCGGCGCGGGAGTCGACCCCCAGCCCCACACAAGGACACGGGCGAGGTTCCCGCCGCGGTCAACCGCCTGCTGGTGTGGTTGCTCGATCTCGAGCGCCGGATGATCGAACGGCGCGGCCTGCCCTTCGGGGTCTCGATCGTCGCCAGCGCCACGAAGCCGACGACGTGACCGCGCTTCGCCGGGGGCTTTCTCTGCGTTTCGACGGATGGACCTACGCCGTTGCCCTCTTCGTCGCGCTCGTGGTCCTGGCCTTCATCAACGGTCGACTGTCAATCGACCTCATCGCCTTCCAGAACCAACCCCAGGACTATCCGGTGCCCGACGTGCTCGCCGGGTTTGCACGGTGGGACACCGGTTGGTATCGATCGATCGCCGACTCCGGGTACTTCTACAACGGACCCGCGCAACAGTCCTCCGTTGCCTTCTTTCCGGCGTATCCCTTCGCCATGCGGCTGCTCGCCTACGTGGTGGGCAATCTGATCGTGGCCGGTGTCGTCATCACGATGGTGAGTGGCGTCATCGTGGCCGTGCTCTTCCACCGTTGGGTCTCGGCCTTCCTCGGACCGCGCACTGCCCGGTACGCGCTCGCACTCTTCCTCTGCTACCCCTTCGCGTTCTACCTCTTCGGCGCCGTCTACTCCGACGCCCTGTTCATCGCTGCGGTGCTCGGCGCCTTCACGCTCCTCGAACGCGACCGGCCCGTGCTCGCCGGCATGGTCGGCATCATCGCCACGGCCGCCCGACCCGTGGGCATCGCACTGGTGATCGGACTCGCGCTCCGAGTGCTCGAGATCCGCGGCGTCCTGCCGGGGTCGAGGCCCGCCGCCCAGGTGCCACGGCCGACGTCGATCGCCGATGAGCATGGGTCACGAATCCCTCTGCTCCCCCGCCGCATCCGGCTGGCCAACCTCCGGCCACGCGATGCGGGCGTTCTGTTGTCGGGCTTCGGACTCGTCGCCTTCACCGCGCTCCTCTGGTACCGATTCGGTGATCCGCTGGCCTTCACCCGCGTCAGCTCGGCTCCTGGTTGGTACAAGGCCTTCAACCTCGAGACCTTCCTGAAGTTGCACCTCTTCCGTCTCGTGGCGAGCTACGGCATCGGGATCGTCACCTTCTGGCTCACGACGCAGGGCATCTTCGCCCTGATCTCCCTCGCCCTGGTCCCGGCGACGATCCGACGCTTCGGCTGGGGCTACGGCGCCTACCTGTTCGTGGCCATCGGCATCGCGTTCACATCGACCCGGGAATTCCTCGGCATGGGTCGCTACGTGCTTGCCGGATTCCCCGCATTCGCGACCGCAGCCGACCTCATTCTTGGCTGGAGTCGTCAGGATCGCTCGCTCGCCCGCCTGCGTTGGGCGCTACCGACGGTCGTTCTGACCGTCTGCGCCTTCGGGTTGGCGTGGATGGTCAGCCTGTACGCGCGGTGGTACCTGCTGTCCTGAACCGGGAGGCGGCGGCGAACGATGTGGAACAATGGCGGGCCGCTTGGTGGCTATAGCTCAGTTGGTTAGAGCGCCTGGTTGTGGTCCAGGAGGTCGGGGGTTCGAGTCCCCTTAGCCACCCTTTCCGCTTCACCTAAGCTTTTCCCCCCACGCGCCTCTAGCTCAATGGCAGAGCAACGGACTCTTAATCCGCAGGTTCTGGGTTCGAATCCCAGGGGGCGCACCAGCAACCCGAGCCGGGCTCCCCCGCGGCCAAGGAGGGAACCACGATGACGATGCCGGCGCCCAGCGGCCCGGGTAGTGCGAGTGGCATCCTCGACGAAGCCAGCCGACGGCGCACCTTCGCCATCATCAGCCACCCCGACGCCGGCAAGACCACCCTCACCGAGAAGTTCCTGCTCTACGCGGGAGCCGTCGCTGAGGCGGGCGCCGTGAAGGCCAGGTCCGGTCGGCGGGCGGCGACCTCGGACTGGATGGCAATGGAGCAACAGCGCGGCATCTCCATCACGTCGACCGTGCTCCAGTTCACCTATCGAGATTCCGTCGTCAACCTGCTCGACACCCCCGGCCACCGTGACTTCTCGGAGGACACCTACCGGGTGCTGGCTGCCGCCGACGCTGCGGTCATGGTGCTCGACGTCGCCAAGGGCATCGAGGCGCAGACGCTCAAGCTTTTCGAGGTCTGCCGGGCCCGCAACCTGCCGATCCTGACCTTCCTCAACAAGTACGACCGGCCGGGGCGCGACCCGCTCGAATTGCTTGACGAGATCGAGGAGCAGATCTCGCTCCGGCCGACGCCGGTCACCTGGCCCGTCGGCATCCCGGGCGACTTCCGCGGTGTCATCGACCGGCGCACCGGCGGGTTCGTCCGCTTCACCCGGACGGCTCGCGGTGCCACCGCCGCCCCCGAAGAGCTCGTCGAACCCGAGCGGGCCGCTGTCGAGGAAGGCGCAGCCTGGACACACTCGGCCGAAGAAGCGGCCCTCCTCACCGAGATCGGGGCCGATCTCGACCTCGCCTCGTTCCACGCTGGGAACTCGAGTCCGGTCTTCTTCGGCTCGGCGCTGACCAACTTCGGCGTCCGCCATCTGCTCGACGCCATCGTCGATCACACCCCCGCGCCGACTCCCCGCGCTGATGCTGCCGGCGAACTGCGGCCACTCGAGAGCGGCTTCTCGGGGTTCGTCTTCAAGATCCAGGCCAACATGAATCCGGCGCACCGCGATCACATCGCCTTCGTCCGCGTGTGCTCGGGCCGTTTCGAGCGAGGCATGACCGTCACCCACGGTCCCTCGGGTAAGCCGTTCACGACCAAGTACGCGGCGTCGGTCTTCGGCGCCGACCGCGACACCATCGACGAGGCGTTTCCCGGCGACGTCATCGGCCTCGTCAACGCCAGCGACCTCGCCATCGGAGACACGCTCTACGACGGAGAAGTCGTCACCTATCCGGCCATCCCGACCTTCGCGCCGGAGCTGTTCGCCGCCGCCCGTGCCCTGGACACCTCCCGTTACAAGCAGTTCCGCCGGGGACTCGACCAGCTCGAGCAGGAGGGCGTGGTGCAGGTCCTACGCGATCCCGACGGCGATCCGACGCCGATCCTCGCCGCCGTCGGCCAGATGCAGTTCGAGGTGTTCGCCCACCGCCTCGAGCACGAGTTCGGCGCCCAGATCGAACTGCTCCGCACGGCCCACAAGCTGGCTCGGCGCACGGATGCGGCGACGGCCCCCCTGCTCAAGGGCGTGAGCGGGTGCCGGGTCCTGGTCCGCCGGGACGGCACACTGCTCGCCATCTTCGAGAGCGAGTACCGGGTGCAGCGCCTCGAGAGCGACCACCCCGACTGGCGCCTCGACACGATCGTCGAGGGCGCCACCTCGTCGGCGCCGTCCCGCTGACGCCGTTCCCGAGAAACCGGAGGCGGTTACCTAACGTTTGCGGCGCACCACGCCGATGCAGCCTCGGACGCGAAACACCGCGTCGCCGTCGAGCAGAAAGCCGCAGATGAACCTCCGCCGAGCCCTCGCCGCCGCCCTCGTCACCGCCACAGGCGCCACTGCGCTGGTCCTGGTCCCGACCCCGCCGGCATCGGCGTCCCTCGCCGATGGTGCGCCACGAGCCGGGTTCCCGGTCGTGGCCGGCGGCGCCCGGTTCCACTGGAGCTCCCCGGCCATCGCTGACGTCAACGGCGACGGGAGCAATGACGTCGTCACGGGCGGTCTGAATGGCAACGTCTACGCCTACGACGCCAACGGCGCGGCGCTGCCAGGCTGGCCGGCGAGCGCCGGCGCAGCGGTGGCCTCGAGCCCGGCCGTCGCCGACCTCGAGGGCGATGGCAGCAACGAAGTGGTCACCGGCGTCGGATCGTTGGAGTTCGACCAGCAGGGCGGCGTGGCCATCTTCAACCGCAACGGCTCGCGTCGGTGCTTCTTCAACACGTCTCGCCGGTTCGGGGCGTCGGCCGTCTTCAACGCACCGGCCCTCGGTGACATCGACGGCGACGGCTCCAAGGACGCCGTCTTCGGTGCCTTCGACCACCAGATCTACGCCATCAACAAGGACTGCGGTCTCATCGCCCAATTCGACAACACCGACACCGTCTGGTCGGCGCCCGCGCTGGCCGACATCGACGGCGACGGTCTTCAAGAAATCTTCATCGGTGGCGACGCCACCGCCTCCCCCGTCGGCCTGCCCCACTCCGGCGGCTACTACCGCTCGCTCGAGTACACCGGCGGGCCCACGTTGAGCCAGCGCTGGGTGCGCCTCTCGAGCGAGACGTTCCAGAGCGCCACCGCCGTCGCCGACCTCGATGGAGACGGCCGCCTGGAGGGCATCACCGGGTCGGGCGCCGACTACTGCCGCAACCAGGGTGGCCGTTGCGGCGACTCCAACAAGGTCTGGGCCTTCCACCTCGACGACGGCTCCGACGTCCCTGGCTGGCCCAAGTCCGTGCCGGCCGGCTTCGCCACCTTCTTGTCGGCGCCGGCCGTCGGCGACCTCGACGGTGACGGTCGCAACGACGTCGTCGTCGGCAGCACCCGCTACAGCAACAAGAACCCGATCGAAGGTCGTCTCGACGCCTTCCTGGCCAACGGCAACCGATGGAGCTTCGGGTCTCAGGGCGACGGCGAGATCATCGCCTCGCCCGTGATCGGCGACGTCAACGGCAGCGGCACACCAGAGGTCCTCGTCGGCGTCGCCGGCCAGCTCTTCGTCCTGAACGGGCCGGACGGTACCGTCCAGCGTCGAGGTCTGGCGTCCGGCTCGACTGGGCTGGCCCACAAGAACTCGCCGGCCATCGGTGAGCTCGGACGGGGCCGCTGGGCCGTCGTCTCGGCCGCCTTCGACCCGAACAACAACAACGGGTTCCTGTACGCCTACGACATCCCTGCCCCACGCAGCCTGCCGTACCCGATGCACCGGAAGAACGCCGCCCGTCTCGGCGGCGACCTCGTTCAGGCCCAGCCCGTGTCCTGCAACTCCGGCTACTGGTTGGCCGCTTCCGACGGTGGCATCTTCAGCTTCGGCAACTCGCCGTTCTTCGGATCGACGGGCGACATTCGGCTCAACCAGCCCATCGTCGGCATGTCACCATCACCCGACCGTGGCGGCTACCGCTTCGTTGCCCGGGACGGCGGCATCTTCGCCTTCGGCAACGCCTCGTTCTCCGGCTCCGCCGGTGGGAGCAGCCTCAACTCCCCGATCGTGGGCATGGCGTCGACGCCGACCGGTCGTGGCTACTGGCTCGTGGCCGCCGACGGTGGAATCTTCACCTTTGGTGACGCGGCCTTCCTCGGCTCGGCCGGAGGCTCGCCGCTCAACCAACCCATCGTGGGCATGGCGGCCACGCCGAGCGGCAACGGGTACTGGCTCGTCGCCAGGGACGGCGGCATCTTCAGCTACGGCGACGCCACGTTCTTCGGTTCGACCGGCAACATCCGTCTGAACCAGCCCATCGTCGGCATGGCCGCTTCCCCTCGAGGGGGCTACTGGTTCGTGGCGGCGGACGGCGGAATCTTCAGCTTCGGACCGGGTGCCGACTTCTACGGCTCGACGGGCGATCTTCGTCTCAACAAGCCCGTGGTCGGCATGCGCTCGACACCATCGGGCCGGGGCTACTGGTTCGTCGCCACCGACGGCGGCATCTTCAGCTTCGGCGACGCCGAGTTCTGCGGGTCGACGGGCAACATTCGGCTCAACCAGCCCATCGTCGGCATGGGCTGAACCAACGCCGCGTCGGGCGCCGCAGAGCGAGGCCAAGAGTGACGCGAAAGAGCCCCGACCAGCATGGCTGGTCGGGGCTCCTTGCGTGAACGTCGTTAGACGGGCTTGACGGAGCCGGCCTGCAGGCCCTTCGGGCCCTTGGTGACCTCGAACTCCACGCGCTGACCTTCGGTCAGCTCGCGGTAGCCCTGCATCTGGATCTGCGACTGGTGGACGAAGAGTTCCTCGCCACCACCGTCGGGGGTGATGAAGCCAAACCCCTTCGTCGCGTTGAACCACTTGACGGTGCCTACTGCCATGATCGTTGTGTTTCCTTGCTCCACGCACATGAACTTGCGGGAAACCAACGGAAACCTGCAACGACGATCCGCATGCGTGAAAACTCGGAACGCTTTTCACACGGTACCAGGCGGGACGATCAGGAAGCGCTCTCCAACGTCAGACGGCGATGAGTACAAGCGGGATCACGAAGAGCCCGCCGACGAAGCCCGCGAGGCGACGCCGTGACCCCAACACGATGCGGGCCACGGCCAGGAGGGCGGAGCGCACGGGCTCATAAACCGTGGCGAGCAACAGGACGGTCCACACCGTCACCGCCGCCGTCACGGCGACGACCACCCGGACGGCGTCCTGGTTGCCGATCAGGATGGCGGCGACGAGGGTGTCGGCCAGGGTCGTGATGTTGGCGCCGGCGATGTAGGGAAGCGTGTTGGCCCGCCGCAGATACCCCTTCGCCACCAAGGGCACGAGCACGGTCAGGGCCACCGAAACCGACAGGGTCAACAGGCACACCCCGCAGCCGAGGAGGAACATCGGCCACTTGCGGTCGTACCACCCGACGCGGTCGTCATCTTCGAGGTCGGACTCGCCGATGTGCGGAAGGACGCGGTCGAAGCAGGAGAACCCGACGAGCAGCACGGCGAGTCCGGCGGGGAACAGCGCCCAGGTCGGGAGCACGTCCTTGGCCAGGTCGACCGCCCAGCCGAACGCCGCGTCGGTTGCCGAGGTGAGCGATGGCGAGGTGCCGATGTCGAGAGAGTCGAGGGCACCGTTGCGCAGCAGGAGGTAACCGACGGCGGCGCCCGGCAGGTAGGCGACCATGGTCATCAGGAGCGACAAGATGCCGATCGACAGTGGCGCCCTCGGCCCACCGGTCGCACCCCGGTGGCGGGCGGCATAGATCCCACCCACCACGAGCACCACGAAGGCCGCCCCCAGCCGCGAACCGGTCAGCATGGCAAAGGACTGGTTGCGGTCGATGGCCCCTCCATCGAGCAGCGTGAGCGACGATGCGGCGACGGGCGATCCGGACAAGACGATGCACGCGCCGAGCCATCCGAGGCCGAGCGCACTCCAGGCGTTGTCCGTGAAGATCGAGCCCTCGAGGGCCGGGACGAGCGCCGCCGCTCCCGCCTTCATCAATCCGAGCGCCGTGACGAACAATCCCAACCCGACCAGGAAGAAGACCAACCGCAGTGGCCAAGACGTGGACTGAAGAGAAGCAGCGTCGACGACGATGTCCTCGGGAGGCAGTTCCCGTCCCTCGATGTGGGCAATCGTCGAGGTCTGCGTCAGTTCGTCCACGCCGGGCAGTGAAGCAGCCGTCGGGACCGAAAGTCAACTCATCCGATGGACTCGATGGGGTTGGTCGCCTATTGGACGGCCTTCAGTCCTTGGTCGCGACCTGATTGGGCACCACGTTCATCTTGGGCTCGTAGTCGACGACCTCGAGCGTCCTGGCCTCCCGCCCCGTCGCCCGCAATTGCGTGACGCACGTCGGGCACGGTCCATAGAACTCGCTTTGCACCGACACCTCGCAGCGCGGGCACTCGAAGGACAGCAGCTCGTCGTTCATGCCAGAAGAATCGCACGAGCGGAGTAGAGCGCCAGCGACGCAGAGCGAGGCCGTCAAATTACTCGGGTGAGACCTCGAGGCCCCGACGGCGGGACTCTCGCTGCAGAACCTCGAGCTCCTTGGTGGCACCGCGTTGTTCGAGCTCGGCCGAGATCCCGTTGAGTACACGGCGCTGGAAGTTGTAGGAGATGAGCGTGGTCGTGGCCTGGAGCATCAAAGCGAGTGCAGCCACCAGCTGTTCGGCCTCCTCGGCCTCCGGCAGGCCAGAGTCGAGCATCGGCTCGCGCACATAGCGGAAGAACAAGTCGATGGCGCCCTGCGCCACGGAGGTGTTGGTCTCGATCTGCGTGCGGGCCACGGCCATGAATTCCTCGATCGGGAGACCCCCGGAAATCAACGACAACAACATGCGCACGGCTTTCACATCGGCCGTGGTGTACGGGAACTCGTCGTCGTCGTTGCGTGGTTGCAACAGCCCCGACGCCTCGAGCGACCGCAGCATCGACGGGGGCACCCTCGTCCGGTCGGCGACCTGGCGGAGGGTGAGGCGCTCCTCTCGTGCAGACGCGGCGGAAAAGCTGTCGGCCAGCACCGCAACCGAGGTCGCAGGTCCCGCCTGATCGCTCAGGAGGTGGGCGATCATCCGCAACGAGTACCCCTGGTGCTTCAAGTCGAGGATGTCGCGAAGCCGCTCGACGTGGATCTCGTCGTAGATGGCGAGCCGGCCCGCGTGGCGCGGCGGTGGAAGAAGGCCCTTCGACTGGTACGAGCGGAGCGCTTCGACGCTCACGCCGGCCTGTGAGGCCAGCTCCTCGACCCGGTACTCGGCCATCCGCTCCACCTCCTCGTCGTTCCCTCGTGTAACGGTTCATCCAATCTTTACACGGATTCATCGAAACGTGAGAGGATGCCGTGTAACCATTGGGAGCAACGGATGGTCGAACTGCGAGAGCTGAGGGTGGTGGCGTAGGTGTCGTTGGGCGTAGCGGTGATCTTTCCCGGGCAGGGCGCGCAAGCTCCCGGACTCGGCAGGCCGTGGACCGACCACCCCGCCTGGGCTCTCGTCGAGCGGGCCGAAAAGGCCACCGGGGAGTCGCTCGCCCCCCTCCTGACCGACGCCGCGGCCGCCGACCTCAGCCGCACGAGGGAGGCCCAGCTGGTCGTGTTCCTCGCCAGCCTGCTCGCTTGGGAGATCGCCGCAGCGGCCTTGGACGACCTGGGTACCGAGATCGTCGCGTACGCCGGCCATTCGCTCGGTCAGATCACCGCACTGGTGGCGGCCGGCGCCCTGCCCTTCGACGATGGCTGCCGCCTCGCCGCCCGCCGGGCCCGCCACACCCAAGACGCCGCCGACGCCCGCCCCGGTCGGCTCGCCGCACTCCTCGGCGCCACCGTCGAACAAGCCCAGGACAGCTGTGCAGCCGCCGCCGGCGCGTGCTGGATCGCCAATGACAACGCGCCCGGCCAAGTCGTCATCGGCGGCACACCCGAAGGCCTCGAAGCGGCATCGGCCAAAGCCAAGGAACTCGGCGTCAAGCGCGTCATGGCCCTCAATGTCGGCGGCGCCTTCCACACGCCGTTGATGCAAGCGGCGGCCGACGCCTTCGCCGAAGATCTCGCGACGGCGCCGTTCACCGACACGGCGACACCGGTGTTCTCCAACCACGACGCCCGCCCCTACACCGACGCTGCTGGCTGGCCCGACCGTCTCACCGAGCAGCTGATACGCCCGGTCCGGTGGGCCGCCACGATGCCCGCTCTCGTCGCTCTCGGTGCCTCGACCTTTGTCGAGGTCGGACCAGGTACCACACTCACGGGCCTCGCCAAACGAGCCCATCCTGACGTCACCCTTCGCAACGTCGCCACGCCCGCCGACCTGCCCTTGGAGATCGCCCATGCCTGACACCCCCACGCTCGTCGTTCCGTCCTTCGAAGCCGGCGAGGTCCTCGGCGTGCTCGAACGCGTCGTCGTCGCTCCGTCCCGCGGGGTGTTCAGCCCGCTGGCGACCGGCGACCTCGCCACCGAGGGCGGACTGGTCGAAAAAGGCCAGGCCATCGGCACCATTGAGAGCTCGGGCACCAACGTCGCCGTGCTGAGCCCGTTCACCGGCTTCCTGATGGGCATGATCGCCCACGAGGGCGAGCGGCTCCGAGAAGGCGAGCCGGTGGCATGGCTCCGGGTCGCAGCGGCCTGATGAGCGCACCGGAACGGTCCTTCGGCCAGCGGCACGCATCGTGATCCAGACCGCCGTCGCCGGTTGGGGCATCTACGCCCCCGAACACCGCCGCACCAACGCCGAGCTCGAGCAGACGCTCGACACGAACGACCAGTGGATCACCGAGCGGACCGGCATCAAAGAGCGCCGCATCGCCGCCGACGACGAGACCACCGCCTCGATGGCCACGGCGGCAGGCGCCGCCGCCATCAAGGACGCCGGCCTCACGCCGTCAGACGTCGACCTGATCATCGTGGCGACCGCCACCCCCGACCAGATCGTGCCGTCGACGGCTTCGTTCGTGGCCGACAGCCTCGGTCTCACCTGTGGCGCGTTCGATCTGGGCGCCGCCTGCGCCGGTTTCGCGTACTCGGTCGTGGTCGGTGCATCGATGATCGCCACCGGCGGGGTCTCGACGGTGCTCGTCATCGGCGCCGAGACCATCAGCCGCTTCCTCAACCCGGCCGACCGGTCGACGTCGGTGATCTTCGGCGACGGCGCCGGCGCCGCCGTGCTGCGAGCCTGCGACGCGACCGACACCGGACCTGGCCTCCTCGGCTGGGATCTCGGGGTCGACGGCTCCGCCGCCCACCTCATCGAGGTCCGCGCCGGTGGCAGCCGGATGCCGACGACGGCGGCGACCCTGGCATCGGGCGACAACTTCTTGTCGATGCAGGGCAACGAGGTGTTCCGCAAAGCCGTTCGGGCCGTCGTCGAGTCGGCCGGACTGGCCCTCGAGCGGGCCGGCAAGACGATGGCCGACGTCGACCTGTTCGTTCCCCACCAGGCCAACGTGCGGATCATCGAAGCCGTCAACCAGCGCCTCGACTATCCGATGGAAAAGACGGTCGTGAACATCGATCGTTACGGCAACACCTCGGCGGCCTCCATCCCGCTTGCCTTGGTCGAGGCGGCCCAGGAGGGTCGGCTGGCCGAGGGCGATCTCGTGCTCCTGTCCGGCTTCGGCGCCGGCATGACGTGGGCCAGCGTGTTGCTGCGCTGGGGCCGGGGGACGTGAGCAACACCTCTCGAATCTGCTTCGTCACCGGTGCGTCGGGAGGCATCGGTCGCGCGGCCGCCGTGGCGCTGGCCGAGGCCGGCCACACCCACATCGCCGTGGGCTGGTCGGGTAACGCCGAAGGCGGTGCCCAGACGTGCAAGGCCGTGGAAG
This sequence comes from Acidimicrobiales bacterium, assembly GCA_046597375.1. Classification (GTDB taxonomy): domain Bacteria; phylum Actinomycetota; class Acidimicrobiia; order Acidimicrobiales; family CADCTF01; genus DATLED01. Next base: position 2,345 of record JBKJKM010000056.1, on the reverse strand, counting down.
CAGCCGGCGCCACCTCGCTCGGCGTCGCCGTGGACGTCGCCGACCCGGCATCCGTCGATTCCGCGTTCAAGCAGGTCGAGGCCGCCTTCGGGCCGCCTGAGGTGCTGGTGAACAACGCCGGCATCACGCGCGACGGTCTACTGATGCGGATGAGCGACGACGACTGGCAGGCCGTCCTACGCACCAACCTCGACGGTGCCTTCCACACCATCCGCCGGGCCACTCCGAAGATGCTGCGGGCCCGGTTTGGCCGCATCATCAACATCGGCTCGGTCTCGGGCTCCGTCGGCGCGGCCGGTCAGGCGAACTATTCGGCCGCCAAGGCCGGGCTCATCGGCCTCAGCCGGGCCACCGCTCGCGAGCTGGCAACCAGGGGGATCACCTGCAACGTGATCGCGCCCGGTCCGATCACCACCGCCATGACCGACGCGTTGTCGGAGACCCTTCGCAACGACCTTTCCGCAGCCGTGCCCCTCGGGCGCTTCGGCAGCCCGGAGGAGGTGGCGGCTACCGTCGCCTTCCTCGCCTCCGACCTCGCCGGCTACATCACCGGCGCCGTCGTCCCTGTGGACGGTGGCCTCGGTATGGGCCACTGACACCGAACATGCACAAGGAGAACTGAAATGGATCGCGACGCCGTCTTCGCCATCGTGAAGTCCGCAGCCGTCGAAGTGTTGGGCGTCGAGGAGAGCGCCGTCACCGAAGACGCTCGCTTCAAGGACGACCTCGACGCCGACAGCCTCGACTTGGTCGAGCTGGTGATGGCCCTCGAGGAGAAGCTCGACATCTCGGTGCCCGAGGAGGACCTCGAGGGCGTCGAGACCATTGGCCAGGCCTTGGACCTGGTCGCCGGCAAGGTGGCCGCCAAGGCATGACCGCCAGCTCGCGCACGGAACCAGATCGAACCCGGGTGGCCATCACCGGCATGGGCGTGAAGACGCCGGCCGGCAACGACCTCGACACCTTCTGGGACACGATCGTGAGCGCCGAGTCACAAGCGGCGCCGTGGACACTGGTCGACGGCGGCGTGCTCCCGGTCAAGTTCGGCTGCGAGGTCAAGGACTTCGACCCGACGGCGTACCTCAACGTCAAAGAGGCCCGCCGGCAGGACCGCGCCGCCCAGATGGGGTTCGCCGCCGCCGTCGATGCTGCCAAGCAGGCCGGCGAGCTCGGTGCCGACCCGGCCCGTTGCGCCGTCGTCGCCGGAACCGGCGTCGGCGGGCTCACCACCCTCGAGCACCAGATCACGCTTTACGCCGAGAAGGGCGCCGATCGGGTCAGTCCATTCCTCGTCCCCATGATGATGACGAACGCCACCGCCGGGCTCATCAGCATCCAGTTCGGCTGGACCGGTCCCTCGCTGTGCATCACCACCGCCTGTGCGGCCGGCGCCAACGCCATCGGGGAGGCTGGACGACTCATCCGCGAGGGCTCGGCCGACGTCGTGCTGGCCGGCGGGGTCGAGTGCGCCATCACCCCCACCGCCATCTCGGCCTTCCACCGGATGGGCGCGCTGTCGGGTCGCCACGACGACCCGAAGGGTGCCTCGCGCCCCTTCGACGCCGGACGCGACGGCTTCGTCATGGGCGAGGGTGCCGCCTTCCTCGTCCTCGAGGAGTGGGAGCGGGCCGAGGCGCGTGGCGCCACGATCCTGGGTGAACTGTTGGGCTACGGCCGCAACTGCGACGCCCACCACATCACCGCCCCCTCCCCCGGGGGAGTCGGAGCCGTGGCCTGCATGACCCTGGCGCTCGACGATGCCGGTGTCGACCTCTCGACGGTCAACCACGTCAACGCCCACGGCACGTCCACGCCCCTCAACGACGCTGCGGAGTCCGAGGCTGTATTCAAGGTCTTCGGGGGCGCGGCGCCGCCGATCACCTCCATCAAGGGCGTCACGGGCCACACCGTCGGAGCGGCCGGCGCCGTCGAGGCCGTGGCGTCGCTGTTGTCGCTGCAGCACCGGCTCGTGCCGCCCGTGGCCAACTACGAGACGCCCGACCCCGAGATCACGGCCGACATCGTCCATGGTGCGGCTCGGGAGATCGGCGACGGCGTGGCCTTGTCGAATTCCTTCGGGTTCGGCGGCCACAACGCGTCCCTCGTCCTCGGCCTGGCGTAGCCCACTCCTCATGCCGTTCTACGCGCGATCGGGGGCCGTCCACGCCCCGAAACGCGCGTAGATCCGGGGGGATGCGCCGATGAGGGTCCAGGCTGACCCACACCTCCCGGTCGCCGCGCAGCGGGGCGGGGCCGCTGAGGCCTCGATCACCCGCCTCGGCGGCGACGGGCCGCCGGTCGGGTGGTTCCGCCTCGAGGGCGGAAAGCACCGTGGCGCCATCGGG
>JBKJKM010000034.1:0-2945 GCA_046597375.1 Acidimicrobiales bacterium | reverse complement strand
TCCCCGCTTGGTCCTCGACCTGGCCGTGGCGACCGTCGCCCTCGTCATGTCGATCGCGTTCATCTACTACTCCCGCAACACCGGCAGCTCCTGGTACGTCGTCTGGGGCCCGTTCCTGATGGCGGGCGGCGCCTCCGTCGTCGGCATCCCGGTCTATCTCCGGATGCGCACCTCGATGACCCAACCCGATGCCGTACCGGAATACCGATGACCGCCCACGCAGCCAATCCCGAGAACCGAGAGGCAACCATGAACTTCCACGTCGACTCCGAGGTCGGACTGCTCAAGCAGGCGATCGTCCACCGCCCCGGCCTCGAGCTGAACCGACTCACCCCCGCCAACGTCGACGAACTGCTCTTCGACGACGTCATGTGGGCCGACCGCGCCCGCCAGGAGCACGACGCTTTCGTCGGGCAGCTCGAGGCGGGCGGTGTGCTCGTCCACGAGTTCGAGACGCTGCTCGCCGAGGCGCTCGACCAGCCCGGTGCTCGCGCCTTCCTGCAGGAGCGCCTGACCACGGCCAACCGCTTCGGGCCGGCTCTTGACGACCCTCTCGACGAGCTCCTCGGATCGACCCCCGCGTCCGTGCTCGCCAGCGTCCTGATCGGTGGCGTGCTCAAGCGCGATGTCGCGTCGCTGTTGCACGCACCGAGCCTGCTCATGGACTACCTCGGTCCCGACGACTTCTTGTTGCGGCCGCTGCCCAACCACCTCTTCCAGCGTGACAACTCGGCCTGGATCTACGACGGTGTCTCGGTCAACCCGATGGCCAAGCCCGCGCGCCAGCGGGAGACGATCAACTCTCGCGTGGTCTACAACTTCCACCCGATGTTCGCCTCGACGCAGATCAACTACCTCTACGGCAACGACTCGCTGGCCCACGAAAGCGCGACCATCGAGGGCGGTGACATCACCGTGATCGGCAACCGGGCAGTCATGATCGGGATGGGGGAGAGGTCGACCCCCCAAGGCGTCGAGATCCTCTCGCGGAGCCTGTTCCAGTCGGGCAACGTCGACACGGTGATCGTGGTCGAGCTCCCGAGGGAGCGTGCCTTCATGCACCTCGACACCGTCATGACGATGATCGACCGCGACGCGTTCTGCGTGTATCCGTTCCTGCCCGCAGCGCTGCGCTCCTTCACGCTGAAGGCGGTCGGGGACGGCGGCGACTTCAAGATCGAGGAGAACTTCGACCTCTTCCCGGTCGTCGCGGAGGTGCTCGGCGTCGACGACCTCCGGATCCTGAAGACGCCCATCGACAAGCTGGGCGCCCTGCGTGAGCAGTGGGACGACGGCAACAACTTCCTTGCCGTCGCGCCGGGAGTGATCCTCGGCTACGAACGCAACGTCGCGACCAATACCTATCTCACCGACCAGGGCATCCGGGTGATCCCGGTCGTGGGGGAGGAGCTCGGACGGGGCCGCGGCGGACCAAGGTGCATGACATGCCCCATCGAGCGCGAAGCGGTGACGGCATGACGTCGATCGACCTGTACGGACGCAGCTTCCTCAAGGAGCTCGACCACACGCCGGACGAGTGGCGCTCGCTGCTCTCCCTGGCCGCCCGGCTCAAGGCCGCCAAGCGCAGCGGGACGGAGCGACAGCGCCTCGTCGGAAAGAACATCGCGTTGATCTTCGAGAAGGCGTCGACGCGCACTCGTTGCGCGTTCGAAGTTGCTGCCCACGACCAGGGGGCGCACGTGACCTACCTCGATCCGTCCGGGTCGCACATGGGTCACAAGGAGTCCGCGGCCGATACCGCGCGGGTGCTGGGCCGGATGTACGACGCGATCGAATACCGCGGCTTCAGCCAGACGACCGCCGACACCCTGGCGACGTTCTCCGGAGTGCCGGTGTGGAACGGACTCACCGACGAGTGGCACCCCACGCAATCGCTCTGCGACATGCTCACCATGCGTGAGCACTCGGAAAAGCACGACAACGAGATCGCCTTCGCGTTCGTCGGCGACGCACGAGACAACACCGCCAACTCGCTGCTCGTCGCCGGCGCCATGCTGGGGATGGACGTCCGGATGGTTGCACCCGCCTCGCTGGGCAATCCAGAGGACGTCATCAAGGCGGCAAGAGGGATCGCCGAGTCCACCGGCGCTCGCATCATGATCACCGACGACATCGCTACTGGGACCGCCGACGTGGACTTCATCTACACCGATGTCTGGGTCTCGATGGGGGAGCCCGTCGAGGCGTGGACCGTGCGGATCGCACTGTTGGCGCCGTACCAGGTGACGACCGAGATGCTGTTGGCCACCGGGAATCCCGACGTGAAGTTCATGCACTGCCTGCCGGCCTTCCACGACCGGGGCACCGAGGTCGGCGAGGAGCTCTTCCAGTCGACCGGTCTCACGGCGCTCGAGGTCACGGACGAGGTGTTCGAGTCTTCGGCTTCCATTGTGTTCGACCAGGCGGAGAACCGGATGCACACGATCAAGGCCGTCATGGTCGGCACCCTGGGTGAGCGCCGATGAGGATCGTGGTCGCTCTGGGGGGCAACGCCCTGCTTCGCCGCGGCGAGAGTCCCGAGTCCGCGATCCAGCTCGAGCACGTGGCCGAGGCGTCACCCGCCCTGGCGAAGGCCGCGACGGAGCATCAGGTCGTACTGGTGCACGGCAACGGGCCTCAGGTGGGCATGCTCGCGCTCGAGAGTGCGGCCGACCCGTCGCTCTCGCACCCGTACCCGTTCAGCGATCTGGTGGCCGAGACGCAGGGGGTCATCGGCTACTGGTTGCAGCAGGGACTGACCAACGCCGGGCTGGCGACTCCCGTCGTCACCCTGGTGACCCAGACTCTTGTGGATGCGGACGACCCGGCCTTCATGGACCCTACGAAGTTCGTAGGCACCGTCTACGACGAGGAACGTGCCCGTGAGCTCGCCGACACCAACGGCTGGGCCGTGCGGGCTGACGGCGCGGGCTGGCGTCGGGTGG
>JBKJKM010000015.1:0-11776 GCA_046597375.1 Acidimicrobiales bacterium | reverse complement strand
CCGGCTGTCCGCCCGGCGTCGGGAGCGCCAGCGAGCAGCCGGCGTGAGCGGAGCCAGCAGTTCCGGCGCAGCGAGCCAAACAAGCCCGGCGTCGGGAGCGCCAGCGAGCAGCCGGCGTGAGCGGAGCCAGCAGTTCCGGCGCAGCGAGCCAAACAAGCAACGCGAAGGAGGGGCACCGGCGTCGTTGGCGGTGCCCCTCGATCGGGTTGGTGTGCTGCGGTTGGGAATTAGGCGGCGATGCGGGGTCGCTGCTGGTGACGGACTTCGGGCTCCTCACCCTCCGACGTGCCGAGCCAGTGGAAGGCGGCCCGCCAGATGCTGGTGGTGCCGGCCATCATGAGACCGGTCATCCACACGCCGAGGTCGGCGGTGCGGAGTTCGACGCCGTAGCGAGCGAAGACCGAGTAGTCGAGGACGACAGCTCCGAGTATGCCGAGGGCGAGAGTCGTCAGCAGGTGGAAGGAGGCCAGACGGGGAACGAAGTCCTCGAGCAGGTCGACCACCTTGAAGATGGCGAGTCCCATCAGGATGATGATGGCGAAGTCGTACATGGCTTGCTTCCTCCTGACAAGGTGCTTTGGGGTCACCTCGTCGAGAAGTAGGACCAGGGTGGCGGCGAAGAGGTGACATGCGCGCCGCTAGGTTTCTGCGCCGTGCGTGCACGCGTGCCGGCGTCGTCGGCCAACCTCGGTCCTGGGTTCGACACGTTGGCGTTGGCGTTGGCGTTGTACGTCGAGGTCGAGGTCGAACCGGCAGACGAGTTGCGCATCGTGTCCAGCGGCGAGGGGGCGGAGATCCCGTCGTCGCCACACCACCTCGCCGCTCGCGTCGTGCGCATGGTCGCCGGACACGATCGCTTCAGAATCCGCATCGACTCCGAGATCCCCGTGGGCCGTGGTCTCGGCTCGTCAGCTGCGCTCGCGGCGGCATCAGCGGCGGCCGCCGGCGCCGACGATCCACTGGCCGTTGCGGCAGTTGTCGACGGCCATCCCGAGAACGCCGCAGCATCGGTGCTCGGAGGGCTGGTGGCGGCGACGACGGTCGACCACCGACCGATGGCGTTCCGTATGCCGCTCGACGAGGAGTTGGCGTTCGTGGTCCTGGTGCCGGACCGCAAGCTTCCGACCAAAGAGGCGAGAGCGGCGCTGCCATCGACGCTGCCCTACAGCGATGCGTCCTTCAACCTCGGCCGCATGGGTGTCTTGCTGGCCGGCCTGGCTGACCACCGCCGGCTGGTGCCCGAGGCCATGGACGACCGGCTGCACCAGCCGCAGCGCACGCCGTTGTTCCCGGAGTCGGCGGGTCTGCTGGCCGGTCTGCTCGATTCCGGCGCGCTGGCCAGCGCATGGTCGGGCGCCGGTCCGAGCCTGCTGGCGGTGTGCACGCGCGACTCCGTCGATGCCGTGCAACGGGCCGGTGATCGACTGCTGGTGGCCGCTGGTGTGGAGGGCCGGTCACTCCGTCTGGCGCCCGACCTCCACGGACTGGTCGTCGACTAGACAACAGCCGTGCCGTCCTCGCCATCGAAGGATTTGCTGGCCGTGCCCAACCCCCACCCGGGCCGGGACTACGAGGTGATGTGCGAGACGCCGGAGTTCACCTCCGTCTGCCCACTTACCGGACAGCCCGACTTCGCCACGGTGCGGATCGCCTACGTGCCCGACGCGTCCATCGTCGAGCTCAAGTCGCTGAAGTTCTATCTCTGGAGCTACCGGGACGAGGGTGCCTTCCACGAGGACGTCACCAACCGCATACTCGACGACCTCGTCGCCGCCATCGCCCCTCGCCGCATGTCCGTCGTGACCGACTGGCTCGTGCGAGGCGGCATCCACACCATCGTGAAAGCGGAGCACACACCATGAGCCCGGTCCTTGACGAACAACACGACTTCCAACACCCGGTCGAGGGTGACTCGGCGTGGAGTGAGAGCTACTACTTCAACTGCTATTGCCCGGACACCGACGCCGGGTTCTTCACCCGCATGGGCATTCGTCCGAACGAGGGCACGATCGATGTCGGACTCTCGATCTGGGTGCCAGGTGGTGGCTTGGCGGCGCTCCGCCACGTCCGTGAGCAGAAGGTCATGATCGACGACGATCTCGTGGTCGGACCCGTCACCTACGAACGCCGTGCGCCGCTGAAGTCGTGGCGGATCACGGCGTCAGGAGACTCGACCGCCGGCCCGGTCGCCATGGACGTCACCTTCGACGCATTGACGCCGGCCATGGGCGCCGACGGTCAGGGCAAGGAGGGCGCGGGTTCCTCCGTGGCCACGCGCCAGATCGTGGGCAAGGGGCACCTCGAGCAAGCGGGACGCTGGTCGGGCTGGATCGAGACCAACGGCGAGCGCGTGGTGCTCGGACCCGAAGCGAGGGGCAACCGCGACAAGTCGTGGGGGCCGAGGCGGTGGGGTGGGCCGAAGATGTGGCGGTGGTTCTCGATCAACATCGGCGACGACATCCACTTCGGTGGCATCCGAATCGGCACCGATGCCGGCGACCTCCATCGCGGCTGGGTGTGGAAAGCCGGCGAGCACGTGTCGGTTGCCGATTGGGACGTGCGCACCGAGCTGGAAGACGACGGCGTGACCCACAAGGTCACCCATCTGCGCGTGACCGACAAGCGGGACCGTGTGCACGAGCTGCGGGCCGACCTGTTGCGGGTCGACCCCGGACCAGCCGGCATCCGCGCCAACGGCACCATCGTCAACGAGGGCTTGGCCCGCTGGACCTACGAAGGGGCCACAGGCTACGGGATCAGCGAGTACCTCCATCAGCTCGACGGCGACGCCCGTCCCGTCGTGGCCATCGTCTGATGGGCGCTGACGCCGCCGACTGGGCCCGGCCCGTCGTCCACTGGGAGCTTCACGCGCGCGACCCCCAGATCCTGCGGGCCTTTTATTCGGCCCTCTTCCACTGGGACATCGCCGACGGGTTCATCATGGGTGTCCCGGCCGGTCTTGGTGGTCCCGAGCCGGGCCCGAACGGCCACATCATCGCCGCCGGCGAGGGCATGCCGACCGGTTTCGGCCTCTTCGTTCAGGTCCTCGACATTCCCTCTTCGCTGACCCGCGCCGTAGAGCTCGGCGGCTCGATCGCCGGTGCGCCCTTCGACGTGCCCGGCGGTCCCACCATCTGCACCATCCTCGATCCCGAGGGGAACCGGATCACGCTCGTCCAGCAGTGATCAGTGCAGCGTCTCACCCCTCGCCAGCATGGCGACGAATGTGGATATGCGGCGGGCCCGCGTCTCCGGTCGCTTGGCGTCCTGGATGCGGTAGAGCACGGCGTAACGGTTCGCGCCCCTGAGGGTGGCGAAGAACGACGCCGCGCTCGGCTCGCCGTCGAGTGCAGCCTGCAGATCGGCCGGCACCTCCATCGTCGCCTGGCCGGCATACGCCCGTTCCCAACGTCCGTCGGCCTTGGCGGCGCCGACCGCGGCAACCCCGGAGGGGGCCAAACGCCCGGCCGCAGCCAGCGCTTCGACCTTGTTGCGGTTGATCTTCGACCACGGGCTCTTCGTCGTCCTCGGCGTGAACCGCTGTCGGAACCAGCCGTCGACCGGGGAGGTCGCTCGTTGGCCATCGATCCACCCGAAGCACAACGCCACTTCGACGCCTTCGGCGTAGGTGATCGATGGCGTCGGGTTGCCTTTCTTGGCGACTTCGAGCCAGATCCCACGGGACGAGGCGTGCTCGACCGCGAGCCACGCGTTGAACGTGGCCCGGTCGTCGAATCGATGCACCGGCAGCGCCGCAGGCTCAGCCACGACGCGCAGGCTACGGCGGGCTTGAACGGAGACGGTCCGCGTAGTGTCCCGACATGATCGAGACGACGCTCACCGAGTTGGCCGACGGCCTTCGCTTCCCCGAGGGCCCGGTGGTGCTGCCCGGCGGTGATCTCCTGGTCTGCGAGTTGCGCTCCGGCACGTTGGTCAAGGTGCCGGCGACCGGCGGTTCGGCCGAGGTGGTGGCCAACCTTGGCGGCAGCGCCAACGGCGCCGCCATCGGACCCGATGGCGCGATTTACGTGTGCAACAGCGGGGGCTGGCGCTGGACGGAGCTCGGCCCGATGCTGCTCCCCGGCGATCATCACGGCACCCAGGCCGAGGACTACATCGGTGGTCGGATCCAGCGAGTCGACCTAGCCACCGGCGCCGTCGCCGATCTCTACACGGAGTGCGACGGCCATGCGTTGAAGGCACCCAACGATCTCGTCTTCGACAGCGACGGCGGGTTCTGGTTCACCGACCATGGCCACATGCGGGCGCGCGAGCGTGATCGCGGCGGCGTCTACTACGCCAAGGCCGATGGGTCGGAGATCCGCGAGGTCGTGTATCCCGTGGACTCGCCGAACGGCGTCGGGCTCTCACCGGACGGTGCGACGTTGTACGTGGCCGAAACCCAGACCGGGCGGGTGTACTCGTGGCCGCTCGCCGGCCCCGGCGAACTGGCCAACCCCGCGCCCCCGTTCGGCAACGGCGGCACCCTGCTGCACGGGGCGCCGGACAACCAGCTCTTCGATTCCCTCGCCGTCGACAGCGAGGGATTCGTGTGTGTCGCGACGATCGGTAACGGCGGGATCACGGTGATCTCGCCCGACGGCTCGTCGGTGCAGCACGCCGCATTGCCCGACCCATTGACGACCAACATCTGCTTCGGCGGCCCCGACCTCCGGACGGCGTACGTGACCCTGTCGGCCACCGGGAAGTTGGTGTCGTTCGAGTGGCCCCGCGCCGGCCTCGCCCTCGCCTTCTGAACGAGCTTCGGCGTTCTCCCGGGTCGGGCGCGACAGAATGCAGCGATGCCGACGTCCAGGTACACCACGAGGCTGGCGATGCTGTCCGATACGCACTTCCTCCGCGGGATGCTCTACGAGGCCGCCGCCCCGCTGGGCAAGGACCGGCCGTCGTCCGAACAGCTTCTGTCCAACCCGCAGGTGACGGCCTTCGTCGATGGCTGGGGGCGACCCGGTGACCACGGGATCGTGGCCGAGGCCGACCTCGACGCCGTCGGCGCGGCATGGTTCCGCGTCTTCCCCGACGACGACCCGGAGGGTGGCTTCGAAGGCGGTGTGACGCCTGAGCTCTTGATCGCACTCGAGCACGACCACCGCGGGAAGGGGGTCGGAGGGCTCCTTCTCTCCGCCCTTATCGACAAAGCGCGTGAGGAAGGGAAGACCACCATCGGCCTCAACGTGCATCGTTCCAACCTTCCGGCCGTCGCCCTGTTCCGCCGCCACGGGTTCGTTGCTCGTCGCGATCGCGAAGCGGTGCTCACCATGCAGGTCACCCTCTGACCCTCGAGCGGGTCGTCGACCTCCTCGAACGGGGGCGAATCGACGGTCTCCATCTCGGCGCGCAGCTGGAGGTGCGCCGACCAGGTCACCCGCCCATCAGCGTGGCGCTCGGCGAGGCCAGGGCCGGTGTGGCGATGCAGGTGGACACGTTGCTTCCGTGGTTCTCGTGCACGAAGCCGTTCACCGCCGTCGCCATCGCCCAACTGTGGGAGCGCGGCCACCTCGATCTCGACGACCCGGTGGCCACCCACCTCCTCGAGTTCGGGGCACACGGCAAGTCGGCGGTGACCATCCGGCACGTGCTCACCCACACGGGCGGGTTCCGCACGGTGCGACCCCCCGCCGACCTCTGGCGACTCGAGTCGGATGAGCTCGTGGCCCGCATCTGCGCCTCGCCGCTCGAACCGGGCTGGGTCCCGGGGGCGCGTGCGGGCTATCACGCGGTCACAGGATTCGACGTCCTCGGCGAGGTCGTGCGACGGGTCGACGGGCGCGCCTTCGCCGACTACGTGCACGAAGAGATCCTCGAGCCCCTCGACATGGGGGACTCGTGGATGTCGCTCACCGAGGCCCGGTACGCCGCCTATGGAGCCCGCATGGCGGTGATGTACGACACGGGAGCCCACCGACCGGAGCCCGTGCCTGTGCGGGGGATGGACTCGTGGCGAGGCTTCCGCCGGCCATCACCGAGCGGTGGCGGTGTCGGACCGCTCGGCGACCTGGTGAAGCTCTTCGAGATGTTCCTCGGGGAAGGCGAACGCGAGGGGGAGCGGGTCCTTCGGCCCGAGACGGTGGCGGCGATGACCACTCGGCATCGGACCGGCATGCGCGATGAGACCTTCGGCATGGTCATCGACTGGGGACTTGGGCTGATGTGCAACTCGTGGTCGTATCGGTCCGCTCCGGCGCGCTACGGCTATGGCGACCATGCGTCGGGTGCGGCGTTCGGTCACGGTGGCCAGCAGTCGTCGGTCGCCTTCGCCGACCCGGTGTACGGGCTGGTGGTTGCGCTCGGTTGCAACGGACGTCCGGGTGAGGTGGCCAACCACGAACGGACCCAGTCCGTGATCACGGCGCTCTACGAGGAGCTCGGGCTGGCCGAACAGCATTCTTCGTAAGGTCTGGAGGCGTCGGTCGTTCCCCGTCACCACTGCACGACGAAGGGGTCCCCATGCTTCGCTGCTCTCGCCCGGCCGCCGCCGTTCTGGCCGCTGCGCTCCTCATCACTCCGACCGCATTCGCAGCACCGGCTTCGGCGTCACCGTCGCCAGTCGCTACGGCGGTCGACGCGCTCGAGGGTCGCTTCCTCGTCGGCTTCGAGCGGGGGGCACCACCCATGGGCCTCGGGGAGACGCTGGCCGGTCTCCCCGTGCTCCGGTCGGCTCCCCAGGCCGGTTTTCTCGTGGTGGCCGGCGCCGGGCTCGAATCCGTGCGGGCCACCCTGTCTACCGTCGAGGGGGTCACCTACGTCGAACCCGATGTCCGTATGCGGGCCCTCGTCACACCCAACGACCCCCGCTACGGCACTCAGTACGGGCCAGCGCAGATGGGCCTCCCGGCGGCGTGGGACCGCGTGGGCTACGGGTCGCCATCGGTGAAGGTGGCGGTGATCGACAGCGGCATCCGTCGCACCCATGAGGACTTCACGCCCTCGCGGATCCTCCCGGGCTACGACTACGTGGCCGGCGACGGTGATCCCAACGACACCTGTGGTCACGGCACCCACGTCTCGGGGACGGTGGCGGCGACGACGTCGAACGCCACCGGCGTCGCTGGCGTGAGCCAGGCCACCATCCTCCCGCTGAAGGGGCTCGACGCCGTCGGCGGCCTCCTCTCGGTGCAGTGCACGGGGTCGACGGCCGGCATCGCCGAGGCGATCGTCGACGCCGCCGACCAGGGTGCCGACATCATCTCGATGAGCATCGGCGGCGGCGCCTCGACCACGCTCGCCAACGCCGTGACGTACGCCTGGAGCCAGGGCGTCACCCTCGTGGCTGCAGCTGGCAACGACGGAGCGTCGAACAGCATCGACTACCCGGGCGCGTACCCCGAGGTCATCGCCGTCGCCGCCCTGGAGTCGACCAAGGCCAGGGCGTCGTACTCCGATGGGGGCCCCCAGCTCGACATCTCCGGGCCGGGCAGCAACGTCGTCTCCACGTACAACAGCGCCAACAACTCGTACTCGTCGCTGTCGGGCACGAGCATGGCCACGCCCCACGTGAGTGGCGTGCTGGCGCTGGCGCTCTCGTGTGCTCCGGCGACGACCAACGTCGCCCTGCGCGATGCCCTGTACCGCACGGCCGAGGACCTGGGAGCAGCCGGGCGCGACGACAGCTTTGGCCACGGCCTGGCCCGAGCCGACCGCCTCGTGACCGATCTCTGTGGCGGCGGTGGGACCACGAACAACAGCCCGACGGCGGCCTTCGCGTCGTCGACGTCGGGACTCACCGTCTCGGTCGACGGTGCGAGTTCTTCTGACCCCGACGGCGACGTCCTCTCCTATGCCTGGACGTTCGGCGATGGTTCGACGGCGTCGGGGCGTACCGCCAGCCGCACCTATGCCGCCGCCGGCACCTACACCGTCGGCCTCACCGTTACCGATGGACGAGGTGGCTCGGCGTCGACGTCGAAGTCGGTCACCGTCTCCTCGGGCGGCGATCCTGACCCGTCGGCCACGACGGTCCAGAGCGGGCAGGTGACGACGGTGTCGATCGCGTCGACGACGACGGAGAAGGTCTACAAGATCCTGGTGCCGACGGGAGCCTCCCAGCTCCAGGTCGTGATGGACGGGCCGAACTGCTCGTTGCTGTCGTGCAGCCTCAACGCCGACCTTTACACCCGGGCCGGCGCCCGACCGACCGACACGGTCTACGCCTGTCGGCCCAATGCATCGGGCAGCGACGAGACCTGTACCCATTCCGCGCCGGCGGCCGGCTACTGGTACCTCCGGGTCAAGCGCTACAGCGGGAGTGGCTCCGTCACCCTCAAGGCGACCCTCTCGTGACCTCGTCGATGCGCCCGTAGACTTGTCGGGTGGCCGAGACGCGGACGTACTGGGTCGAGACGCTCGGCTGCCCGAAGAACCAGGTGGACTCGGACAAGCTCGTCGGCACCCTCGAGGCCGACGGCCTGAGGGTCGCGTCCGGGCCTGACGCGGCCGACGTCGTCGTCGTCAACACGTGCGCCTTCATCGAGGCGGCTCGACAGGAGTCGATTGACACGATTCTCTCGTTGTCCGACGGCCGGCGCGCCGGCGCCGAGCTGATCGTCACCGGCTGTCTGGCCGAGCGTTACGGCGACGAGCTCGCCGAGGCCCTGCCCGAGGTCGACAGGGTGGCCGGCTTCGGCGTCCCCGTGACGCTCGGGCGCAAGGGTCCGTCCGTTCCGACGCTCGACCTCCTCAACCTGCCTCGACCCAAGTCCGACCGACCGTGGGCCTACGTGAAGATCGCCGAAGGGTGCGACCGGTCGTGCGGGTTCTGTGCGATCCCCTCGTTCAGGGGCAAGCAGCGCAGCCGATCCGTGGCGGAGATTCTGGGCGAGGTCGACGAGCTGGGCGCCCAGGAGATCGTCCTCGTCGCCCAGGACCTGGCGTCCTACGGGAAGGACGTGGAAGGCATGGGCGCGGGCTCGATCGTCCCGCTGGTCGAGGCTGTTGCCGCCAAGGTGCCGCGCACGCGGCTGTTGTACCTGTACCCGTCCGACCTGAGCGATGACCTGATCGGCGTGATCGGCGGACCCTCGGGCGTGGCCTACTACGACCTCTCGTTGCAGCACGTGTCGAAGCCCCTGCTGCGGCGCATGCGCCGTTGGGGTGACGGCGACCGTTTCCTGCGCCGCATCGCCGACATCCGCTCGCGCTTCCCCGAGGCGGCTTTCCGCTCGAACTTCATCGTGGGCTATCCCGGAGAGACCGAGGACGACCACGACCAGCTGTTGCGCTTCGTCGACGAGGCGCAGCTCGACTGGGTCGGTTTCTTCACCTACTCGAGTGAGGAGGGAACCTTCGCCGCCGGCCTCGATGGGGCGGTCGACGAGGGCCTGATGAAGGAGCGACTGATCGAGCTCACCGAACTGCAGGACGGGATTACTGCGGCGAAGCGCCGTGCACTGCTCGGTTTTCAGGTCGACGTGCTCGTCGACGGGCCGGGCGTCGGACGATCGCACCGCGAGACCCCGGAGATCGACGGCATCATCGAGGTGCCCGACACCCTCGCCGTCGGCGAGTTCCACACCGTCACCGTCACCGGCGCCTTCGGCCCCGACCTCGAAGCGGGGTAGGTGTCCACGACCTCGTTCGGGCCGACGGCGATCCTGACGCCGGCCAACGCCATTACCATCGCCCGGCTGGTGCTCACGCCGGTGTGGCTCGTCGTCGTCGTGGCCCAAGGTCCGTCGTGGCCGTCGTTCCTCATGGGGTTCGTCCTGGCGGCGACCGATGGGGTCGACGGCTACATCGCCCGGCGGCAGGGGACGACGCGATCGGGGGCGTTCCTCGATCCGCTGGCCGACAAGTTCCTGGTCGTCGGCGGTTTGATCGCTCTGGTGTTCGCCGACGCCTTCTGGTGGCTGCCGGTGGCTGTCATCACCGCTCGCGAAGTGGCCATCAGCGCGTATCGCAGTTGGATGAGCAAGCGGGGCGTATCCGTGCCGGCGCGGTATTGGGCCAAGGTGAAGACGGTCGTGCAGGAGGTGGCCATCGGGCTGGCGCTGCTCCCACTCACCGATGACGCGCCGGTGCTGGCCAAGACGGTGTTGTGGATCGGCGTCGTGTTGGCCGTCGTCACCGGAGCGCAGTACCTCATCGACGGACGCAAGGCGGCCCAGTCCGTTGCGAGGTAAGGCCCAAGTGTGCGCACGGAGATAATCGCCGTTGGGAGCGAGTTGTTGCTCGGCCAGATCGTCGACACCAACTCGTCGTGGATGGGGGAGCGGCTGGCCTCGGCCGGCCTCGACTCCCACTTCCAGACCAAGGTCGGCGACAACCTCGAGCGCATCACCCAAGCTCTCCGCATCGCTCTGTCCCGCAGCGACGCCGTGATCATGTGCGGTGGGCTCGGGCCGACCCAGGACGACATCACCCGCGAGGCCATTGCCGCGGTGATGAACGTGGCCCTCGTCCGCAACGACGAGATCGGTGAGCGCATTCGCGCGATGTTCGCCTCGCGAGGCCGGGAGATGGCCGAGAACAATCTCCGCCAGGCCGACGTGCCCGAGGGCGCGACGATCATCGAACAAGTTCGGGGAACGGCGCCGGGGTTGATCTGCCCCGTGGGTCACAAGGTGGTCTACGCAGTGCCGGGCGTTCCCTACGAGATGACCGAGATGATGGAGCGGGCGATCGTGCCCGACCTCCAGGCCCGCTCGGGGGAGACGGCGACGATCGTGTCGCGCACCATCAAGACCTGGGGTGTCGCCGAGTCGAAGCTGGCCGAGCTCATGGCGCCGAGGCTCGAGGCCCTCGAGGGTGGCGGCCGGGCCACGATCGCCTTCCTGGCCAGCGGGATCGAGGGCATCAAGGTGCGGGTCACCGTCAAGGCCGCCGACGCCGCGACGGCCGGGGAGCTTCTCTCGGCCGAGGAAGCGGAGGTCCGCGCCATCCTCGGTGACCTGGTCTTCGGCCTCGACGACGAGACGATGGAGTCCTCGGTCGGCGACCTCCTCAAGGGCTCCGGTTGGACCCTCGGGGTGGCCGAGTCCCTGACCGGCGGTCTGGTCGGATCGCGCCTCACCAACGTCGCCGGAGCCAGCGACTGGTTCCGTGGCGCCATCGTGTCCTACGCCAGCGAGGTCAAGTTCTCGCTGCTCGACGTGCCCGAGGGCTCGGTGGTGTCCGAAGCGGCCGCCTGTGCCATGGCCCTGGGTGTCCGGCGGATGCTCGGGGCGGATGTCGGGTTGTCTTTCACCGGGGTGGCCGGCCCGACCGAGCAGGACGGCCAACCTCCCGGGACGGTGTTCGTCGGGCTGGCCCTCCCCGGCGACGACCGGGGCACCGCCACCCGGCTGACGCTGCCGGGCGACCGCCCGAGGGTTCGGCAGTTCGCCGCCATTTCCGGTCTCGACCTCCTACGCAAGCGGCTTCTCGACCTGTCGGGGTAGGTCGTGCGCAGCCATCCACCACCCGAACAGGCGTTCGCAATTACACTTGTGTGAGTTCTTGTCACACCCCCTTCGTAGGGTGACGACAGACCGAGTGGTTCGACGAACGAAGGGGACGCACATGGAGCGTGAAAAGGCACTCGAGATGGCCCTCGGCCAGATCGACAAGCAGTACGGCAAGGGCTCGATCATGCGGATGGGCGACAAGGAGATCGTGCCGATGGCCGCCATCTCCACGGGCTCGCTCGCCCTCGACCTCGCCCTCGGCATCGGCGGGCTGCCTCGAGGCCGGGTCGTCGAGATCTTCGGCCCGGAGTCCTCGGGCAAGTCGACGCTCGCCATGCACGTCGTGGCCGAGGCCCAGCGCAACGGTGGCATCT
>JBKJKM010000222.1:0-11965 GCA_046597375.1 Acidimicrobiales bacterium | reverse complement strand
CCATCGACCTCGGCGCCGCTGCGTTGATGATCGCCTCGCACGTGCCGCAGCACCACAGCCAGAGCCACGTCGGCTTCGACCGCGTGTGGGCCCAGGCGCAGGAGGCCGGCGTCCCGATCGTCTTCCACGTCGGCGGCGAGAAGCCGATGGACCGCACGTACAAGGAGAACGGCCTTCCGCCCGTCCCGGACTTCCACGGTGGCGACGCCAACTTCACGTCGGTGTCGTACATGGCCATCCCCTACGCGCCCATGCAAACCCTGGCCACCATGATCATCGACGGTGTGCTCGAGCGGTTCCCCGACCTCCGCATCGGACTCATCGAGCTCGGCGCCAGCTGGGTGCCGGGCTGGATGCGGTCGATGGACTCGGCGGCCGAGGCCTTCCGCCGGAACGAGGACCGCTTGCAGAACGCCAGCCTCAAGCCGAGCGAGTACGTCCGGCGCCAGGTGCGGGTGACGCCCTACCCCCATGAGTCGGCGGGCTGGATCGTGCGCGAGGCGGGCCCCGAGGTGCCGCTGTTCTCGTCCGACTACCCCCACGTCGAAGGCGGTCGTAACCCGGTCAAGCGCTTCGAGAACAGCCTCGACGGATGCAGCGATGCCGAGCGCCATGCCTTCTACTGTGGCAACTTCGAGGACTTGATGGGACCGTCGCTCGATCGGGTCGGCGAGCCCGTCGGCGCCTAGTCGGCGTCGCCCCGGAGTCGAGCTTCGAGCGCAACGCCATCAATGGGCCCGTCGGTCAGGAACACGTCGCACGCACGAGCGTCGACGGTCGCCGCATGTACGGCGTCGATGCCGATGTGGCGGTCGGACAGGAAGACCGCCGTCGTGGCGAACAGTCCAGGCCGATCCGGCGCATCCACGGTGACGACCCAGCGGTCAGGACGAATACCGCTAGGGCACGGTCGTTGCCGCCAGGAGCCGACGGATCTCGTCATTGGGAGACAGGTCCACCGCGACATCGTGACCGACGCTCGCCCGGCGGAGGCTCAGACCAAGCGCCGTTCACGCGACCTTCACACGGTCAGTACGTTGACCGCCGTGGCGGACACCTCGATCGTCGTCGAGCACCGTAAGGAGCTCTCCTACCTGTTGTGCCAGGCCGCCGAGATCGAGCACCTTGCCATGTGCCAGTACCTGTACGCCGCTTTCAGCCTGCGCACCGAACCCGGAGTCGGCCTCAACCTTGATCAGGTCGAGGTCGTCGATCGCTGGCGGCGCGAGCTCGGCCTGATCGCCGCCGAGGAGATGCTCCACTGGTCACTCGTCAACAACCTGCTCACCGCCATCGGGTCGGCGCCGTTCGTGGGTCGGCCCCACCTTCCTCACCGAGCACACGGGTACCCGCCCTCGGTGCAGTTCGCGCTCCTCCCCTTCGGTCCGGAGGCGTTGCGTCACTTCGTCTACTTCGAGCGGCCGGACGACGTGGCCCTCGAGGATGCGGCCGCTTTCCGACCCGAGGGCTCGCGGCCTTCACCCATGTCCACCAACGAGCTGTTGCCGCGGGGTCAGGACTTCGAGACCCAGGGGCAGTTGTACCGCTCACTCGAGCTCGGTCTGCAGCACCTGGCCGGCCGGCTCGGCGAGGAGGGCCTGTTCATCGGTCCTCCGTGGGCGCAGGCGACGCCGGCGTCGTTCGGATGGCCCGAGCTCGTCCCCGTGACCGACTTGCCTTCCGCCCTCGACGTCCTCGAGCGCATCGTCGTGCAGGGAGAAGGCGCTCGAGAGGACTCCACGTCGTCGCACTACGCGCGCTTCAGTCGCATGGCCGACGAGTTGGCCGTCCAGCAAGCCCTCGACCCCACGTTTGCGCCGGCCCACCCGGTCACCGCAGCGGTCGTCCGGGCCGTCGACGGCGTGGCGACCGACGGACCCTGGATCACCGATCCGGTGACGGCGGCGCTGTCCGACCTCTTCAACGTGGTCTACGACCTCGAGCTGCAAATGCTCTGCCGGTACTTCGCCTTCGGTCACGAGACCGGTGAGCAGCAGCAGTCGTTGGCCGATGCGACGGTCGCGCTGATGGTGGGCGTCACCCGCCCCCTCGGCACCCTCTTGGCGTCGATGCCGGTCTCGTCGGATCCGGCGGAGGGAACGGCCGGCGCCAGCTTTCAGCTCGCCTACAACGCCAACTTCTTGTTGCCGCACCGACGTGTGGCCTGGATCCGCTTCTGCGAACGCCTCGACGAGGCCGCCGAGTTCGCCGAGGCGATCCCGGCCACCGGCTTGGAAGGGCGCGTGTTGCACGGGGTGATCGCCTCGCTGCGGGAGACCCTCGTCAGGCTGTCCTCCCACATCGAGGCCCTCGACTAGTCGTCCTCGAGTCGAAAGCCGACCTTCATCGTCACCTGGAAGTGCTCGATCTCACCGTTCTCGATGTGACCACGGATCTCGGTGGCCTCGAACCAGTCGAGGTTGCGGAGGGTCTTCGAGGCACGGGAGACGCCATTCCGTATGGCCTGTTGGACGGAGTCCGGTGACGTGCCGACGATCTCGGTGACGCGGTAGGTGTGGTCGCTCATGGCTGCACCCTACGAGCCGCGTGGACGGACATCCTCGCCAGTGGGGAACCCGTCGACGTTACGGAGGGCGGGGAACAGGAACCACCAGCCGCCGGCGATGGCGAGCGTCCCGAGGCCACCGAGCACGATCGCTCCAGCTGGACCGAGGAGCTGACCGGCGACCCCAGACTCGAAGGCCCCCAGCTCGTTGGATGCGCCGATGAACACGTTTTCGACCGCCATCACGCGCCCTCGCTTGTCGGAAGGGGTGACCAGGGGCACCAGGGTCGCGCGGATGAACACACTCACCGAATCGGCCCCCGAGAGCACGGCCACGGCGATGACGGCGACCACGAAGCTGCGGGTGACGCCCAGGGCGAGCGTGGCCACACCGAACACCGCCACCACCGCAAGAAGCCGGTGGCCGATGTGTCGGCGGATCGGACGCACGGCCAGCGCCAACGTGACGACGCCGGCACCGATGCCACCGGCCGCCCGCAGCCAACCGAGACCGACGGCGTCGACACCGAGGCGATCGGTGGCAATGGCGGGGAGCAACGCCACGGCGCCACCGAACAACACGGCGAACAGGTCGAGGGAGATCGCCCCGAGCAGCACCGGGTGGTGACGGATGAACCGCAGCCCCTCGACGGCATCGCGCACGCTCGCCTTCGGCGGAGCATCGCTGGCCGCTCCGTGCCCGAGGACGGGTTCCGCGGCGGCACCCTCGAGGGCCGTCACCTCGAGGGCGACCGGCTTTCGGTCGGCTGCGCCAGGCGCGGGGGTGTTCACCCGCACGAGCAGCACGGCGAGAGCAGAGGCGAGAAGCAGGACGGCAGCCATCAGGTACGGCAGTTCGACGCCCCGCGTGTAGAGGAAGCCTCCCACCACCGGTCCGACCACCAGAGCGGCCTGCCATGACCCAGAGAAGCGTGCGATCACCCATGGCAGGCGTTCGGGCTCGACGACATCAGCGGGCAGCGAACGGGCTGCGGGTGCGGCGAACGCGCTGGTGACCCCGGAGACGAAGACGAGTCCGAAGATCGGCGCGACCGACGTCGGATCGGTCGTGGCGTACCAGGCCAAACCGCCCGCTACCGCGGCCTGGCCGACGGCGGCGATGGCGGTCACGCGTCGTCGGTCGTACCGGTCGGCGACCGAGCCGGTGACGAGCACGAGCAAGGCCGCAGGAGCGAATTCCGCAAGCCCGAGCAATCCGAGATCGAGCTCTCGTCCGGTGAGGTCATAGACCTGCTTGCCGAGCACCGTCGCCTGGGCGATGGCCCCGGCAGCCGAGAAGAAGACGCTGGCAAGAAGGAATACGACCGGCCAACGCGTCGACGACCTCGACACCTCCGTCCCTGCGGTCACGGCGCAGAACTTACCGACGCGCGAGATGAGCGACGATGTGGCAATGGGCGACACCTACACGCACGGCCACCACGAGTCGGTGCTGCGCAGCCACCGCTGGCGGACCGCCGAGAACTCCTGTGGCTACCTCCTCCCCCACCTGGCGCCGGGGCAGAGACTCCTCGACGTGGGATGCGGACCCGGCACCATCACCGTCGACCTCGCCCGGAGGGTCGCCCCCGGCGAGGTCGTGGGCATCGACGTTGCCGACGAGGTGGTGGCCGAGGCCGAAGCCCACCGGCTCGAGGCCGGCGTCGGGAACGTCCGTTTCGCCACGGGGGACATCTATGCCCTCGACCTCCCCGACGCTTCGTTCGACGTGGTGCACGCCCACCAGGTGCTGCAACACCTCACCGACCCGGTTGCGGCGTTGCGCGAGCTTCGGCGTGTGCTGCGACCTGGCGGACGGTTGGCCGTGCGGGACAGCGACTACGGCGCCTTCACCTGGGCGCCGGCGGACGATCGGCTCTCGCGCTGGCTCGAGCTCTACCACCTGGTGACCGAGCGGAACGGCGCCGACGCCGACGCCGGGCGCCACCTGTTGGGCTGGGTGCAGAAAGCCGGGTTCAACGACATCGAGCCAGGCAGCTCGACCTGGACCTTCGCCGATGCCGACAGCCGGGACTGGTGGTGCGGTCTGTGGGCCGATCGGGTCGTCTCATCGGCCTTCGCAGCGCAGGCGGTGGACTATGGCCTTTCGACCGGCGAGGAGCTGGCCGACCTGGCGGCTGCGTGGCGGTCGTGGGCGGCGCACGAAGACGGGTTCTTCGTCGTCCTTCACGCGGAGCTGCTCGCTCGACGCCCCGACTGAGTCCCTCAGAGTTCCGGGGGGAACGGGGTGGGCAACTCCCCTCAGATGAGCGATGGTCTGGCCGATCCAGTACGGGACCGTGCCCCCGTGTTGGTCACACATCCTGGGGCGCGGTCGCGATGCGGGGTCCCGCTCCCGATGGGAGAGCGCGGACCCCTCAGCGCGGTCGGGCCAAGATGGGGCCGTGGGCAGCTCCGAAGGTCGGCTCGACCTCCAGGCCATCCGCCTCCTGCTCTGCCGGCTCGGCGACGACCTCCGCGACGAAGTGATCCTGGCTCGAGGGAGGGGCGCCGACTTCGCAGCGGTGGAGGGCCGGACCTCGGCCGACACCCTCTACGGCGTCGACCGCATCACCGACGAGGCGCTACTCGGGTGGTTCGCAAGGCACTGGCCGGCGAATGACCCGGTGGAGCTCATCACGGAGGGCCTCGACGATCCGGTGATCCTCCCGGGGAGCGGATCGGATGAACCCCGGTGGACGTGCATCGTCGACCCCGTAGACGGCACCCGAGGCCTGATGTACGACAAGCGGTCGGCCTGGGTGCTGGCGGCGGTGGCGCGCCGCTCGGATGACGGCACCCGGGCGCGCCTTGCCGATCTGGTCGTGGCGGCCATGACAGAGATCCCGACGTCGAAGCAGGGCCGAGTCGACCAGGTCAGCGGGATCCGAGGCGCAGGACGGGAGGGACTCGTCGCCGAGCGTGTCGACCTGGTCACCGGTACGCGCGCCCCGCTGGTCCTCCGGCCTTCGAGCGCCGTCGACCTCGAGCACGGATGGGCCAGCTTCGCCCGTTTCTTCCCACAGGGAAAGGCGAGGATCGCCGCCTTCGAGGAGCAGCTTTGGGCCGAGTTGTACGGGCATGGCGACCGCACCGACGTGGCCATCTTCGACGATCAATACCTCTCGACCGGCGGGCAGTTCTACGAGCTCATGGCCGGTCACGATCGGATGTTGGGCGACGTGCGACCACTTGCCTTCGCCGAGCTCGGCTGGCCCTCCGACGTGGCCTGCCACCCCTACGACTGCTGCACGGCGCTGCTCTTCGAGGAAGCCGGCGGCGTGGTCACGACGCCATGGGGAGACCCCCTCGACGCGCCCCTCGACACGACCACACCCGTCGCCTGGGTCGGTTACGCCAACGAGGCATTGGCAGCGATCGTTCAGCCCGTCCTGCGGCGTGTGCTCGGCACGTGCTTCCCGGCGAGTCGCAAGCACCTCGGCGGATAGCCTCCCGGCGTCACGACCCAGGAGGCAACATGCTCAAGGAGTTCAAGAACTTCCTCTTCCGTGGGAACTTGCTCGATCTGGCCGTCGCCGTCATCCTCGGCACCGCCTTCGGAGCCGTAGTGTCGTCGTTGGTGAAGGACGTGCTGACACCGCTGATCGCGGCGATCGGCGGCCAGCCCGACTTCTCGAGCCTCGTTCTCGACGTCGGCGACGGCCAAGTGTCCTACGGCAACTTCCTCGACACGCTGATCTCGTTCATCGTGATCGCGCTCGTGATATTCCTCGTGCTCAAGGCGGCGACGCGGGCCCAGAAGCTTCGGGCCACCACCGACGTGGCTCCCGAGGACGTGGTGCCGCCCTCCGACGAGGCCGTGCTCTTGGCCGAGATCCGCGACCTACTGCGAGCCGAAAACGGGCAAGCGTCCAGGACGCGTCGGGCCCGCAGCTAGCGCAGCGACAGCGAGCCGGCTCGGGGAGCCGCTCGAATCACGACAACGGCGACGTCGTCGAGCGCCTCGCCGTCTTGGTGGTCGATGACGGCGAGTTCGAGGCGACGGGCGATGCCGTCGGCGGTCCGACCGGCGCACCTGGCCAGAAGGGCCTCGAGTCGTTCCTGGCCGTACTGGTCGCCGGTCGACGGCTCCCTCGCCTCGATCACGCCATCGGTGTACAAGACGATGGCGTCCCCGGGTTCGAGGCGCAGGCGCTGATCGACGATGCCGGTCTCCTCGAAGAGCCCGAGGAGAAGTCCGGGTTCATGGTCGACGGCTTCCACCCTCCCGTCGTCGCGCAGCACCAGCGCTGGCGGATGGCCCCCGTTGGCCAGGACCATGTCGACGCCCGTCGCCATCGGCGACAGTCGCAGGTGCACCGCACTGCAGAATCGGTCGCCGGTGCGCTGGTTGTTCAGCGCCTCGTTGAGGGCCGACAGCACCCGTGACGGTGTCTCGTCACGGGCCACGGCCCGCACGGTGTAGCGAGCGAGGCCGGTGAGCGCCGCCGCCTCCGGCCCCACGCCGCTCACGTCGCCGAGGACGACGTCCCAGACGTCCGCCGACGTTGAGAACACGTCGTAGAAATCGCCGCCCACGAGGTTGCCGGAACCAGTCGGCCGATATCGCGCTGCGCAGTCGACGAACGGGATGGTCGGGAGCAGCGGAGGCAAGAGCGTCTCCTGGAGCACCCTGGCGACCTGGGCCCGCTCCGCCAGGAGATCCGCCTTCTCCAGGGCGACCGCGAGATGGGCGGCCATCGCGCCGAGGATCCGTTCATCACGATCCACGAACCGCCGTGCCTGTTGGTGGCCGAGGAAGAGGGCGCCCAGCGCGTCACCGGACCGGGCCACGACGGCACCCGCCAGGTAGCTGCGCACCACGATCCCGCCTCGCATCGAGCCGTAGGGCCGTGCCGCTTCCTCGCTCAGGGCCCAGCGGGTCGTGTCGTCCACCCGCAGGATCGAGGGCTCGCCGGTGAGGCTCGCCGCCAGGAGCGGCGCCAGGAGCGGCGCCGGAAGGTCGTCGAAGTCCGTGCTGTCGAGTCCGACGAGCACCTGCTTCGGCGGGTCCGACCCGACGCCGATGTAGACGGCGAACTCGGCACCGATGACCTCCCGAGCGCCCTCGGCCATCCGCTCCACAAGCCGCTCGGCATCGAGCTCGGCGTGAATGCCGGGAAGTCGGAGGAGGAGTTGCTCGAGGCGGTCACGCTCCTCCACGAGGTCGTCGACGAGCGGCGAGACGGAGGGTTCAGTCACTCGAGGTCCGGACGGCCGAGCTCGAACCACACGCTCTTGCCGGACAACAGCGAGTCGATGCCCCAGGCCGCCGCCAACACCTCGATGAGCGCCATGCCCCGTCCCGATTGCGCGTCCTCCTGCGCATCGCGCCGGCGCACATGGTCGCGTGCGGTGTCGATCACTTCGATGCGCACCCGGGTCGCTCGGCGGTGCACGGCGAGCTCCACGTTCGAGTGGGCATGGATCACGGCGTTGGTCACGAGCTCGCTGACCAGGAGGACGGCCTCATCGACCAAGCCGCTGAAGCCCCAACCCTCGAGCACTCCGGACACGAACCGTCGAGCTGCACGGGCGCTCCTGAGGTCGGCGGGGAAGCGCTCCCGGAAGGTCGCCTCGATGTCATCGGTGTCGTGACGGGTCGAAAGGATCCGCACCAGCTCTTCGCACAGCCGCGTCGGCAGCGTCGACTTCGGTAGGTAGGCCACGTTGTGGACATTCGGCGCGCGACTCCACAGCTCGTGCTCCGCATAGGCCGCCACGGCGACGATGGTCGCCGTCGGTGCCGCCTCCTGAAGGGGTCGGATGGCGCCGACTGCATCCTCGCCCCGGTGGACGATGTCGAGCAGCACGAGGTCGGGCTGCAGTTCCCGGGCACGGGCGATGCCGGCGGTGGTCGTCGACGCCTCGCCGACGACCTTGATGGCACAGTCAGCCAGGGCATAGCGGACCAAGGTGCGGTAGGCCGAGTTGTCGTCGACGATCAGTAGTCGATGGGTCACCCGCCGGCGCCCTCGGACGGCACAGGAAGCGTAAAGGACACGGTGGCGCCCGCGCCCTCGACCGACTCGATCCAGATTTCTCCACCGTGCCGCTCGACGACCCGACGGCACAGCGCGAGGCCGACGCCGGTGCCTCCCTCGCCCTCACGTGGATGGCTCCGGCCCAGGATCGTGAAGATGCGCGGGATCTCCAGTGGATCGATCCCCCGACCGTTGTCTCGCACGCTTACAACCCAGAAGGCGTCTCGTCGTGTGAGGCCGACGTGGATCTGCGGAGGCTCCTCGGAGCGGTAACGGATGGCGTTGTCGACCAAGTGCAGCAGCAGTCGACCGAGCTGCCAGCGGTCACCCAACACCGCCGGCAGGGGATCGCTGGTCAAGAGCACGGCGGAGCGTTCGAGGCTCTCGGAGAGCTCGGCCCGCACGCCGGCCAGCAGCTCGTCGAGATCGAGGAGCTCCGGTTTCTGAGGCTCGGTGCTGGCCCGGGCGTAGCTGAGGAGGTCGTCGACCAGGCCGGACATCGCCTCGATGCCGGAGGTGGCCTCGCCGACGAGCGCGGCGGCGGCGTCGTCGGCATCGAGACGGGTGCGCAGCAGGTCGAGGAAGCCCGCCACGACCTGCAGCGGTTCGCGCAGGTCGTGGCTGGCGACGAAGGCGAAGCGCTCGAGTTCGGCGTTCGATCTCTCGAGCTCGATGGTCTGGAGACGCAGGTTCGCCTCGGCCAGATCCCGCTCCCCGAGCCGCCGCTCGAGCAACTCGCGCTGCTCGACGATGGTGTTGGATTTGCGGTAGAGGTCGACGAAGACCTGCACTTTGGCCCGCAGCACCTCGGGGGCGAACGGCTTCGCCAGGTAGTCGACGGCACCGGAGTCGTACGCCGTGAGCTCGTGTTCGATCGCCCGATCGCGCGCCGTCAGGAAAATGATCGGGATGTTCTGCGTCTTGGCCCTCGCCTTGATGAGCCGGGCTGTCTCGTAGCCGTCGAGGCCGGGCATCTGCACATCGAGCAGGATCACGGCGACGTCCGTCGACAGCAGATGTCGCAGTGCCTCCTGGCCCGAAGTGGCGCGAATCACGTTGAGGGCCAACGGCTCGAGCACCGCTTCCACCGCCAGGAGATTGTCGGGACGATCGTCGACGGCGAGGATGGGCACGGCGCCGTTCATGTGGAGGCCTCCGAGCGGGAGGTCGAGATGGCCAGGACGCGCTCGACTATCGCTGACCCGAGGGCGTCGAGGGAGACAACTGCCGCATCGACGCCCGTCGCGATCGCCGCATCGGGCATGACTCGCCGCTCGGCGGTGGCGGGGTCCTGGATCAAGGCCGAGCCGCCGTGGCGGACGATCGACTGCAGCCCACGGGCCCCATCGGCGTTTGCGCCGGTGAGCACCACACCGATGGCCCGGGCGCCGAAGGCCTCGGCCACCGACTCGAAAAGGACATCGACGGACGGACGGCTGTTGCGGACCGGTGCCTCGGTCGAGAGCGCGAAGCAGTCCCCGTCCACCAACAGGTGGTACCCCGGAGGGGCCAGGTACACCCGTTGTGGTGACAGACGTTCCTTGTCGTCGGCCTCGCACACCGACCACGTGGTGTGTTGACCGAGCAGCGAGTCGAGCTGAGACTGGCGATGCATCCGGTGCTGCACCACGACGAGGGTGGCCATCAGGTCGGCGGGGATCGCCTCGAGCACGGCGGACACGGCCTCGAGCCCGCCCCAGGAACAACCGACGGCCACGACCGGGGTGGCCCCGGAGGCGCTCACCGGACCTTCCGATACAACTTCTCTTGCAGGTCGAGGGCGTCGTAGGCATCAGCGTGCGGCGTGAACGCGAGGCTCTCCTTTGGCCCGAGGGCCAGGAGACCGAATCGCGAGAGGCTCTCGTAGAACAGGTGATGCACGGAGTTCTGCAGGGGCGTGTCGAAATAGATCATCACGTTGCGGCAGATGATGACTTGGAATTCGTTGAAGCTGCGATCGCTGGCGAGGTTGTGGCGCGCGAACACGATGTTGTCGGCCAGGCTCCGGTCGAACTGGGCGCCGCCATAGCCCGACGTGTAGTACTCACTGAACGACCGGACACCACCGCCAGCCTGGTAGTTCTCGGTGTACTCCTGCATCTTCTCGAGAGGGAAGAGGGCTTGGCGGGCCTGCTGGAGCACCGCCTCGTTGATGTCGGTCGCGTAGATCCTCGTGCGGTCGTACAGGCCTTCTTCCTGCAACAGGATGGCCAGGGAGAAGGTCTCCTCCCCAGTCGAGCACCCGGCACTCCAGACGCGGATGAACGGGTAGGTGCGCAACAGAGGCACAACCTTGCTTCGGAAGGTCCGGAAGAATCCGGGGTCGCGAAACATAGCCGTGACGTTGATCGACAGATCGAGGAGCAGGCGCTCCATGCAGTCAGCTTGGTGGAGCAGCCGCTCCTGCAGGCCGGTCAGGCTTCCGAGGCCTTCGAGCGCCACGCGCCGATAGAGCCGTCGACGGAGGGAAGCGCGCGCGTACTCCCGGAAGTCGAACCCGTACCGTCGATAGACCGCCTCGAGGAGGAGGTCGATCTCGATCGCCTCCCGCTCGGCGTCGGGGCTCGGCTCGGAGAGACCCGGCGCCGGCGTCACTTGTAGAGCCAGACCCGCATGAGAGAAAGGAGCTGGTCGACGTCGACGGGCTTGGTGATGTAGTCCGACGCTCCGGCGGCGATGCTCTGCTCCCGGTCGCCCTTCATCGCCTTGGCCGTGAGGGCGATGATCGGCAGTCGTTTGAACTCCGCTTGGAGCCGGATGGCCCGCATCGTCTCGTAGCCGTCCATCTCCGGCATCATGATGTCCATCAGCACCAGGTCGACCTCGGCGTTCTGTCGAAGCACTTCGATGCCCTCGCGCCCGTTCTCGGCGAAAAGCACCTCCATCCCGCGCCCCTCGAAGGCACTCGTCAGCGCGAACACGTTGCGAACGTCGTCGTCGACGATCAGGATCTTCTTCTCGGCGAACACGGCGTCGGCGCTGTGGAGCTGCTCGATCATCCGGCGCTTCTCGGCCGGCATGCGCGCCTCGACGCGGTGGAGGAACAGCGCGGTCTCGTCGAGCAGGCGTTCGGGCGAGCGCACGTCCTTGACGATGATCGTCTCGGCGTACTTCTTCAGCCGCGTCTCCTCCCGCCGTGTCAGCTCCTTGCCGGTGTAGACGATGACCGGCATGTCGAGCCAACGCTCGTCAGACTTCACGTTTTCGAGGAGCCCGAAGCCGCTCGTCTTCGGCAACTTGAGGTCGAGCACCATGCAGTCGAAGGCCTCGGATTCCAGCGCGGCGATGGCGTCCTCGCTCGAACCAACCCCGACGATGACGAGCTCGTTGTCACCGCCGCCGATGAGCTCGATGATGCTGCTGCGCTCCCGGTCGTCGTCCTCGACGACGAGGAGGCGGCGCACCGGCGCGTCGAGGAACCGAACCAGGCGGGCAAGGGCGTCGCCGATGTCCTGCGGCGAGACCGGCTTCTCGA